>CAZYRC010000016.1:5197-14347 GCA_964649505.1 uncultured Candidatus Saccharibacteria bacterium
TGGGTCCTCCTCAGGATGTGGCAGTTTCTCGCCCAAAACAGCTCGCGCTCGGTGCAATTTTTTCGCCTCGCACTCTACCATATTCTCTCGGTGGCATATATCATGCTCGTTTCAGGCTTTGACATGCCGTTTATTGGCTGCTGGGTGATCTTGTTCTTTGCTTCATACATTTACCTCGGGAAACGCGGGCTCATCGCGAGCGAATTGCTGCTATTTCTCGTCGCAGCGGCGGATATTTTATTCAATGTCACTGATCCGACGTACGTGACACGCGTCGGGCTCTATTTTCTCGCGATCATCGTGGTGGGGCAAATCACCGGCACAATCGCGGCGGCCGAAGCGGTGGATCGCCGAGAACTGTCGCGCTCACAAGCTGAGGAGCTATTGCAACGTGACCGTATCTTGACCATTGTGAATAACCTCGCTGACGCCGTGCTCAGCACCGACAACAACGGTATCATCCAAGTCTACAACGCGGCATGCCTGAACCTGCTCGACACCAACAGCGAGCTCACCGGCCAGCCTGTCGATAGCATTGTGCGGATCACCGACAAAGATAGCAAGCCGTTTCGATTCGTCCGGGCATTTCGCACCGCGCGCAGTGTCGAGATGCGCGAGGATTTGAGCGCGGTCATCTCTGGTGAAACGGTACATTTGAGCGTGATTTATTCGCCGATTCGCAGTACCAACAGCCATCCAAATGCCAAAAGTGACGGCTATATCATCATCCTACGCGATATCACCAAACAAAAATCCCTCGAGGAAGAGCGTGATGAGTTTATCTCTGTGGTGAGCCACGAGCTGCGCACGCCGATCACTATCGCCGAGGGGAGTCTCTCGAACGTTCAGGTGATGATGAGCCGTGACGACATCCCGAAAGCCACGCTCGCCGAAAATGTCAAATTGTCGCACGATCAGGTGCTCTTTCTCGCAAAAATGGTCAACGACCTCTCGACGTTGAGCCGTGCGGAGCGCGGTGTCGCCGACGCACCAGAGGAAATCGACGTCTCGAGCCTCATTCACGACCTCTACAGCGAATATGCGCCACAAGCCGAGGCCAAAGGTCTGCATTTCAACCTCGACCTCTCGCCGCAACTCGGATCAGTCACCGCGAGCCGCCTCTATCTCAAAGAGCTGCTGCAAAACTTCGTCACCAACGCCATCAAATATACGAAAAAAGGCGAAATCGTCGTTTCTGTCAAAAAACACGACGACGAGCTGACGTTTGCCGTCAAAGATTCGGGGATCGGCATTAGCAAATCAGATCAACAGCATATTTTTGAGCGATTTTGGCGCAGTGAGGATTACCGCACGCGCGAAACCGGTGGCACCGGGCTCGGCCTCTACGTTTCGCGCAAACTCGCCAAAAAACTCAACGTTCAGATCGAGATGAAAAGCCGCCTCAATCATGGCTCGACATTCTCGTTTGTCATGCCATTTCACGACACACCCACCGAAAAATAACCCCTTTCGGCTTGACAAACGCCGGGGATACGCGTAGTATAGACTTGACAGTCTGGTTCAAACCAGACTTTTTAATTTGTGGGAGAGGCAAGCGTGGCAACATCAAAGAAATCCAAATCAGCAACAAAGGTGACACGAATCACCGCCAGTGACAGCGCAAAAGCATCGAAAAAGCCAGCAAAAAAACCGGTCGTTTCGAAGCCTGCAGTCACAAAAGCGAATAAAGAGACGCTCATCGATGACGCAACCGTCACTGTTCGCCGAAAACCAGGCGCTGGGATCATCGACTACTTCAAAGGTGCGTGGAGCGAACTCAAACAAGTCCGCTGGCCAGACCGCCGCAGTACGTGGGGTATGACAGGGGCGCTCCTGCTCTTTACGCTCTTTTTCGTCGTCATTATTCTCGTGCTCGATTTCGGGTTTTCGCAATTATTCAAAGTAATCATGGGATCAAACTAGGAGGTTCACGTGTCCAAACTAAATCGTTATGACTCAACTCGACAGTGGTACGCTATCCACACGTACTCTGGCTATGAAGAAAAAGTCGCCGACTCTATCCGTCAGCGCATCCAGGCGGTCGATATGGCCGACAAGATTTTTGACGCTATGGTACCAAAAGAAAAGCAAATCCAGATCAAAAACGGCAAACGCAAAGTTGTCGAAGCGAAGATTTTCCAGGGCTACGTGCTGGTCGAGATGAAACTCACCGACGAAACCTGGTACATCGTGCGCAACACTCCAGGCGTCACCGGCTTTGTCGGCAGCGGCACCGAGCCTACCCATGTGAGTGATGGAGAAGTCGCTAAAATCAAAAAACGCATGGGCGTCGAAGATCCAAAGCACCAAATCGACTTCACCGAGGGCGAAGTGGTCAACATCGTCGACGGACCATTCAAAGGCTTCGATGGCGCTGTCAGCGAAATCGACACTGCCAAAGGTAAGCTCAAAGTCATGGTCAGTATGTTTGGTCGCGACACCCCCGTCGAGCTCGACGCGCTTCAGGTCAAAAAAGTCTAGTTTTTCGAAAAAAGATACAGGTGCGATCGCTTCTTGTATCTTTTTTTGTGCTTATGGTATATGATCAAAAGATCATCAACCTGTAGCCCCCAAAAGGGAGGAACTATGAACAAACGATTTACCACCGGCTCTACTGGGGTAGTTGTCATTATTGCGATTGTCGCGCTGATTCTCGGCGTGCTCGGATTTTTCCTAGTGCAGCGGCTCAATACAACCCCAGAGACGACGCCAGCACAGACGCCATCCACGTCGCAGACCACATCGGCCAAAACAGAGTCGCCAAAAGCCACAACTGGCACTATCACCGGCAAAGCCGTCTATCCATCTGAGGGCTACCCGGCTGATTTTAAGGTTTGTGCGCTCAACGCCTCGACCAAAGCCGAGGTCGTCTGTGACGCATCGCTCGCCGGCAAAACGTCCGCCTCGCAGTATTCGATCGCTATTACCCCTGGTGAATACCTCGTCGCTGCAAAAGCCGCATCGATGACCGGCTACTATGACAAATACATGCGCGACGTCTACGGTACGGCTGCAGACATTAATTTCAACATGTGCCAGGGTGACTATACGACACCGCTCACCGTCACGGTCACAGCAGGCAAAACGCTCGATTCGATCACGGCGGGCAATTTCTACGCAAGTTGCTAGGGCTCAAAAAGGGTAATGCCCCCGGGAATTTCCCGGGGGCGGTAGAGGATTGGTTAGCAGGCGAGGCGATCGGGGATCCGACCGCCAGCCTTTGCGACCTGACGACCCGCGTTGATGCTGCAGACCTGCAGCCCACGCCGGTTCAGACCGGACTTCATCTCACGAATCGACTGGGCGTTGAACGCCGCGTGATTCATGTGCATCAGCACCGTCGACCCCTGTGCGGAGTTGCCGATGACGTAGCTGACCACCTGAGTGCGAGACTTGCCGCGCCAGTCGTTGGTGTCCACGGTCCATGTCCAGAGACGAATGCCCTGGCTCGCCATGACCGACCGCACGGTGCTGTTGTAGGCACCATACGGCGGGCGCAAGACACCACTGCGTCGACTGACACCGTCGATCTCACGGATGAGACCGGCGCGCGACAGCTTGGTCAGCTGCGGATGCGTCACCGAGTGACCGGCGACCATCTGGCCGTGGGCGAGCGCGAAATTCGCGTCCACCGTCCGGCACTGGCCATACGGCAGCACCACGATGCTGATCCCGAGGCGCTCGGCCTCGAGGATCACTTCGCGGAACCGCGCTACTGATGGCGCGCAGTCATCGAACGTCAACATGACTTTCGACGACCGGTTCGGCCCCTTGGAGATCGACCAGCCCGTCTGAGACGGTGCCGGCGTCGGCTTGGGGGTCGGCGTGGGCGTAACCGGAGTACTGCCGAGCAGCGCGCTCCAGGTCGCGCGACCTGCGATGCCATCGGGCGTGAGCCCGCGACTACGCTGGTACGCGGTCAATGCAGCGTACGTCCCGCCCCCGTACCGACCATCAGTGACGAGTCGGGCGCCGCGCGTATTGAGCCGCTTCTGCAGCTCCGTCACGCATGAGCCGTTGTCGCCTCGACGGACGAGGGGACGAGCCGCCACGGGCGTGCTCGACGTACACGACACCGTCGCCGCTTGGGCGGGTTGGGCCGTAATGAACGACATCGTTGCCAAAAGAAAGGCGATAAGCAGGACGACTTTCGTCCTAATGGAAACGAACACCTCTACTCCTCTCGTAGTAGGTCTTTTCCATTATACCATATTTTACTATTTTTTTCAATGATAATCTATGCTACGATAAAAAGGTGATTGAATTGCCCCAGCAACTCAGCGAACGCGACGTGCTGCCATTTCGGCTCTCGCTCGCGCAAAAAATCGGCGTCTGTGCCCTGACGCCGTTTGCCCTGGGCTCGCAAGTCCTCGTCGGCTCGCTGCCCGTTACCGCTGCTGTCGCGTTCGACGCACTTGTGACCGACTCGCTCGAGCCAAGCGTTGCCCCCGACACCAAACTCATCAGTACCCCCGAAACCTGCGAAAAAAGCTCCTTCGTCGACATCACCGTCAGCAGCATGGGACTCCCCGTCGCGCAGTACATGGCAGCAAACACACGCGAGCAGGTCGAAGCGCACGGTGGCTGTGTGGTCGCGACCAGCTACGGCACCGCGTACACGCTCGACACCTCTCGAGAATTGACCAAAAAAACGCTCCAAACAATCGAAACCGTCTCACAACCCGGCGAAACCAAAGGCGTCGTATTTCACGCCGCGAGCTTCGGCGTTTATCCGACGGTCGAGATGATTTCGAGCGACGCCTACAAAAAAGCCGTCGCCGATGGCAAAATCAAAACCACTGGCCTCATCCTCGAATCAACCCCGAGCAATAGCGACAGCGTGAAAGACCCGACCGCAAAAACCCTCATCGAGCTGAGCAAACACGGCTCATTTCGTATCGGTAAAGGCATGCTGGGTCTGATCAATACCTTTTCGACGCTCGAGGGTGGTCACGATCTGACCTCCGTGAACACATGGGACGACATCGCGACCAATACGAGCGCCACCAGCACACGCCTCACCGTGAACCAGCTTCGTCGCATCGGCGAGGGTATTCCACCCCTAGTGACGAGCAACGACCAGATTCCTGCACTCAAAGATGTCCCGGTATACTATATCGGCAGCAATGACGATGCGGTCGTCCAAAATTCGCTCGCCCGCCAAGAATTCGCCGAAAAAACAGGCACCGACGTCATCTATCTCAAAACCTCGACACTACCCGGCAGTTTCAACCACGCCGGTAGCTGGCTCGTCACCGAATACGACCGCGCCGGCTACCGCGAAGCAATCCAAACCGCCTTCGACGACATCGCACCACCTGCTCCTCCCGCAAAATCCTTCCCGAAAAAACCCATCTAGCCTATACTAAACGTTATGGAATACAATATATTCGTTTGGGACATGTATCGCTCAACAGAGGCGGTTCGCGAAAATTCCGAAAAAACCATCGAGTTTCTCGGAAAAATCGCTGGCTTTGCACTCGAACTCACCAGCGAGATTCCCGATGTCACGGTCGTTGGGCTCGGTGACGGCCAGATGATCACTGTTTCGACTAGCTCACCAAACATCGACATGCTCCCTCGCATCGCAGACGACATCATCCGCTATGCGGACAGCCTGTCTCGCGCTTTCCCGGATTACCAGATACGTGGCGTACTCAGTACTGGTGAACTCGCCGAAACTCCCATCGGGCTGACAGGCAAAGTCCTCTGGGACATCAACTCCGAAATGGAGCAAGTCGAGCCAGGAACCATTTATCCGCCTCTTTCCTAGTCAACACGCTTGAAAAACCCCACCCGATAGGGTATAATCATATCGTTACGCACTGCAAAATAGCTTCAATAATTTAGCAGTTAAGATTAAGGGCTCGAAAAGAGCAGCCGGTCCCAAGCAATTTATCTGCTTGCACCGCGCGATGAGAGAAACGTCTGGTTTCTCTCGTAGAAAGTTTTTTATGGCAAAACAAGTTATCGGAAATCTCAAACTCCGCATCCCAGCTGGTCGCGCGACCGCAGGTCCTCCTGTTGGTAGCACCCTCGGTCAGTGGGGCCTCAACATGATGGATTTCATCAATCCATTCAACGAAGCAACCAAAGGCGACATGGGCAAGGATGTCATCGTCCACATCCAAGTCTTCGAAGATCGCACGTTCACCTGGAAAAGCCTCGGCCAGCCAGTTGACGACATGATCCGTGCAGCAATCGGTATCCAAAAGGGTAGCGGCAAACCGCACGTCGACAAAGTCGGCAAGCTCACGCGCGCACAGCTCGAAGAAATCGCCAATGCAAAAATGGACCAGCTCAACGCGATCGACCTCGATGGCGCCGTCAAAGTCATCGCCGGCACCGCCCGCAGCATGGGCGTCGAAGTCGTCGACTAATCGCGCTTCGTCACAAAAAACACTCCATCTCGGGGTGTTTTTTGTTTATTCACCGTTCGCGTGCCGCTTGTGATAACATTTCGTCAAATCTGAGAGTATAATAGTTACATCGGGGTGTGGCGCAGTTGGTAGCGCGCACCGTTCTGTACGGTGAGGTCGACTGTTCGCGTCCTCTCCCCCCGACCAAGAAGAACTCACGGCAGCCGTGAGTTTTTTGCTATAATAACCTTATGCGAAAATCGGTGGAGCGCAAAATCGATGCGCAAAAACTCTCTATCCGGCGCGAAAAGCAATCTTCTCGCCTTTCGCGACTATTACTCGTTGTATTTATCACAACATTTATCGTGACGATCGGCGTATTTTTTTGGACCGACTGGCGGGCAAAAGCCGATCAAGCTCACGCCGAGAGCGTTTTGACCGAGTGGAAGGCAACGCTCGCGAAAAAAGTCGCCGCCGAGCAAGCGCGCCAAATTGCCGAGGCAAAAAAAGCCGAAGCTGAGGCAAAAGCGCACGCCGAGCAGGCAAAAGCCGCCGAGCGCACGGCCGAACAAACCAAACCAAGCGGAACAGCGATTCGCTCTGGTGACTGCGGCGTCGCCGATCCGAGCGCGCTATCGGTTGTGATCAACAAAAAACATTGCTTTGCGCCATTGTCCTGGCAACCAAATGATTTGACAGAGGTCGATGGCTATCCACTGCGCGCCGAAGCGGCGACGCAGATGCGCGCAATGATGGACGCAGCGGCAGCTGCAGGTGTGGGGTTTGCGATTTCAAGTAGTTATCGCAGCTACGCAAATCAAGTAGCAACGTACGATTATTGGGTGAGCGCGAACGGATCGCAAGCGGCAGCGGACCGTGTGAGTGCGCGGCCGGGTTACAGCGAGCACCAGACGGGGCTCGTCGCTGATCTGAAGGCTGGCAGCTGCGTGCTCGAATGCTTCGGTACGACAGCGGCATACACCTGGCTACGCGAACATGGCGCCGCGTACGGTTATATTCAGCGCTATCCGACGGGACTGTATTCGATCACAGGATACGAGCCAGAAGCCTGGCACTGGCGCTACGTCGGTGTGACGACGGCGCAGGATATGAAAGCAAAGGGCATCGAAACGCTCGAGGAATATTTTGGCGTCAACGGCGGAGATTATTAGTCCATTTTCACGCACAAAAACCGCTTTTTCACGATAGTTTTTGCAAATTTCTAGAGTTGACGGGGCACCTAATCGCCACGCTATACTAAAGACAGGTTATGAAAGTACTCGCGCCGTTCGCGGCTCGTTTTCACTTCCAAACCTCTACACTTGAGACTCTGGGGACTGCCCGGAACCTCCTTTTCGCGACCACTGGTATACATTTCCTCGCTACAAAGTGGGGCAGAGAAATGGCCACGTCGTTCATACTCCACCACTTCATCAAACACAGTAAACATAGGAGAGTATGCTATGAAAAACAATTCAATCAACAGTCCCGTTTCTATCACCGCAGTCGGCTTTGGCCGCGAGATGGAGGCGATCCCACGCCGGATGGAGTGGGGTGGACGCACCTATCAATTCATCGACCGCGGCATCCGTGTCGTCGCCCGTCGCGGCGAGAGTGTGATGAGCACCGTGACGATGAGTGACGGCGAACGAAGCTTTTGCCTGCGTCAAAACGGTCGCGACTGGACGCTGCTGAGTGTGTGCTGACCACCAAGAACGGGACGAAATGCCCCCTCGGAAACGAGAGGGTTTTTCATATATAATGGGAGTATCGGGATGTGGCGCAGTCTGGTAGCGCACACGGCTGGGGGCCGTGGGGTCGCAAGTTCAAATCTTGTCATCCCGACCAATATAAAATACTCCTTGCCAGGGGTGTATTTTATATTGGTATTGCAAAAAAATACGAAAAATAACATAAGACTATTGACTTTTTTAAAAATTAGTGATATATATATATCAGACTATTGTGTAATTAAGACATGATTGTCTTGTCCTGGCAAACCTGCCAGTGACACAATTCGGACAGAGAGAAAGGATACATGATGAGTGATAGCGAAACCACTTTCATCGTCATCAAGTACTACTCGGCTACCGGTAGCTCGATCTACTTCAGCCTGCGCCAGCGCCTCACGCTGGAACAGGTCGAAGGCCTGCGCTACATCGATGGCGTGGTGCGATACGGGACGCACGACTACACCGTCCACATCGATATTGGCGCTGTATTCGACTTCTCCGAGATCGCACCGCGTGCGTTGATCGTGTTGGCTGATGCGCTGAACACAGACCTCGAACACCTCGAGGTAGTGGCCGATTCCACGTTCAGGAATGATCAGCCTCGCGCCGATCAGGCACTCACCGATGCCAGGATGCTGGATCACCACACCAAGGTTGCCCATCTGAATGGCGAGTTGGGGCGCATCGACCAGAATATCCGTCAGTGGCAGGGCTACATCAAGCAATGGCGAGCCCGCAAGCGAGAGATCAACGAAGAGCTGAAGGGGCTCGGCGAGCTCTAGCACCCATCCTGCGAGTTCAGACCCATCTCTCTGTCCTCGCACCCAGAACTACTAATGAATTTAGCGGCTGTGGGTGCGATACATAAAAATGCTCTCGGATAGACGAGAGTATTTTTAGTACATGGCTCTGCTTAGTAGATAAATCCGCCAAACGTACCAGGACTTACCGTGCGCTTATTGTAATTGCCAGCCTTATAGTTCCAGCCCATCTCAGAGACGGTGTAGCTGCCATCGCTGTTGACCGATTCGACGTAGGCGACGTGACCGTTTGTGACG
>CAZYRC010000017.1:0-7172 GCA_964649505.1 uncultured Candidatus Saccharibacteria bacterium
ACCGGATTGGGCGGCTCGGGCGTACCCGTCGGCTCCGGAGTTTCCGAAGGACCAGTCGGGCTCGCTGACGGGTCAGTCGGCGTAGCCGAGGGATCGGTGGGCGTCGCCGAAGGCGATTCCGACGGGGTCGGGAGGCACTGCGGCGAATCGATGTAGTAATCAACAGTCGCCTTGTTCTCCCAGTTGGGATCGTCCCAACTGTACAAATCGGGGTTGACCAACGTTGCCTTCCGGAACGTATCATCGGCGTTTGTCGTCCAGATGATCAGGTCGTTACTTGCCGGAAGCGGATCTCGCCACCGGCATTCGTCCTCGAGGTAGAACAACCATTGGACGGGAATGCGAGTCTTCTGGATCGTCGGCGTCGCCGAAGGCGATGCGGAGTCGGACGGCTCAGGGGACGCCGTATCCGACGGCTCGGGCGAGGCCGAGTCAGACGGAGCAGGTGACGTCGTATCAGACGGAGCGACCGAAGGCGTCAGCGTATCGGACGGATCCGCCTGGGGTGCGACCGAAGTCGTCGGAGCCGTAGTGGCCTCGGCGGTCTTCGTAGCCTTCGGCTTCGAGGACGTCGGAGCCGTAGTGGCCTCGGCGGTCTTCGTAGCCTTCGGCTTCGCGACCTCCTCGGTCTTCTTCGCCTCAGGCGACTTCGTGACGTCGGGCTCCGACGTCTTGGTCACCGACGCAACAGGCGTCGGCGACGGCGTTTCCGCCGCAGCGGTGGACACCCCAAAGGGCACCACCAGGGCAAATGTGGCCACGGAGGCCACGACGGCACCGAGGAAACGGGCCTTTTTGGGAGCGAACATGCTCCCTCCTTTCGTTCAGATGATCGGATTGTTAACAACCCTCGAGTCGTTGTCACAACCCGATCAGGTTTCACCCCTGCCAAAACAGCAGACGATACCTTTATGATATCACAAAAAACTACATTTGTAAACACTTACGCTAGTTTGATCGCTTCTTCAGCGCAAAAAACCGCTCACGGTTGCCATGTGCGCCAGCGATTTCGCTATCCGCCTTGCCCACGATCACAAAATCCGCGCGCACCCATCCCTCGAATTCGCGCAGAATCGCCCGCCGGATCGTGTCGTTTTTGACGATGCCACCGCGCGTCAGCTGCTGCCGACTCGCCTCAAATTGTGGCTTGACCATCGCATACACCACCGTCTCGCCCCTGCATATTGTGGCAATATGCGGCAAAATCCGCCGCAAACTCACAAAACTCACGTCGATCACGACAATATCTGGCGTCACCGCCGGTACGAAATCCCTGATATCAGTTTTTTCATGCAGCTCGATCCGCGGATCATCGCGCAGACTCGGATGCATCTGATCAGTCCCGACATCAACCGCGTACACACGCGACGCGCCATGTTGTAGTGCAAAATCGGTAAATCCTCCGGTGCTGCTCCCGACATCGAGCACTGTTTTATCCGCAAAATCAATCCCAAACCCCTCGGCCACACTGGCAAGTTTCAGTCCTGCACGTGACACGTAGCGCTCGGGTGCTTTGAGCACCACCTCTGTCGACCCATCGACAAAATACCCCGGTTTGCTCACCACGCGCCCTGCGACTGTCACCGCGCCAAGTCGGATCCAATTTTCGGCCTCGCTGCGCGTCTGGCACAGTCCGTGCGCCACCATCAGTTTGTCGAGTCGTTGTTTCATCTCTCTAGTATACCAGTCACGGATACATGATCCGCTCGATCTCTCGCGTCATCGCCGCAATCGCACCGTACGACTGGCCTTTTGTCATGATCGTCATCACATACGTTCCGCGCGGATGATGCACAATCGCCGTATCATTCACATAATCCCAAATAAACCCGACCTTGTCCCACACCTGCCCCTTGCTCCCCGTAGGGATGCCATACCGGTACGGATGATGGCTCAGCGAATACAGCAGGCGCTCACGCTGCGCGCCCGAGACCAGCGACCCCTGTTCGAGTCCGATCATAAATGTTGTCAGATCACGCGCGGAGGTGTGCGTCGCCTCGGGATGAATAAATGTCGTTGATCGCGAAAACCCCTTGCTGTAGACAAATTCATTGACATTTCCCCGCCCAAACTGATCGAGCCAGGCGAGCGCACACGGATTGGTACTGGCAATCGTCATCCGATCAAAACACCCCGATGTCGTCGTATCGAGGATTGGCGTATTCCACGTGATCGAACCCTGATTCATCTCTTTGAAAAGATAGAGCGCCACAAAAAGCTTGTACGTGCTTCCGCTCACCACGCTATCCGTATCGTCCGCGCCCACACTCCAGCGCTCACCATCAAGCTGCTTAATGCTGATCCACGCGCCGTGGCGGGCTTTTTCGCTGATATACGCCTGCAACCCGTCGCGCGTCGGGGTATAGCTATTATTGAAAATCACCGATGGCTGCGTCGTGACCATCTCCGCCACCAGAGGAGACGTCCCAGTGCCATCGAGCAAATACGCCCCAACGATCCGCTCGAGTGCGGCAACGTTGACTTCAGTCCCCTCGTTGCCCGCTTCGCGGCGCACTTCGTAGCCATTTTGGAGAACGATATTCGTCGTGCCGGCTTTTGCACCCACCTGGGCGTTCAGCGTTTGCGTGACGTATTCGGCAAATTTATCACGATTGAACGTCAGTGTCGTCTCCCCTGACCCCTGTTCTGCGAGCTGCAGCCACGAGGCACGCGTCGCGCTATCCGGAGAAAAATCCTTGCCATTTGCCTGGATAACGAGCGGCCGCAAAAGCGCGTGCTCGGCCCGCTCTCGCACATCACGTAGCGCTGCCGCGGTTTTTGCGGGCGGGCGTTTGTCGGCGACAATATCAATCGTCGACGTCCCATCAAATGTGATCTGCGCATTTTTCAGTGTGGCGATAATCGTTGTGTTTTTTACTACATAACCGTCTTTTTCGTTTACGGCGACAATATGGCCGTCGCGAATGGACAATTCGGCATTGACCGGTTGGCGGGAGAGCTTCTGGGCGACCTCCTCGCTTTTTTGGCTGAGCGGTGTTTCGGCAAAGCTCAATTCCCAGTGGTCGATGCGCGGTTGCAACACGAAAAGCGACCCTGGGATAAACCGCTGCCAGAGCGGATACTCGACCAATGGCTCAACCATCGGCGAAATCTCTGGCTCAGCGCCAAGTGCCGCAAGTTTTATATCATCAGAATGTGTTTCCCCTGTGCTGAAACGTACTGAACTGTGTGCAAACTGCTCGGTCGCTGCAGTCTCGAGCTGAAGATCGGTCTGCCACCCGACCGCGCTCGTACCGAGACGTGCAAATGGCAGTGCCCGGTCGGGCGGATAGAGCAGCTGCACTGCGATGAGAGCGCTCAGTGCAAAAAACACCACCCAAACGATGATTCGGTGGTGCTTTTTTTCGGGCATCAGCGCGAAATAATGCCTGCTGAAATGCTCAGTGATTTTTTGGCGACTTTTTGGTTTTGTCGCACGCTTTTTTGCGGGGGCGGATTGTGTTGCCATCCCCACTAGTATACCTTTTTTCTATTTTTTGCGCTCGCGGTATTCGCCGGTCGTGGTATCGACAGAGATTACGTCACCGACTTTGATAAATGCCGGAACTTTGACGACTGCGCCGGTTTCACACGTCGCGTCTTTGAGCACGCTACTGGTCGTGTCACCTTTGACGACATCTTCGGCGTACGTCACCTCGAGATAGACGTTTTTTGGCAGCTCAACGTTGATCACGCGATCACCAAAAAATTGCAGCGTCAGCTCGTCACCTTCTTTCATGTACTGTGGCTTGTCCTCCATGTCCTCGGCTGGGAGCTCGAATTGTTCAAAACTCGTCGGATCCATGAAGAAAAACGTTGTTCCATCGTTGTACAGATATTGAACAGTTTTGTTATTCACCTCTGCGCGCTCGATCTTGTCCTGACCTTTGAAAGTTTTTGGGATGACGGCGCCTGTAATGAGATTTTTGAGCTTGACGTTGACGATCGAACCGCCCCGTCCCATCACTTTTTGGCCGTATTCGATCACGCGAAATGGCTGCCCGTCGATCTGACAGACGGTGCCTTTTTTCAAATCAGTTGGCTGATACATCGGTACCGCTCCCTATCCCTGCGAAACGAATGGAAGCAATGCGAGATGACGTGCGCGTTTGATCGCAACAGCGAGTTGACGCTGTTGTTTGGCGCTGAGGCCGGTTTTGCTGATTGGTTCGATTTGGCCGTAGCCGTTGATGTAGCGCAAGAGCGTTTTTGCGTCTTTGTAATCAAAATACACTGGTGCGTCTTTTTTGAATTTTCTCATGTGTAGTACTCCTTAGAATGGGATTTCGCTGAGATCGATCGGTTTGTCATCGATATCTTCGATCACGACATCCTTTGAATTAGTGGTAGATTTGCTTGATGGAGCTGATCGCTCGGCGCCGCTGTCGCCACCGCGGCCGCCACCGACGAAGTTAAAATCTTCGACGACGACTTCGACTGCTTGGCGTTTGTTGCCGTCTTTGTCTTCGTAGCTACGCTGGTCGAGGCGTCCGCTGACGAGCAGCGGTGAGCCTTTGCTGACGTATTGGGCGATGATTTCACCGACTTTGCCCCACGCGACGCAGTTGATAAAGCTGGTCTGATCCTGCTGTGCGCCATTTTGGTCGCGCCAGCTGCGGGTCACAGCGAGGCTGAAGTTTGATACTGTCTGGCCACTCTGTGTGGTGCGCGTTTCAACATCGCGCGTCAGGTTTCCCATCAAAATTACTTTGTTGAACCCCTTTGCCATAGTGCTATTCCTCCCTCTCTTCTATTGCAACTAATCTTCTTCTGAATCTTCATCTGTGCCACGTTCGAGAGCGCGTTTTTTGGCGTCTTCGAGTGCAGCGCGGCCCTTCTCGTCAACCTTGACGAGCAGGTATCGCAACACGTCATCGGTGATGTTGAGCGTATTTGAGATTTTCAGTGGTGCGTCTGCTGGCAATTTGACGTCCATGTAGACGTACACCGCAAAATCTTCGCCTTTGATACGGTAGGCAAGCTTATTTTTGCCTTGGTTGTCCTCGCGGACGATTTCGCCACCGTTGCTCGTGACGAGTGAGCGCACTTTTTCGAGTGGCGCTTCCAGATCTGTCTCAAGATCCGGGTGAATAAGAACACTGAGTTCGTATTCTTTCATAAGTGAACCTCCTTTGGAATCCTTATGGATGGTTGTTTTGTTGCAAACAACCTATTAGGTTTGTAACAGAGATAATTATAGCAGAGTTCGCGTCTGTACGCAAGACATCTAGATCTCATCCGAGAGGCTGTTGCCACTGTCGAGCTCGGCCACGCTACTGATCAGCACCTCGCGCGGACGGGCGCCATCGGCGGGACCGATAATCCCCTGCTCTTCCATCTCTTCCATGATGCGTGCTGCGCGGGCATAGCCAACGCGGAGTTTGCGCTGAAGAAGGCTCGTGCTGGCTTTGCGGCTCTCGACCACGACACGCACAGCATCGCGGAACATATCATCGCCACCTTCGTGATCAAAGTCCATGACCACACCACCCTTGCCGTTGAGATGAACGGGTTGCGAAACAATTTCATCATTGTACTGTGGTGCGGATTGCATACGCAGATGATCAGTGATTTTGTTGACCTCGCTATCCATCACCCATGCGCCCTGGATACGTTTTGGCTTTGGCATCGTTGCGGTTTTCATGAGCATGTCACCCTGGCCGAGCAATTTTTCGGCACCAATCTGATCGAGAATCGTGCGTGAGTCGACCTGGCTCGCCACCGTAAAGGCGATACGTGCCGGAATGTTTGCTTTGATCAGACCGGTGATCACATCGACACTCGGGCGCTGCGTCGCGAGCACGAGATGGATACCAACCGCGCGGGCTTTTTGGGCGATACGCACGATGAGCGCCTCGACATCTCGCGCTGCGACCATCATGAGGTCAGACAACTCGTCGATCACGATCACGACATACGGCATCTTGCCCTCGTCGACTTGCTGCATGTTGCCATCCTCATCCTCGACGCCGACAGATTTATTTTTCACTTTGTCGTTGTAGCTTTTGATGTCGCGAACTTTTTCTTCGGCGAGCAGCGTGTAGCGGCGCTCCATTTCGTTGACTGCCCATTTCAGTGCGCTGATGGTTTTTTCTGGCTCAACAATAACAGGGGTCAGAAGGTGCGGAATATCGGCGTACGGCGCCATCTCGACTTGTTTTGGGTCAACCAAAATAAGCTTCATGTCACTCGGCGCGTTGCGGTAGAGCAAGCTGCATAGCAGCGTATTGATCATGACGGATTTACCCGAACCAGTCTGTCCGGCGACGAGCAAGTGTGGCATTTTGTTGAGCTCACCGACTGTCGGCGCACCCGAAATATCTTTGCCGATCGCAAAACTCAGCGGCTCATTTGCCTTGCGCCACTCGGGACTATCGAGAATGCCACGGATACGAACGTCCGCCGCTTTTTTGTTTGGCACCTCGATACCGACGGCCTTTTGGCCTGGAATTGGCGCTTCCATGCGCAGACTCGACGCCGCGAGATTGAGCGCGATGTTCGTCTCGAGCGCGGTAATCCGGCTGAGTTTGATGCCAGCCGGCGGTTTGAGCATGTACTGCGTCACTTTTGGACCAATATTTGCGCCCTCCATCTCGACATCGATGCTAAATTCGTGCAGTGTATCCTGGATAATATGCGCGTTTTGCTGGATGTCGCCCGCGTCGGCTGGTGATTGTTTTTTCTCGAGGAGTTCGATCCCTGGGAATTTCCAATTTGGGTCGCTCACAGAGAGCATTGCGGCTTTTTCTTCGGCTTCTTTGTCTTGTTTGACGCTGTTTTTGAGGCTCGAGAGTCCAGATTTTTTGCGCTCTTCGGCGGTCAGTGTCGGAACGCCTTCGTTGAGTTTGAAATCTACCATTGGTTTGTCGGCTTCGGCAGCTTTGCGCATCACGGTGACATTTGCCGCATCTTCGCTCGTCTCCGGTCGGCTAAAAAGTCGTTTGAAAAACGCGCCAATGTCATTGAATGATTTTTGCATGACAAAGAGCGATGTCACGATGATCAAGAGGATGTAAATAAAGACCGCAACGGGGGTGTTGACGAGGCTCATCATCAGGCCATTGAGCGAATCGCCGATCACACCGCCGGTCGTCGTATTTGGGTCGGGCGTGAAGAGGCCGAATAGCCCGCTAAACCACACCACAAGCAGGAGCGCGCCAAATTTCATCACG
>CAZYRC010000017.1:7182-14123 GCA_964649505.1 uncultured Candidatus Saccharibacteria bacterium
AAGACCTGGACCGCGATATACACGCTCACGATCGGTAGGATATACATGGCGTAGCCGATGATACTGAACCCTGCTTGGTTCACCCAGTTCAAGAAACCGCCGCCGCCGCCAAACCACGACACAACGAGCAGTACCGAAAAAGCGATCAGCGCAACCGCAGCGACCTGCGACCAAAACCCCGTCGGGAGATCGTGTTGTGGTGCAACGGGCTTTTTGCCCTTGCGCCCTCTCGTTGTTTTTTTCTTTGCCATTCTTTTAGTATAACCCTTTTGGTATCTGTTGACTATACCGCTATTGTAGCACAAATTACTACATAATGCAAGTGGTTACCCGCTCCTTTCCAGTCCTGGTTTTAAGACTATCCTAGCCCAACCTCCCATTGAGCGGTGATCGTTGAAACCGGTGGCTAGGCACAGCCTGGAACTGCTTGAGCCGTATACTGCTGCGTCCAGTCTCCGTTCAGGCTATAGTACTTTGTTACATCGAGGATATGGAATTGAATCAGGCCAGTTGTCGTATCATAGTTGAGCTCCCACTCCTGTTCTGGTTTTGAGATAAACGTCTGGGTCCCGGGCGTATTTGGGTCGAGGTCTGGAATAAACCCTAGTGTAGGACGATTTGGGCTCAGCCAGAATGTATCGTAAAATGTCGTGCCATAGTCCACTGACATATATGCTTGTCTATACTCCGTCAAGATACCAATCTGCTGCCCGTCAGGAGAAAGTGCGAGACGTGTGATATTTTTGCCCTGTTTCTGCCAGACAATTCGTTGTGTCCACGCGCATGTTCCCCTATTTAAAAGATACTTCTCATTATACATAAGAAGTATCTTTCGACGATAAATCGCTGCGGCCTAGTAGCCGCGTTCTTGGTCGTTGCGGACGTGCGGGACGGCAACTTCGGTGTCGGGCACTTGTTTGTGTGGGAATTTGCGGCGCGATGGCGCTGGCATGAGTGGTTTTTGCGGCGTCTGTGCCTGGCGCTGTGACTGCTTGCCCTGCTGCGGACGACCAGCGGCGCCGATTTCGTTGACCACAGGGATGACGATCGGCGTGCGGCGGGTTTGGTCGTACAAAATGTGGGTAATTTCGTCTTTGATCTCTTTTTTCACGACTTCGACGTCGTATTTGCCGGCAAATGCGCGCGAGGCTTTTTGTTTGAGATAGGCGCGGATCATACCCATGAGCTCTTCGCTATCGCGCAGATAAATGAACCCACGGCTGATGATATCTGGGCTCGTGAGCAGACGTCCTGTGCCGCGCTGCACGGTGAGCACCACCACGAACATGCCTTCCTGAGACATGTGGATACGGTCCTTCAACACGACTTCCGAAACGACTTCGCCGTTGTCGTCGTACATCACACCGCCTGCGTGGATGCGGCCGATTTTTTTCGCTTCATCAGGGGTGATTTCGATGATGTCACCTGGGTCGCATACGAAAATATTTTTGCGTGGAATGTTGCATTCTTTTTCGGCGAGCTCGGCGTTGTGGACGAGCATGTGGAATTCACCGTGGTTTGGAATGTAATAGGTCGGGTGAACTGCGTTGATCACGCGAACGTGGTCGGCGTAATAGCCGTGCCCCGATAGGTGAAGTTTGCCGACGCCCGTGAGGTGGGTTTTGCCGTTTTGGACGACTTCACCACCTTCGCGCATCAGTCCGTCGACAGTACGTACGACGTATTTTTCGTTGCCTGGGATTGGGTTTGAGCTGAAGACCACGACGTCGGTGTTTTTGATTTTGACGAATTTGTGTGCACCCGTCGCCATGCGATTGAGCACTGCCGAAAATTCGCCCTGGCTACCGGTACAGATGATCGTAATCTTGCTATCCGGCAATTTGACGATTTCTTCCATCTTCACGACGGTATCTTTTGGCACGCGAATCACCCCTGTACGCAGCGCGACTTCGAGGTTTTGGATCATGCTATAGCCGGCAAATGCGACTTTGCGGCCGTGTTTTTGGGCTTCGTCGAGGATCACCTGGATGCGGTGCAACTGGCTCGAAAAGCTCGAGATGATGACGCGGCTGCTTGCCCATTTGTCCATGACTTCGCCCATGCTGTGCTGGATGTCGAATTCGCCGTGTTCGGTGTTGGTACCATCTGATTCACAGTTTGTGGATTCGTTCAAAAAGACGAGGAATCCTTCTTTTTGCTGGATTTCGGTGATGCGCTCGAAGTCGAATTTTTTGCCGTCGACTGGGTCGGTTTCGATGCGCCAGTCGCCTGAGCTGAGGATATTGCCGACAGGGGTGCGGATCACGACAGCGGTCGCATCTGGAATGGAGTGGTTCACGCGCACCAATTCGATGCTAAATGAATCACCGACTTGCACAATCTCGTGTGCTTCTGGGTTGAGCTCGTGGTAGTCGGGTTTGAACGTGCCGTCGGTCTCGTCCATCGTGCGGTCGAGCATGCCAAGAGTGAATTTGCTGCCGAATACTGGTGCAGGGATTTTCGGGATAAAATGGCGGAACGAGCCGATGTGGTCGAGGTGTCCGTGTGTGAAGACGTGTGCACGGATGCGGTGTTTATTTTCTTCGAGCCACGTGATATCAGGGGTGATGTAATTGATTCCTGGGTAGTCTGAACCTGGGAACAAAAAGCCCATGTCGATGACGATGATGTCGTCGTCATATTCGATCGCCGTCATGTTTTTGCCGATGCCCATCTCGCCAACACCGCCGATTGGGATGATTTTGAGCGTTGGGCGCGACGCGCGTGGTTTTTTCGGCTGCATACTGAGGTTGAATTGTTCACCGTCGTAGCCGTTATATTTGGACTTGTTGACCGGGATGTTGATCAAATGTTGGCTCGCCTGCATGTTGACGCCCTCGGAAGTGCGGCGCTGTGCACGAAATACCTCGCCTTTACGGGTCGATGTGGCGTTGAGTACAGTGTTGTTTGATTTTGGCTTGGTCGTCTGCGGCCGTTTTCGCTGGTCGTCAGACTGTGGTTTTGCGAGACGTCGTTGTCCCATAAATTATTTACTCCTTTTGTTTAATAAAAATAATTTCGAGTTCGAGGCGAAGAGGCGGAAATAGTCAGTGTCACCCTCTTGCAGATACTTTCATTATAGCACACCTCGAGGTGTTTTACAAGTGGTCGGAGCTCCGGACAAGTATTTCCGGGATGCGCACGAAATCGTCGAGGAGTGTCTGGCGCATCGAGCCATTGTAGAGAGCGGCAGCTGGGTGATAGAGCGGAAGGACACGATACGTTTTGCCCTCGAGCGTGACCTCTCGCAGCACGCCGTGATCGCGCGAAATCTGGAGATCAGGCATGAAATATCCGCCGCTGTGACGGCCCAACGTCACGATAATTTTCGGGTTGATGATGTCGATTTGGCGCAAAAGATACGGCCAAAACGCGGCCTTTTCCTCGGGGAGGGGGTCGCGGTTGTTTGGCGGACGGTATTTGACGATATTTGTAATGTAGACGTCGGCGCGCGATAGTCCGGCAGCGGCAAGCGACGCATCGAGAAATTTCCCCGCTGCGCCAACAAATGGCCGTCCGGTTTCGTCCTCTTTTTTGCCAGGCGCTTCGCCGATGAACACGATGTCCGTATCCACATTTCCCTCGCCCATCACGAGCTGCGTCGCCTGCGCAGCGAGCTCGGGACAGAGGTGGGCAGCAGCGATTTCATCGCGAAGCGTGCCGAGTGCAAGATGTTTAGTCTTTGTCATCGAGGACACCGGCCAGAGCTTTGAGCTCGGCAATCGACTCGAGGCTTTCCTGGTGTTTGGAGATCGCGTCGATACGTGAATCAGCGTCGTATTTGTCAGAGAGCGCAAGAAATGCATTGTATTCGTTTTCAAATTTCGCGCGATCCTGCGCGCCGTATGCATCCTGCATCGCGACGATATGTGTGCGCATTGTGTCAAAATATTCTGTGATGGTTTTGCCCAATTTTGCAGCATCAGCATTTTTGGCGCTGGATAGATTTTTGAGGCTCGCAACACACGGACCGGTCGCCCTATCAAATGACGCAACGAGCTGGCCCAAATCATCGGTGTCGAGTTTGCCGATGGCGTCATTGCTGCAATCTTTGACGTACGCGCGAAACAGCGGCATCGCCTCAAACATCGTCATATTGTTTTGGTCGACAATCGCGTTTTTTGCGGCAAATTTGTCATACACAGCCTTCACGTCACCGTCCCGAAGCGCGCGCGCTTCGCTGAGGTCTTTGACCTTCGTTTGGTAGTCGTGATACGCCGCGTCGGCGTCTTTTTTCGCTTTTGCGACCGTTTCATCGGTGCTGGTCACATCAACGATCGATTTGCCGTAGGTGTCGATCGCCGCAGATGCGCGGTCGTAGCTATCGACAGCAGCGTGCGCTTGCTGCGAGGCTTTTTGGTAATCTGCCGGCGAAATATACATGACGAGGAAAAACACCACGAGCCCGACAATCGCCGTGATACCGACGACGCCGATCGTGATCAAAAGCGCGATCAATCCTTTGTTTGAGCGTTTTGGACCCTCTGGAGCAGCCACTTTTGGCTGCTCAGAAGAAGTCGGTTTTGTCGTTTTCGAAGCTGATTTCATCCTATCGTCTCCTATTGTTCGATATTTTTCATCGTGAGACTGAGGCGACCTTTTTCGTCGATGCCTGAGAGTTTCACGTTCACCATCTGACCTTCTTTAAGCACGTCGGTGACTTTTTCGACACGTTTGTCAGAAAGCTGCGAAATGTGGAGCATGCCATCTGTCCCTGGAAGGATGTTTACGAAGGCGCCGAAATCTTTGATCGTGACGACTCTGCCGCGATACAATTTGCCGACTTCTGGTTCTTCGGTGAGGCTACGGATCCATTCGAGGGCTTTTTCGATGCTCTCGCCATCTGGGCTTGCAACCGTGATCAACCCATCTTCTTTGATGTCGATCATCGCGCCGGTTTCGGCAGTGATTTTGTTGATCACTTCTCCACCCTTGCCGATGACAGCACCGATTTTGTCAGGATTGATCTTGATTTTCTCGATACGTGGCGCGTACGGACTGAGGTGATCGCGTGGCGCGTCGAGCGTCGTGAGCATGTGCTGGAGGATAAATTCGCGTCCAGGTTTGCTCTGCATCACAGCTTTGCGCAGCACTTCGACAGGCAAACCGTGCACTTTCATGTCCATCTGCATCGCGGTGACGCCTTTTTCGGTACCAGTGACTTTGAAGTCCATATCACCAGCAAAATCTTCGGCGTCCGCGATGTCGCTGAGCACATATGGCGTGTCGCCGTCCATCATCAGACCCATCGCGATACCCGAGACCGGGCGCTTGATCGGCACACCAGCGTCCATGAGCGCGAGACACGAGCTACAGGTTGCGGCCATCGAGGTCGAACCGTTTTGGCTCATGATTTCGGTGACGCTACGGATAGCGTATGGGAATTCTTCTTCGCTCGGAAGCACTGCCATCAGCGCACGTTCTGCGAGATAGCCGTGGCCGATTTCGCGGCGACCTGGACTCCCGAGACGACCAGTTTCACCGACGGTGTATGGTGGCGCGTTGTAATGGTGCATGTAGCGGCGCTCATCGTCGGTGCGTTCCATCGTATCGACCATCTGCGCGTAGCTGAGAGGTGCGAGCGTGACGATATTCATGCCCTGCGTAACACCTCGAGTGAACAAGCTCGAGCCGTGCGTACGCGGCAAAATCCCTACTTCTGAGCTCAGAGGGCGAATTTCGTCGAGTTTGCGGCCGTCTGGGCGCGTAGTTTCCTCGACAATGCCCTTTCGTACATCAGCGTGGAGCGCTTTGGGGAAGGCCTCGTCGTACTCGTCGCGAAGTGGTTTGTATTCCTCTTCACCGCCGTTTTTCTCGGCCATTTCGATGTGGTACGCGAGACGAATTTCGTTGATCATTTCGTTGCGCTCTGGGTATGGGCGGCGAATTGCAGCGCCAAATTTGCCCTCGACCCACTCGTCAGCAACTGTTTGGATGTCTTCATCGGGGAGCACCAAGGTGTATTTGCGCTCAGCTGGGGCGACTTTTTCTTTGAGCTCTTTTTGCAGAGCAATCGCTGGCTGGAGCGCTTTGAACGCCCAGTCGATCGCATCGACGATGACATCCTCTGGTACTTCTTCGGCACCGGCTTCGACCATCGTGACACCGCTCTCAATTCCTGCGACCACGAGGTCGAGGTCACTCTGCTCGCGCTCTTCGGGGCTGAGGAATGCTTTGAACTCGCCGTTGACGCGACCGACACGGAGGCCCGCTACCGGGCCATCAAATGGTGTACCTGTCAGCATGAGCGCAGCCGAGGCAGCAATCATCGCAATCATATCTGGGCGGAAACTTGGGTCCATCGAGAGTACCGTCGAGATAACTTGCACCTCTTGGCGATAGCCCTTTGGAAACAGTGGGCGGATCGGGCGGTCGATCAAACGGCTAGTCAGGACTGCGTCGTCAGATGGGCGACCTTCGCGTTTAATAAAGCGACTGCCACTGATTTTGCCCGCTGCATAAAATTTTTCTTCATAGTCGATGCTGAGCGGAAAATAATCCAGCACCACTGGGCGCGTGCCAACACTGACGCTGCCGAGCACAACGGTATCGCCGTATTTGACTAGCACCGAGCCGCTCGCGCGGAATCCAACGCGGTTGACCTCGAGAGTAAGCGGCTTACCACAAAGTTCAGTAGTGACACTAAAAATGTCCTTGCCATTAGGGTTGATGATATTACTCATAAATAGAGCCTCCTTCGTATTAGATCACCTACCACCTGGTAAGTAACGGGTAGCAACTGTCGATAGGACAACTTCTATCCACCACTTACGTACGGTAGTGATACCCTCAGTATAGCGTAACTGGGGTAAAAAACCTAATCTTTCATCTCTACGTAAAGATATACTCGATCACCTCGTCGCCACGGCGACAGAGGTTATCGATACCGTCGAATTGATCCGAATTCCCACCTGGATACTCTATTGTATTCATCATTAACT
>CAZYRC010000018.1:0-14032 GCA_964649505.1 uncultured Candidatus Saccharibacteria bacterium
CATTTACAACCCCTACATTTGCCGCATGTTCCAACCCAAAAAACTGTGTCTCATCAGGGGTAGATTCTGCAGGTGGTAGCGCCGCAAAAACAGCCGATCCTGGTGCGATCGTCAAAAGTATTGTCAACGTCCTGCTCTTTATCATCGGTGCCGTTGCGGTCGTCATGATCATCATCGGGGGCATCCGCTACACCGTTTCTCAGGGCGACCAGTCGCAGGTGTCCAGCGCCAAAAACACGATTCTCTACGCAGTCATCGGGCTTCTCGTTGCGATTTTTGCCTACGCGATCGTCAACTTTGTCGTCACGTCATTTGTCAAATAATACTTAACATTAGCGTAGAAGTCTGATATAACTAAAGTAAGCTATCGAAAGAAAGGATAACGATACATGAAAATTTCAATGAAAAAGCATCTGCTTACCCTTCTCGCCGTGCCGGCGCTCGTGGTGAGCGTGAGTGCTGCGCCGGTATTCGCCGCAAAAACCAACATGACAGTGAGTGGCGGTGCTGACTCAGCGAAGGGTACCGACCAGACATCGTGTCTTTTCCCAGGTCAGGCCGGCTGTTCGAGTGGTGACACTCCGATCTTCCAGACGATCACAAATGTGCTCCTCTTTATCATCGGTGCCGTCTCTGTGATCATGCTGATCATCGGTGGTATTCGCTACACGATCTCTCAGGGCGACCAGTCGCAGGTCACCAGCGCCAAAAACACGATTCTCTACTCGATTATCGGTTTGATCGTGGCAATCCTTGCCTACGCGCTCGTGAACTTCGTGGTGACGACCTTCGTCCAACAATAAACAAGCATTGCTCACAAAAACTGCGGCCGAACAATCAAGCCGCAGTTTTTGTTTGGCCACAGCTGTGACGGTTGTTGTCCCCTCCCCCAAAAATCACCCGGCTTCTGTTTGCCGGGTGATTGTATGATCGAGCGTAATCCTATTGGATGGTGATCTTTTTTGCTTGCTCTTGTTTGACTTTTGCAAATGTGATCGTGAGCACGCCGTCTTTGAGGACAGCAGCAACTTCGTCTTCTTTCACAGCGACAGGGAGCGCGAGGGTGCGGCTGAATTCGCCCCAGTAACATTCCTGGATGTGCCAGTTGGTTGCGGCGGTGTCGTCACCGCTCGAGAGCGTGCCACTGATGGTCAAGATACCATCAGAGATGCTGACGTCGAGATCTTCTTTGTTGACACCGGCGGTGCGAGCTTTTACGATGAGTTGCTCGTCGGTCTCGTATACATCAACAGCGAGTTGGCCCGGGAAATCGTCCTCGGCCTCTTCCCAGTTGTCTTCTGCGGGTGCGTTTTCTTGTTGTGGGGCAGCGACGCTACTGTCGTCTGCCATGCTGTCGTCATTGTCTAGAAATGCTGCAGCCAGTTCGTCTTCGATCAAGAGATCGTCATTTTGCTTGCGTGCCATTGATATCCTCCACTTTTCTCGTTGGCTTGTTTGACAAATAGTCTGCGTTTATTATAGCTAAGGATACGTTGATACGCAACTAAAATATGGGTAAAAAAGTAAAAAATACAATACTTCGCCAGCTGAGTGACGTGATTGCACCCCACTACTGTTGTTCTTGCGGGGCAATTGGCGCCATTTTGTGTGAGTATTGTAAATATGACATCATTTCAGAGCCGTTTTCGTCATGTATCGCGTGCCTCGGCGTGGCGCGTCCGGGAGTACAGCAGTGCCATGGCTGCATACTTCCCTATCGCGCGGCGTGGTGTGTCGGAGAGCGGTCTACGGCGCTCAAAGCAATCATCGATGGATACAAATTCTCTCGTATGCGGGGGTGCGCAGAGGTGCTCAGCGACCTGCTCGATGAAACAATTCCACATCTGAGCGACATCACCGTTGTCGCCGTACCAACCATCGCGCCACATAGACGTGAGCGGGGGTATGGGCACGCCGAATTGTTGGCGCGGAAGTTTGCGCGTCGCCGTGGACTTCCCTATGCGCAGCCGCTTTATCGCCTGACCAATGTCACGCAGCACGGTGCGACGCGGGCTCAACGCCAAAAACAAGCAGCCGGCACCTTTGCGAGCCACGCGATCGACGGCGGGCGGTATTTGCTCATCGACGACGTATACACCACAGGATCGACCCTCACACACGCCACAACGTGCCTGCTCGAGGCGGGCGCGGATGAGGTGTGGGTGGCGGTGGTTTCACGACAGCCGTATCAGAGATGAAAAATGGAGAGAATGGCGGTTTGGGGACGAGATGACGCTTCGATGATGACTAGAGGGCGAGATATCGGCTAAAGCCTCCTCCGCTTGTTTGCTCAAAAAATGCCTTCGGCGCTTTTTTCGCCGCACTGCGCTCCGCCGAACTACGCGGTTGCATCACGGAGTGATACCCGCGAGTTCGAGCTCGCGCCTATTCCGCCATATAAAAACGACCCACATGGGGTCAGTTCTATATGGCGGAGAGGGCGAGATTCGAACTCGCGGTGAGTTGCCCCACGACGGTTTTCAAGACCGTTACCTTAAACCACTCGGTCACCTCTCCGTATAACTTTTTAATGATACCATATGGTACTGCTCTTACCGAAAACCGTCCGACTGCAGCAAGCTGCAATCTCACGACGGTTAGGTCGCTTCGCGACGCCATGAGCCCAAGACCGTTACCTTAAACCACTCGGTCACCTCTCCATGCTACATAGGCTAGACCTATCCTAACAGATCTCGGCGGAATTTTCTAGAGGGGAGTAGCGCGAATCTTAGCGGGTCGACGTGCCGTAGCCCGAAGAAGTGGCGCCACCGGTGTTGTTGCCACCTGGAACGAAGCTATTGATCACGAAATTGACTGCCGCATAGGCGAGGATTGCAATGATGATACCGACAAGCGCATAGAGAATGGTGTTTTTTGCGCCCTGGACTTGGGATGCGTCGCCACCAGAGACAACGTAGCGCAGCCCGCCGATCACAATCATGATCACCGCAACCGCACCAACAATAAAGAGAAGGACACTGCTGATCTCTGAAAACACGCCGGCATTACCAAAGAGGTCGGACGGCTGCTGTGCACCGCGCGCCGAATTTGCCCCGTCGGCAATTGTCCCGATCGCGAGCGTCTGTGCGGCATTTACCAATCCCACAACAGCTACGGTCGCAACAGAGGCGATAATAAGTTTCAGTGATCGTTTCATGACGTCTCCTATCTGTTTGCTGTTCGTCTACCTCCAGTATACACGTTTTAGATTTCGCGACCAGTACCCCTATCGCACATTCGTGAAATATGTTACAATCTCGAGGTGGTAGCAACAAAAGTGGCTGCTGCGTGAAACGTGAATTGTGTGACGGTTTCCGTCCCCACTCAGGTTTCATACAGGGGCTACGTGAGTAGAAACCCAAAATCTGGAGGAGTACCCAAGTGGCTGCTGCGTGAAACGTGAATTGTGTGACGGTTTCCGTCCCCACTCAGGTTTCATACAGGGGCTACGTGAGTAGAAACCCAAAATCTGGAGGAGTACCCAAGTGGCTGAAGGGGACGGTTTGCTAAATCGTTAGTGTGGGGAGACCTGCAGCGGGAGTTCGAATCTCCCCTCCTCCGCCAAATAAAATAATGACCCCCGTGGTCATTATTTTATTTGGTCAGAGATGGTGATTCAAACTCCCGCGCATCTGTGCAGCAGATGCTAAAGCGGGAGTTCGGTGAAATGAGTGAAGCGAAAGAAAGCGCCTCGGGCATTTTCTTTCGTGAACGAATGAAGAAGCGCAGCGCTATTCATCAAAATAGCGGATTGCTATATCATCGAAGCAACCATCTCCCCTCCCTATCCCAATCATTCCACTCATGCTATACTGTCTCCATGCAACCTGAGCAACAAAATTCGACAAACAACCAATGGCAACAGCCACCCCAAACCGTCGGCCCAGCGCCTTACACTACCCCTGTAGCACCAGAGCCTGAGGCGCCTATCACCGCCACGCCACAACCTACATCGGAAGTGCAAGCTCAGCCTTCTGTCGAGGCGCAACCAGGCGTTCAGCCAGAAGCGCAACCTGTTGTAGAAAATACACCGCTCACTACCCCTGAGACCACCATAGCCCCCGGGCCACCTGTTTCTCCTACAGAGCCACCCGTCGCGCCGACTCCAGAGCCTGTGGCGCCCACCTCTCCAGAGGTAGTTTCGCAGTCAGCCCCAGAGGTTGTCTCTCCGGAACAAGTAGCACCAGAGGCGTCAGATGCCAATCAGCCACTCACCGAAGAAGACGTCCTGCTCCGCTGGGAGGGTACCGAGTATCTTCACCACGATCGCACGCCGATTTGGTACGTCGTCGTGGCCGTCGTCACTACTGCTCTGATGGTTGCGGCGATCATGGTCTTTCATTCGATCACCTTTGCGATCCTCATCCCTGTGATGGCGGTTGCGCTGATCATTTACGCGCGCCGACCTCCGGAAAGGCTTCAGTATATTCTCAGCCGCAAGGGGCTACACGTCAACGACCGGCTCTTTTCCTACGATCAGTTCAAATCGTTCGGTGTGCTCCAGCACGGCGCAGAATCATCAGTCGTCCTGACCCCGCGCAAGCGTTTCCAGATCGGGCAGACGCTGTATTTTCCGGCTGAAATCGGTGAACAGCTTGTTGACATGCTCGCGGCACGATTGCCAATGAAAGAAGTCAAACCAGACGCCGTCGATCAATTCCTCGCAAAAATCCACCTCTAGACATTGCCATCACCCCTGATTTGTGCTAAGATTATTTCTGCATGATACATGCACGGTATGCACCCGTAGCTCAGGCTGCGCATAGCGCGAAGCGATATCAATAAATATTGCGTTTGCTCTATCAGCTGATCAAAAAGCTACGTGGTACAACGTTCCTTACATCGGTATGCACCCGTAGCTCAGCTGGATAGAGCGTTTGCTTGCGGAGCAAGAGGTCGTACGTTCGAATCGTATCGGGTGTACCAAGTAAAAAAGATTAGCGTTTGCTAGTCTTTTTTACTTTATGGCCCGAAAAAACCTGCTAGGCGAAAAAGTTCCGAATCGTCAGGAAATCGTCCTTCAGAGAGGCGGAATTGTCGATAATATCCTCGACATAGCGACTTTTACGGTGGCGAAAAACGTCTTTTGCGATAAAAAACACCATCACCGGCATCGGTGTCGAACGGATCTCGGCTATCGAAATCACCTTGTCGGCAAATTTCAGAATCTGCGTTTTCTCGACCGTTCTCAGGGGGCGTGGATAGAGATACTTTGACGCCTGCCAGAGAATCACTGTGATCAGCGCCGCAGCGAGTGTCACCGGAAAAAGTACAACAAAAATCAGCAACCACCAGGCGCTCGAGCTATAGCTCAGCCAGATCGTCGCGAGCCACACCAGGCCCAGGCACCCCGCCCCGACCCAAACAATTGGACGGTATACTCGCTGAAATACCGTCGCGGTGATGGCGCGAATTGCTTTTATCGAAGGGTTCACGTTGTGGTATTTTAGTCGCTTTTTGTGAAAACACTATGAAAAAAATCACTTTTCACAAGAATACGACCTCACCGTCGAATCTCGGGTTCGAATCCCTCGATTCCGCCAAAAGAAAATTTCCCAACAAGCAAGCCCGTTGGGAAATTTTTTCTGGCGGAGAGAGAGGGATTCGAACCCTCGATAGCTTGCGCTATACCGCTTTTCGAGAGCGGCCAGTTCAACCACTCCTGCACCTCTCCAAGTGGTCATTTCTTATTCTAACAGAGGCGACGTGTATAATAAAGCCATGGAAGATTCAATTTTTACGAAAATCATCAAAGGCGAGATCCCTTCGCACCGTATCTACGAAGACGAAACAACCTACGCATTCCTCGATATTCACCCGGCCATCGAGGGGTATACACTGGTAATTCCGAAGCGACAAGTCGATCATATCTGGGATTTGCCCGACGACGAATATGTGGCACTGATGCGCTCGGTCAAAAAAGTCGCCGAAAAACAACGTGCAACACTCGGCAAAGCCCGTGTTGGGGTGAAAATCGAGGGTCTCGAGGTGCCACATGCGCACGTCAAGGTCTTTGCGTTTTCGACTGCAGAGGAATTCAATGCTCCGGCGCACGACAGCGACGACGAGGCGCTCGCGGCAGTTGCAGAACGGCTGCGGATCGATGATTAGCGTCATCGCTATCGGCAAAAAACACGAATCATGGATCGAACGTGGCGTAGAACGCTACGAAAAGCGCCTCAGCGGCGCGTGGAGTACAAAATGGGTACTTTTGCCACATAGCACGCGCGAGGCTGACAGCGCCCGCCAGGAGGAGTCTGAGCGCATTCTGGCGCGCATCTCGCCCGAGGAGTACGTCATTCTGCTCGATGAGCGGGGCACAGCGATCGATTCCCCTGCTCTTTCGGCGCGTATCGACCAGTGTTTTGTTGCCGCTCGCCCGATCGTTCTCGTGATCGGTGGCGCCTACGGCGTGAGCGACGCGTTGCGTCAGCGCGCCGATTTCGTCTGGTCGCTCTCGCCACTGGTATTTCCTCACCAGCTCGTGCGTCTCATACTGATCGAGCAGCTCTACCGCGCCCAGGAAATTGCTCGTGGACACCCTTATCACCACCAGTAGCGACTCACGATGACAGAACCGCTTGTTGACAAAAAATAAAGTTTATGCTAAGATGAAATCATACAACCTCGGCAAAACAGATACAACGAGGGGTAAAACAAAAAAAGTATGAAACATCTATCGCAATTTTTCCAACAAGTCATGACGACGGTCGGCCTGATCACCGCCTTTGGCGTGTTTATGCACGATGGCCGCGTCGACAAAGCCTACACCACCTCGCTCGAACCGGCGTCATCACCACTCGTGCTTGTCAGCGTGTCGACCCAAATGAAAAAATTTATTGACGCCGACACGCACACACACCCCGACCACAACACCGGTCGCTATTTGATGAATAGCTTTACCTACCAGTCACCGAGCGTGCCGCCGCGCAAAGAGCACGTCAACAAACTTTCGTTGCGCCTCCTGGAGCTTGGCGGTCGTCATGCGTTTGACAACACCAACCTGCCTCTGTTGTTTGACTAATTTACTCGAGAACTGTCAGTTCATCCTCAAGGCGCTCTACCAGCGCCTTTTTGGATGCCAGCGCGTCGCGCGATTCCTCAACGAGATGCGCTGGTGCGCGCTCGACATAGTGCGCGTTGCTCAGTCGCTGCTCGAGGGCGGCGACGTCGTTTCGCGCTTCGGCGAGGCGTTTTTCGAGGTTGGTTTGGTGCTCATAGAGCAATTCGTCCGAAATATCGAGCCATGCATCGCGACCACTAGCGGCGAGACGCAGACCCCGTGCCTGGTCGGTGTGTTCGACGGATTTGGCATGAGAAAGTTTCTGAATCAATTCGACATTATCCGCGACCAGCGAATCGTCCTGGTACAGCACTGGGTAGCGGTCATTGCCTGGCAATTCGCTCGTGACGTAGCGCACCTCTGTGACAAGGCGCTTCAGACGCCCAAATTGCGACGACATGAGGTCGCTCACTTCCCTCGTTTCGGGCCACGGTTCGCCCGCGAGGAGTGTGTCGTGCCACGGCAGCGCCTGCCAGATCGTTTCGGTCACAAACGGCGCAAACGGATGCGCAAGCTTCAGGATTGTATCAAGCACGTACGCACTGAGCGCGGCGTGTTGCTCGATTTTGCTCGCCTCGACGTACCAATCGGCGATGTCGTCCCACAGCGCGTGGTAGACCGTTTCTGAGGCCTCGGCGAAACGATACTCCTCGAGTTGCGCGGCGATTTGCTTGCTTGCGAGATTGAGTCGGTGAATGATCCAGTGATCAGTAATCGTTGTCGGCTCAAAGTTAGTATCTGGGGTCACGTCGCCAACTTGCGTCATGATAAATCGCGCCACATTCCAGAGTTTGTTGCAGAAATTCCGCGCTGCGACGACTTTGCCGGTACTAAACGCTTGCGGCTGGTCGGCGCTGCGGCTCGCCATGATGCCCATTCGGAGCGCGTCCGAACCGTATTCCGAAATCACTTCCATCGGATTGAGCACATTTCCCTTGCTTTTGCTCATTTTTTGGCCTTTTTCATCGAGCACGAGGCCGTGCAGATAGACGTGGCGGAATGGAATTTCTTTGGTGCGGTACAGCCCCATCATGATCATGCGGCCTACCCACGGAAAGAGAATGTCTCCCCCGGTTTCCATCACGGCATTTGGATAAAATCGTGCCAGCTCGCCGCGACTCAGATAATCAGTGGTGATAAAGGGCCACTGTGAGCTGCTAAACCACGTATCAAACGTGTCCTCTTCTCTGACAAATGTTGTACCATCTACAACTATTTCTTTTTCGTCGACGCGGGTATCAAAAATCCAATGATTCGGGTCGTCTTTGCTCTGAAATGCTGGAATCGGAATCCCCCACGGAATCTGGCGCGAGATATTCCAATCGCGAATCGAATCATAATAGCCGAGAAGCACCTGGCCTTTTGTCTCTGGGGTAAAGGTAATTTGCCCGGCGCGGATCGCTTCCGTGGCGCGATCAGCGAGGCTACGCATTTTCACAAACCATTGGTCCATGATCATCGGTTCGATCACCGTGCCGCATTTGTAACAGTGGCCGACGGCGTGCTCTACGTCGCTTTCACCGCGGCGATATTCACCGAGTTCGAGTGCGTCGAGGACTTTTTTGCGGGCTGCTTCGACGGTGAGACCAGCGAATTGTGCCGGAACATTGATCATTTTGCCATCAAAATCAATCACTTGGATACGCGGCAGCGAGTGACGCTCCCCTATCTCGAAATCGTTTGGATCGTGCGCAGGCGTGATTTTCACGGCGCCCGTGCCGTATTCGCGGTCGACGTATTCGTCGGCGATGATCGGAATCTCGCGGTCTGTCAGCGGCAGCTGTACGGAGGTTCCGATGAGGTCTTTGTAGCGTGGATCGTCCGGATGGACCGCCACGGCGGTATCGCCGAGCATCGTTTCAGGGCGGGTCGTCGCCACGACAATCTCCCCTACTTTGTCGAGCGTTGGATAGGCGATTTTCCAGAGCTTGCTTTTTTCGTTTTTGTGGACGACTTCGATATCAGAAAAACTTGTGCGGTGTTTGGTGCAGTAGTTTACCAGCTTTTCACCACGGTAGATCAGCCCCTCGTCCCACATCTGTTTGAACGTCGCGTAGACGGTGTCGATGACTTTTTTGTCGAGGGTAAAGGTGAGGTTGTCCCAGCTCGCCCCTGCCCCGAGCGCGCGCAGCTGCAGCTCCATATTGCCCCGCTGTTGGTCGACAAAATCCCACACCTGCGAGTAGAGTTGCTCGCGCGAATAATCAAATCGTGAACCGCCCTTTTTCTCGAGCTCGCGCTCATACACAACCCAGGTTTCGAATCCTGCGTGATCGGCCCCTGGGAGGTAGACGGCATCTTTGCCGTTCATCCGGTGGTAGCGCACGAGGACATCCTCGAGCACCGCCATCAGGGCGTGGCCAATGTGCAGATTGCCGTTGGCGTTTGGTGGCGGCATGATAATGGCGTAGGGTTCCCCCTCGCCTTTTGGATTAAACACTCCAGATTGCTCCCAGAGTGCATAAATGGTCGGTTCGTAGTCGTTTGGCGTATACGTTTTTGCTAAGCTCATCTCTGTTCTCGGATAAATTTTTCACGTGAAAAAGACCTGTTCGGATCCACCCAGTCATTCAGGTTGACGCTTCGTACTACCAAGCGTGTTCAGGCCTCTTTTATTTCACGTGTTTGTTTTCCCTTTTAGTATAGCACACAATCAAAAAGTCCAGTAGTCTGTGATTTCCTCGAGGTAAAAAAGCTGGCGCCACTTCCTGAAAAAATAGCGTATAATAACTGTATGATTCATGGAGTTTCGTGTACAGAAGCGGCGCTATGGGATGAAGTCGTGCATGATCTGGATGGTCACCCGCTGCAATTATGGGGGTGGGGAGAGCTCAAGTCGGCTCATGACTGGCGTGCTCACCGCGTCCTCGTGATTGATGACGACCAGCAGGTGATCGGGGCAGCACAAATTCTTGTGCAAACGGTGCCATTTCCATTCCGTCGCCTCTGTTATATTCCCCGTGGGCCGGTCTGGCTAGAGGGCTATGATGAGGCGGTGCTTGAAGCATTGGCGCACTACGTCAAACAGCATCTCCCTGGGGTGGCAATCACTGTGGAGCCCGATGATGAAGCGGTGCTTTTTGGCGACCCCTGGCAACGCGCTGTATCGACTACCCTGAACCCCGATACGATCATTCTCGATCTCTCGAAATCAGAGCGTTCGCTCGAGCAGGCGATGTCAAAAAAAGCCCAACAATATCTCAAGGAAACTGTCCCCGAGGGGTTCGTCATCAAAACAATCAAAAAACCAGAGGCACTGGCGCCATTTCTCAAAATTTATCGCGATACAGCTGGGGCAGAGAAGTATATGGTTCACGAGAGTGAGTACTATTTTGACACACAGCAATTTCTTGGTGATTCATCCATCATCTTTGGCGCGTATGAACATGACAAGCCGGTCGCATTTCTCTGGCTTGCTGTCAGCAAAAAAACCGCCTTCGAACTCTATGGTGGCACTAGCCAGCGCGGCAGGGCGCTTCACGCTCAATACCTCTTGAAATGGCACGCCATCCTCAAGTGCCGAGGATGGGGGATTGATCGCTACGACCTCAACGGGCTGCCTGATAACGCCCGCGGGAGGTTCAAGCGCAACTTCGCCGACCACACGACGACTCTCGTCGGCACCTTCGACTATCCGCTGTCTTGGTCATATGGTATTTGGAAACAGCTTATCCGTACGCGACGTGCCGTGAAACGGTTCCTGCGCAATCTACTTTCGCGCTAAAGTTTCACTGCACCTTGGCGGATGACGACAGTGAGCGCTCCGTCAGGGCCAAATCCGACGATCGTCGACGCAGGTCGGTCACGAATTTCGCCACCATCTACGTAAAGAGGGACGGATTCGCCAAAATACGCTTCGGCCTCATCGGTCGTCGTGGCGGTCGGAAGTGTCGGGGGATTGGCACTCGAGGTCATGAGTGGGCCAGTCTGAGCGAGCAAAGCACGGAGGTTGGGGTCCTCAGGAATGCGCACGGCGAGACCGGTGCGTGTTTTTTTCAGGTATTCCGGGACGGCCGCGGCGTCGATAATAACGCTGAGGCTTGCTGGCCAATAGTGCTCGACGCGCTGCAGCGTCGCGAGCGAGAGCCCGAGCGCGGCAAGATCGTTAATAGAACTCGCGATCAGCGTTCCGGGCTGGTTCTCTCGGGGTTTAAGCGCATAGAGTCGTGCGACAGCCGCCTCATCTGCGGCGCGTGCAACAATGCCGTACACCGTATCAGTGGGGATGACGGCAATGCTGCCGCTGCGGATCAGGTCGGCAACTCTTTGGTCGGTAACAGAGGAGAAATGTTGTGACATCTACAACACCTCCTGCGCATTCCACGCTGTCTGCGTCATCGAAAGGCTCGGCAGGACATCAAAGTGATACGGGTCGATGGCGGGGCGTTTTTCGGCGTAATAATACCCAAGCGTTGCTACCATAGCTGCATTATCGGTACAGAGTGACATCGGCGCGTATTCGATACCGATCGGGAGGCGCTCGGCGAGGGCGCTCCGCAGGGCTTGATTGGCGGCGACGCCACCGGCAATGACGACGGATTGGGGCTGGAACTCTTCGTAGGCGGCGACAGTCTGGTCGACAAGCGTTTTGACCGCCGTATATTGGAAACTCGCTGCAAAATTTGCCCGCGTGACGTCGTCTAAGAGCCCTTGGAGCTCGTGTGAGGGAAATGTGTAATCTTTTCCAACTGCGTGCTGAACGGCCCGTAGAACGGCTGTTTTGAGCCCAGAGAACGAAAATTGGTACGGCTTGGCCATGCGTGCGATCGGGAGGTGATAGCTGCGTGGGTCGCCGTGTTTGGCGGCGTTGGCGATCGAAGGCCCGCCGGGGTAGGGGAGACCGAGGATTTTTGCGACTTTGTCGAAGGCTTCGCCGACGGCGTCATCTTGGGTTTGGCCGAGGAGCTTGTAATCACCGTGATCGTGAAAAAGGACGAGCTGGGTGTGCCCACCAGAGACGATCAGTGCGAGCATCGGAAAACGCGGCTGGGATTCGGGAAGAGAGAGCTGGGGCGAGAGCTGCGGAGACTGCTCTGTAATGAAATTGGCATAGACATGCGCTTCGACGTGGTGAATCGGATAGAGCGGCTTGCCTTTGAGCAGCGCGAGTGTGCGCGCCGCAAGGGTACCGACGAGCAAAGAGCCGATCAGCCCAGGCGCGTACGTGACGGCGATGGCGTCGATATCGTCCCAGGTACAGCCTGATTGGGCGAAGACATCGTCGATGACGGGGTTGATTGCCTCGATATGAGAACGCGCGGCGATTTCTGGCACGACGCCACCGTAGTGGGCATGGATGTCGATCTGTGAATTGACGACATTGCCAAGCAGCCGCGTGCCGTCCTCGACGATCGCAGCAGCTGTTTCGTCACAACTGGATTCGATTCCCAAAATCTTCATGTGATTATTATACCACCCCTGTTCGGAAGTTGCCATCGACGCGCACGAAAGGTGGTAAAATAGAGGTATGAAGGAGCAATTAGCGAGGGGAGTCCGCACAATTCTGCCGAAAAAAGCAGTGACGCGGGTTGAAGATGTCTACCGAAAAGCGCGGGCGCGTGTCGTTTCGGCGCGGTACGGCCATCCGGCGCGCCATTTGCGCGTGATCGCCGTGACGGGGACAAATGGCAAGACGACGACGGTCAATTAGCTCAATGAAATTTTGAAAGAAGCCGGCTACAAGACGGCGATGTTTAGCACGGCGACCATCGAAGTGGCGGGTCAGGCGCGGCGCAATGACCTCAATGCGACGGTGGCGAGCACCGCGAAAATGCAGCAATTTTTCCGAGATGCCAAGCAAGCGCATGTCGATTTTGTCGTGATGGAATTTCCGTCGCACGCTATTCACCAGCACAAACTATCGGGGGTGCCGGTAGAGATGGCGATTATGACGAATCTCACGCAGGATCACCTCGATTATCACGGCACGATGGAGGCCTACGCCGAGGTAAAGAGCCGGTTGTTTGCGAGCGAGCCGAAATTTATCGTGCTGAACCGCGACGACGAATGGTTTGAGTATTTCGACAAATTCCATGCCGGTGCCCAAAAAATCACTTACGGTGAGCATGAAGAGGCCGAGGCGCATATCGATCGCATCAAATTGTACCGCAAAGGGACAGAGGCGCGGGTCACGATCGACCACCAGACACACCTAGAGCTCGCGACGAATTTGCCCGGAGCATTCAATGCATACAACATGACCGCTGCCGTCGCCGGCGCGTATCTGCTCGGGGTGAAATTGAACGATATCGTCGAAGGTGTCGCAAACCTCGAAGCGATTCCGGGACGATTTGAACGCGTCGTCGAGGGACTGCCGTATGATGTCATCGTCGACTACGCTCACACCCCTGATGGACTCGAAAAATTACTCACCGCAGCACGCGAAATCACGAAAAATCGCGTCATTTTGGTATTTGGTGCGACAGGGGACCGTGACAAAGGCAAACGACCAGTGATGGGCGCTATCGCAGCGCGCCTCGCTGATCGGATTTTTCTCACCGACGAAGAAAGCTACAATGAAAACCCTGATATCATCCGTGAAATGGTCTACAAAGGTATCGAAGCCGAAAAGGGCGGATCGATGAAAACAACAGAGGTTGCAGACCGCCGCGAGGCGATCGAAAAAGCTCTCTCTGTCGCCAAAAAGGGCGATACCGTGCTCATCACCGGCATGGGCCACGAAGTGTACCGCCTCATCAGTGGCGAGCGCGTGCCGTGGAACGACGCCGACGTCGTGCGTGAAATCCTCGAGAAATAATTTTTGCAAATGAAAAGCCCCTGCTGGCCCGCTCCGTGAGGAACGGTGCCAACAGGGGGTGATCAGATGGAGTTGTACTTGCTCACCTCCGGGCGGAGGCGGCGGCGAAGCTCCCGGAGAAGCTCCTTGTCGGTGCCAGCGTACTGGACGCCGGACGCCGCGTTGTGCGCGAAGGCGTAGTTGGTGAGGTTGTGCTGCCGGAAGAACGCTTT
>CAZYRC010000019.1:0-11089 GCA_964649505.1 uncultured Candidatus Saccharibacteria bacterium
ACCTTCGACCTCACGGTCCCAAACCGCGCGCGCTATCAACTGCGCCACACCCCGAAATGCGATGTACTAGAGTATTATACCTATTTTTTTCCGCTTTGGCTAGTCTTTTTGCGACATCTCGAGTGAGGTATGATAGAACTATGAAATGGCCTACTTCACTTTTTCACCGACGCGAGCAGCTGACGGCACGAGACTATTGGTTTTTTGGCGGGGCAATCGCGCTCTACGTCGCACTGACGCTCGGCAACATCACGCGCTGGTCGATCTGGTTTGACGAAGCATTTAGCGCGTATCTGATGCGCTTTGATTTTTTTGATATCGCACGCTACACGGCAAATGACGTCCATCCGCCGATGTACTATTGGCTGCTCAAAGCTTGGACGAGCGTGTTTGGCACTTCTGATTTGGCGCTGAGGCTGCCGAGTCTTTTGATGATCGCTGCATCGATCGTGGTGATTGTGTTGTTGGTACGCAAACTATTTTCGATCAATGCCGCGCGCTGGACAGCGCTGCTGCTCGCCATCTCGCCACTGCTCGTGCGTTTCGGCGAAGAGGCACGAATGTACAGTTTGGCGCTGTTGATTACGTCAGCGGCAACATATGTATTGGTCTCGGTGACGGAGCGTCCGACGCGCAAAAAATGGCTTGCCTACGCTGTGCTCGTTTCACTAGGTATGTGGACGCATTATTTCACTGCGCTGGTCTGGCTCGCGCACTGGGTATGGCGTTGGAGTGTACGGCGTGAGTACAAAAATGCGCGAAAATTTTGGACAAAAGAATGGATCCTCGCACACGTCGGTGCGATCGCGCTCTACCTACCGTGGTTGCCGTTTATGGCACACCAGCTCAGTACGGTGCAGGGGACGGGCTTTTGGATTCAGCCGGTGACGGCAGATACGCCGGTCAATTCTCTGACGAATGTCTTTCTGTATCTCGATCATGGCGATGTGAAAAATTGGTTTGCATTGCTTTTTGTCGGTGCGCTTGGCGCGGTCGGCTGGCTTGCGTGGCAATACGCACCGAAACTACACAAAACGTATCCAAGCGGCTGGAAACTGATTATCGCGCTAGCATTTGTGCCGCCGTTATTGATGTTTGTTGCGTCGTTGCCGCCACTTCGCCCATCTTACATTGACCGCTATATTTTGCCGGCGTTGACATGGATGATCGTGGGGATCGCGGTGCTCGTCGCAGCGCACGTTTCGCAGCGCGATCGCCGCACATGGCTCGTCGCCGGTGCGCTCATCGCGACGCTTGGTGTCGGGGTGTATCACGTCTATCAATACGGCAATCTCAATCGCAATGCAACGCCAATCGAAGCTCAGTCGGTGAAGCAAGTTGTCGCTGATATTGCACAAAAAGATTCGTCCGACACGCCAATTGTTGCCGATTCGCCGTGGCGTTTTTATGAAGCGGTCCAGTATGACTCGTCGAAGCATCAGGTGTATTTTGTCGGCCAAGATGACGTGACATATGGCTCGTACGATATGCTGCGCGATAGCGATTTTCGCAAGATTTCAGACGTAAATGATTTCGCGAAAAAACATGGTGCGATCTGGTACATCGCGAATTGGTACAACGATGAACCGCGCACGCCAAAAGGTTCGTGGCGGGTCGAACAGACGATTGTCGGGTCGACGCCCGTCGCGGGATCGTCGGTGACGCGCGCGTACAAACTCGTCGCAGAATAATTATCGAGGCACGATGCGTGCAACAAACGGCAATCGGATGAACCAATACACAAGGACGACACAGAGCGCGCCGAGGATCGTATTGGTGAACCAATTCTCTGGGACTACGAGTCGTGTGACTATTGTATTTAGCAGACAAATAATCAGACCGTGACAAATGTAGGCCGTGAGCGAATGAGTGCCAACATAGTGCACGAGTCGGCCGAGAGGATTTTTGAGTCGTGGCGCAAGCCAGTCAAAGAGAAACGCCAGCGCGACAAACCACAGCCCCGCAATCATGATGCGGAGGATTCCGAAATTGTCGTGGTCAAACAGACGATTGAGCGTCGCGCCAAACGGACTTTTCGCAATCGCTGGGACAAATACACACGCGATCGAAAGGCCGAGCAGCGCGATCGAGATGCCGTAAATCACGCGGCGCATCGTCTGTCGTCGCGCCGGCGCACGGTGCGACCACCATCGCTGCAGCTGCGGGAAATAAAACCCGACGAGTGCAGGCGCAAAGAAGATCAATTGCCATTTCATCCAGCCAATATCACCGACGTATCCGAAGGCATATGTCGCGATACTGAGCAGCGCCGCCACCCACCACAGCCGGCGTCGCAGCAGCCAAATAAATCCGACAGATAGCGCCAGAAAAATCGCATAGTAGGCAAGGAAAAAGATCCAAACAGCGGGTTTGTGCAGCGTTGCGGTATCGACGAAGAGCCCCCACCAATCGCCTTTTTTGGCATCAGGCGTCGGGACGTAGGGGACGATTTTGAGATACCAGGCGATCGCGGCAAAAACAAATGTCGCAATGATCATCCACACATAGAGAATTGCCGCGCGTGAAAATAATTTTTTTGCGATATCACGAAACGGCAATTTGAGACCTTTGCGCCCGCGGATAAATCCGATCAAAAATCCCGAGATCAACACAAATCCTTCGGCGGCGGTCATCCAAAGCCGCGCTTCGCCCGTGAGAAATGTCCACAAACTTGGGAACGACCACAGATGGTCGATAACGATCACGACGATGAAAAAGCCGCGAAGATAATCAAAGGCGTCAATCCGTTGAGACGCAGTAGACTTTGTTTGAGGCATTGTTCGTATTATACCAAATCGAATCTTTAAATTTCCTTAAAATGATACAATAGCGGTATGACACAAAAGACTCCTCCCTACTCAGCACCAGATTTTTCACTCAAAGACTCAGCAGGTAAGACGCATTCACTCGGCGATTTTGCTGGTTCGTGGCTCGTCGTGTATTTTTATCCAAAAGACGACACGCCAGGCTGCACACTCGAAGCCTGCAGTATTCGCGACGCGCACGAAACGATCACCAGCCGCGATGCGGTAGTGGTCGGTATCAGTCGCGATAGCGGTGAATCGCATCAGGCGTTTCAGAAAAAATACGAGCTGCCATTTGTGCTGCTGTCTGACCCTGATCATGCGGTGATGGAAGCGTACGGCGCGTGGGGTCCAAAAATGTTTGGCAAAGAAGGCGTGTTGCGAAAAACGTTTTTGATCGATCCAAAAGGAACTGTCGTGAAAGTCTACGGCCGCGTCACGCCGACAGGGCACGGCGAACAAATTGCCGAAGATCTCGCACGCTTGCAGGCGGCGAGCTACGGTGCGGGTTCGTTTTAGCGATTAGCGTGGACGACGTTGTGCGACGTCGCGAGCTAGCTCGGCAAACCGATCGTCGATGACGGTAGGGGTAAATTCGCCGTATTTTCGCGTGACGGCGCGCTCGATCAGCCAATCGGCGATGGCTGGGTTTTTTGGCAGCAGCGAGCCGTGGAGATAAGTGCCGATGACATTGCGGTAGCGTGCACCTTCGGTCTCGTCGCGGTTGTTGTTGCCCGCGCCGCGAATCACCGTGCCGAGCGGCGTTGCGCCGTCACCCAATGTGGTGAGGCCGGAGTGATTTTCGTAGCCAACGATGAGGCCGAACTCTTCATTCGTCGTCACGATATTGCCGATCATGCGCTCGTCACCGCCGACCGTTTCGACGTCGAGTAGACCGATGCCTTTAATGATCGTGCCATCTTTTGTTTTGAAAAAATGTCCGAACTGCTGGTACAGCCCGCAGATCATCAGCATCGGCACATCGTCGTCAGCAAGTGCGTGAAGTTTCGGCGCGATCGCGAGCAAATTCGCACCGATTTTTGTCTGGCCAGAATCTTGTCCGCCACCGCCCACGATGAGATCGACCTGCTCGGGGAATTCGTCGCCAGGATTGTACTCGAGCAAATTGACGCGGTAGCCATGCCATTCGAGACGGCGCTTCAGCACGAGAGTATTGCTCCAGTCGCCGTAAATATTCATGTCACGTGGGTAGAGCTGCAGGAGTGTGATCGTTTTGTCGTTCATCGGATGACCTCCACGTTTGTTTGTTTGGCGAGCTCGCGGCGGATCGCGAGCATTGCGGTGTAGGTACAAAAAATTCGTTTTGGTTTGCCCGCGCTATGTGAAAATAAATATTCGAGCGAGGAGGCGAGATCTTGGTCGACGTGACCGACTTCGACTTCGTCGTATTGCAATCGCAGCGCCATGTCGTAGCAGCGCACACCCGAAATGGCGACGACGCCTTCGTCGCGGAGGCTTTCAAATTCGACATCCCACAGCCAGCTCATGTCGCGGCCATCCGCATACGCGTCGTTGATCGCGATCATCGTAGCGTAGCCGCTCGGGCTAAATGACGTGAGGCTGAGACGAAACCCGCTTGGGTTTTTGACGAGTACCATTTCGCACGGTTGGCCGTCGATCAAAACCGTTTCACCGCGGCCAAATGCTGGCGTGACGTTGGCAAGCGACGCGAGCATTTGTTTGATGTTGAGCGTATCACCCATGATCAAACGTGTGAGCGCAACAGCGCCGGTGGCGTTTTGGATATTGTAGATACCTTTGAGTTTGAGCGCGACAGCATGATCTTTGCCGTCAAATGAAATCGTGGCGTGCTGCGCATGAAAGGATTTGAGGCTGGTGTCGTCTGATTTGAGAATGGTTTTCGTTGTTGCGATTTCTTCCTGAGAGCGCATCGTGTCGTCTGTCGGGAACTGGCGCAGCAGCGTCGGATCGACTCCGAAGCTTGTGACTTTCGCGCGCAAATCGCTGACAAATTCCTGGCTACCGAGGCGTGGATCGTCGCGGTTGACGACGATGCCGTCAGTCGTTTCGCGAGCGATGATGTGCAAAAGATCGGCGGTTTTGTCGATTTCACCGAAACGGTCGAGCTGATCGCGCATGACATTGAGCAGCAAACAATAACGGGGTGCGACGGCACGTACAAAATGCACGGCGTGGGCCTCGTCGAGCTCGAGTACGGCGATATCAGCGTCGAGTTTGCCGTGCCGGTCGACTGCGCCGAGGAGTGCTGCTGCGACGCCGCGCGTAAAGTTGCTACCGGTGCGGTTGGTAAATACCGTGAGACCTTGACCTTCGAGCAGCTCGACAACCATTTTTGTTGTCGTCGTCTTGCCGTTGGTTCCACTGATGAGCACGACGCCGCGGGGAAGTTGCTCGAGCGTACGAGCAGTGAAATGAGGATCGATTTTTTCGACAAAAAGTCCAGGGAGCGCCGAGCCTCCGCCGCGAGCCTGGGCAAGCTTGCGAACGGCCTTGCCGATGAGTGTCGTAAACGTCTGTTGCATACGAACTATTATACCGCGTTTGCGGGCGGAAATGTGTAGTGAATTTGTCGCGACTAGCGTACAATAGGGTTATGGTTATCGTCGGCCTGTTTCTTTGGTGGTATGGAGCCGGTTGGAAAGAGCGGCTTTTGATGGTGCGCGACAATATCGCGACGCTGTACGATTATTTTTCGCTCGATCTTTTGATTCGGACACTTTTTGCGCCGTTTCGCCAGATTTCGGCGGGGCGCGTACGCGGGCCGATTGGCGTGCAGCTGCGAGCGTGGTTTGACCGATTGATTTCGCGTGTCATCGGTGCAATTGTGCGTTCGATGGTGATTGTGATTGGCATTTTTGCGCTTGTTGTCGCCGCGGTGATCGGGATGATTCGGCTCATCGCGTGGCCGTTGATTCCCGTGTCGCCGATTATTGCCGTCGTTTTTGCGCTGATAGGATGGGTGCCATGGACCATTTGATTTTTGATTTTCATAGTCTGCGAAGCGAAGAAGCGCGGCTGAGTGTACGGCTTTCAGGGCTGATCGCGACGTTGCTGCCATGGCTTTTTTGGCTGTCGATGTTGCTCGGTGCGGCGCTGATCGTGGCGCTCGGTGCGGCGATCGGCTGGATAGTGATTGCCTTTGCGACGGTGGTTTATTGTGTGTGGCAATATTATGCGCATCACCTGAAATCGCTGCCAGCGAGCCGAGGGACGGACGTTGATGACGTCGTCGAGGCGCCGGTGCTCGGGCGGCTGTCTGCGCGCCCAACGCCGAGCGAGATTGCGGCGGTTGTCGGGCAGACATCGAGCGGCCAATTCATGGGTGTGCGGTTTGGCCTCACGCCGTCACTGCTCAATACGATGGCGTCGAGCGATGAGGCGCAGACACAGGCGCTGTGGCAACGTGCCGAGGAAATCCGAACGCGTTTGGGATTCGAGCACATTACGGGTAGTATCCTCGCGGTAGCGATTGTGCGCGAATTTCGCAGCTATGAATCAGTGATTGCACAGATTCATCTTGACGATAGCGATCTCGAAAAAGGAGTGATCTGGCAGCAGCATTTGCTCGATCTCGTCAGTCGTCACTCGAAGCGCAAACGCACTGGTGGCGTCGGGCGCGACTGGTCGTTTGGCTGGATTCCGATGCTCGAGCGTTTCGGGCAGAATATTTCTGAGCAAATCAGCAATGGCCGATCAATGTTGACGGTCGACGTCGGTTCGCACGTCGAGGCGATCGATCAACTGATCGATACGTTTGGCACGGGCGGCCGTCAAAATGCAGCGCTTGTTGGACAGGCTGGCGCGGGCAAAACGACGATTATCCATGCGTTTGCGGAGCGGCTACTCGACGCGACAGCAAAAATTCCGGAGAGCCTGAAATTCCGCCAAGTATTCATCCTCGATTCTGCAGCATTGATCGCGGCTGCACCGGGTCGCGGTGAGCTAGAAAACCTCATTATGCAGGTACTCAACGAAGCGTATCGCGCAAAAAATATCATTATTTGTCTCGACAACGCGCAGCTGTTTTTTGAAGAGGGTGTCGGCGCGGTCGATCTTTCAAATGTGCTGCAGCCGATTTTGGAGGCAGGAAATTTGCGCGTGATTTTGTCGATGGACGAGCAGCGATATTTGCAAATCGGGCAGCGCAATCCAGGACTCGTCAATGTCCTGAATCGTATCAACGTTGCACCGGCAAACGAGGACGAAACGAAGACCGTGCTCGAAGAACAGTTGATTTATACCGAGCTGCAGCGCCACGTCACGTATATGCACCAGGCGATCAACGAAGCGTATCGGCTGAGTGAGCGCTACGTGCACGATCTCGCGCAGCCGGGCCGCGCGTTGAAATTGCTCGAATCTGCGGCGAGTTATCACGAGTCGGGATTGGTGACAATCAATTCTGTTCAGCAAGCGATTGAAAAAACGCTCGACGTCAAAATCAGCGTCGCGAGCGATACCGAAGACCGTGAACGGCTGCTCAATATGGAAGATCTGATTCACAAACGCATGGTCAACCAAACGCGCGCGGTGAGTGTTGTGAGCGATGCGCTGCGACGGGCGCGAGCGGGTGTGCGCAACCAAAATCGTCCGATTGGAACGTTTCTATTTCTTGGCCCGACCGGCGTGGGCAAGACGGAACTTTCGAAGGCTCTGGCGGATGTGTACTTTGGCGGCGAAGGTCGTATGATTCGGATCGACATGAACGAGTATGTGCGTGCCGAAGACGTTTCGCGATTGATCGCGGATGGTGCGCGCGATCCGATGAGTCTCACGGCACAGGTGATGAAGCAGCCATTTAGCGTGGTATTACTCGATGAAATCGAAAAAGCCGCACCCGAAGTGCTGACGACATTGCTTCAGCTGCTTGACGAAGGCATTTTGCGCGACGAAAAAAATCGTGAAATTAGTTTTCGCGATGCGATCGTGATCGCGACGAGCAACGCCGGTGCGGAGCGGATTCGCGAGTACATCGAGCGCGGCTATCAGGTCGAACAATTCGAAAAACAATTTACCGACGAACTGATAAATTCTGGCCAATTCCGCCCCGAATTTTTGAACCGTTTTGACGAAATTGTGGTCTTCCGTCCGTTCACAAAACCTGAATTGATTCAGGTGTGCGATTTGATTTTGGCGGGCGTCAACAAAACACTCGAACCCCAAAAAGTGTCGGTCACAGTCGACGACGAAGCGAAGCAAATTCTTGTTGAGCATGGCTACGATCCGCGCCTTGGTGCGCGCCCGATGCGCCGTGTCGTGCAAAAGACCGTTGAAAATACTGTCGCCAAACAAATGCTTTCGGGTTCGGTCAACCCAGGAGACACGATCGCGATTACCGGCGAGATGGTGCAGCAAATTTTTGCGAGTGAACAAGCCGCAAACCAAATCATCAGCGAGACCGATCAGCAGCTATAACTAGCGCACGGGCAAAAAATATGCTATACTACATTCAAGCAAAAGGAGATTAAATGGCAAAACACCGCGCATGGCACGGCGCTGACATCAAACGCGCACGCCGCAAAAAACTCAAGGCAGAGAAGAAAAAGAAACAACTTCTCTAGCAGACATAGCCATCAGCAATGATGGCTATTATTGTCAAAAATCAATTGAAGTGTGTCCTTGCGGGTACACTGACGAATTCTCAAAAAAGTCTATAGAGTAACAGAATAGGGGGCTATGATGGAAAAAATAGGTATTGTGATCGGCGGCGCGCTACTCGTTGGATTTATTTTGTGGTGGTTTTTTGGCAAACGCACCACGAGTGAGGCCGAGGCAAAAGTTGTTGATGATGGCCAGGCGGTGACGGTCGCGGTCGATGGCGGATATACGCCAAATACTGTCGTGCTCAAAAAAGGCGTGCCTGCGCAAATCATTTTCGATCGCAAAGACCCATCAAGCTGTCTTTCGCACGTCGTGTTTCCCGATTTTGGTATCGACGAAGCATTGCCGCTTGGTGAGCAATATCCGATCAAAATCGACACGAGCAAGCCCGGCGAATATCAGTACGCCTGTGGTATGAATATGTTTCACGGAAAGGTCGTCGTCAAATAATGTCAATCAAACGTCGCTTCGTTGTTTCGCTGTTATTGTCGCTGCCAATGTTTGTCGAGATGATTGCGCGTCCGCTTTTTGGATTTGAGCTACCAGGTCACGCTTGGACGATGTTTGCGCTGACAACTGGCGTCATGGCAGTGGCAGCCTGGCCGTTCATCCGCTCCGCCTGGGCGGCGTTCCGCAATCACCATGCAAACATGGACACGCTCATCGCGATCGGCACGTCGACGGCATACGTCTACAGCATCTACGCGCTTTTCACAGACCGCCCGGTGTTTTTCGAAGTCGCGGCATTTGTGATTACATTTATCTTGCTCGGCCAAGTGCTTGAGGAAATGACAAAAGGTCGCGCTAGTAGCGCCATCGAAAAGTTACTCGACCTTCAGGCCAAAGATGCCGAAGTGATGCGTGGCAGCAAGCTCGTCCGCGTGCCGCTCGAGGATGTCGTGGTCGGTGATATGTTGCGTGTCAAACCAGGGCAGAAAATCGCCGTCGACGGCGTCATCACCGAAGGCTCGTCGAGTGTGGATGAAGCGATGGTGACGGGCGAAAGTATGCCGGTCGTGAAAAAGTCCGGCGATCATGTGATCGGCTCGACATTGAATCAAACCGGTACATTTATGTTCCGCGCGACAAAAGTTGGGCGTGATACATTGCTCGCGCAAATTGTCGACATGGTCAAACACGCGCAGGCGAGTCGCGCGCCGATCCAAAAAACGGTGGATACGATTTCCAATATTTTTGTGCCCGTCGTGCTCATCATCTCGGTCCTGACGTTTGTCGTATGGTCGGTGTTTTTGGGCGCTGACTATGTGACGGCGCTGATGTATGCAGTGGCGGTGGTCGTCATCGCCTGTCCTTGCGCGCTCGGGCTCGCGACGCCGACAGCGCTCATGGTCGGGACGGGGCGCGGCGCGAAGCTCGGGATTCTCATCAAAAACGGCGAGGTGCTCGAAGCGGCAAATGACATCCAGACGATCGTGTTCGACAAAACTGGCACAATCACCGTCGGCAGGCCTGTCGTGACTGATATCGTTGGCGATGAAAAATCCGTGCTGGCGCTCGCGAGCACACTCGAGCAATCTTCGGAGCATCCGCTCGCTGTGGCGATTCTCGATAAAGCCAAAGAGCTCGATATCACCATTGGTACTGCGACGAAATTTCAAGCGATCGAGGGCAAAGGTGTGACGGCAGTCGTCGCCGGAAAGAGTGCGTTTATTGGCAATGAAAAACTGCTTAAAATGAAGCTCGATAAAGAACTTGAACACGATCTGCAACGTCTCCAGGACGAAGCAAAAACGGTCGTGATCGTTGGCCGAGCTGGCGCGGCGATTGGTCTCATCGCTATCCAGGATGCGCCGAAAGAATCATCGGCTGCGGCGATCGACATGCTCAAACGGCGAGGCTATCGTACCGTCATGATCACCGGCGATCACAAACGCGTCGCGCGGGCGATTGCGGAGCACGTCGGGATTGATGACGTGATCGCGGGCGTGCTGCCAGGCGAAAAGGCCGATCACGTGAAGTCGATTCAGACTGAGGGCAAGGTTGCATTTGTGGGCGACGGTATCAACGATGCGCCCGCGCTCGTTGCGGCAGATCTCGGCATCGCGATGGGGTCGGGGACAGACATCGCCATCGAGTCGGGTGGGATTGTGCTAGTAAAAAACGATTTGCGTGACGTCGTCACCGCACTCACACTTAGCCAAAAAACATTCGCGCGCATCAAACTCAATCTTTTTTGGGCGTTCATATACAATACCCTCGGCATTCCTATTGCTGCTGGGCTGTTTGTCTGGGCGGGGCTTTCGCTCAGCCCAGAACTCGCCGGACTCGCCATGGCGTTTAGCTCGGTTTCCGTCGTCACGAGTTCGCTGCTGCTCAATCAAACTCGCGTCATGTAGGCTTGTGGGTTTTATAAAAATTGCGAACCTACAAAGATTCGCGATCGTATATCATATTGGTAGCCTTTTACGACTACGCTAGAACCCATTTTGGCACGAAGTGCTAATGTGAGCCGCGCCGCCTGTGCGGGCAAGCCCGCACGCGCCCCACCAGAAAAACCCTTTGATTTTTTGAGATTTCCCCTCGCCGATTTTTTTAGTTGTAAAGGGTGTATGCTATAATAAGAGCATAGTAGATAGTAGGAGGAATAACTATTATGAGTTCACCGTTTGATTCGTTCTTTTTCGGCGACGACCCGTTCGAGGCGTTTAACCGCTACAACAACC
>CAZYRC010000019.1:11189-13777 GCA_964649505.1 uncultured Candidatus Saccharibacteria bacterium
AACCGCTACAACAACCAATACGCGCGCCAGCAGCAATCGCGCGGTATTATGGATGTAGTTTCAGAATCCGCCAAAGATGTTATCCAAAAAGCTGGCGCGGTGGCGCATGGATTTGCCCGCCAAGAGGTTGATACCGAGCATTTGCTCTACGCTCTAGCGGATAATGACGTCATCGGCGAAATCCTCAAGCAGTACAAGCTTAAGCCTGCCGACATCAAAGGCTACATTGAGGCTAACGCGCCCAAAGGCGACAAAAAAGCCGTCGAAAACCAGACGGAAATCGACGTGTCGCCGCGTATCAAAAGCGTTCTGACGAACGCCTACCAGATCGCGCAGGCGTTACATCATAGTTATGTCGGTCCAGAGCACCTGTTGATTGCCCTTGCCGCCGAAGAGGACGGCATGGCACACGACGTGCTCGCGAAGTTTGGTTTGACACCAGAAAACTTACTCGCCAAAACTGCCAAAGTGGTTGGTCAGGGTGCTGAAAGCGGTAAGGTGGAGTCGCAATCGACCACGCCCGAACTCGATAAATACTCGCGCGACCTGACGCTGGAAGCCAAGCAAGGCAAACTTGACCCAGTCATCGGTCGCGTCGACGAAATCCAAACAACGATTGAAATCCTCGCCCGCCGCACCAAGAATAACCCCGTGCTGATTGGCGAGCCAGGCGTCGGCAAAACCGCTATTGTCGAAGGCTTAGCACAGCGCATTGAAGCTGGCGAAGTACCTGAGGTGCTGAAGGGCAAACGCCTCGTGGAGTTGAGCCTGACTGACGTCGTGGCAGGAGCAAAATACAAGGGCGAATTTGAGGAGCGCATTAAAGCCGTGATCGACGAAATCGTGGCAAACAAAGACGAACTCATCGTCTTTGTTGACGAGTTACATACTATGGTAGGCGCAGGCGGCGGCGGACAAGAAGGCGGCATGGACGCTGGCAACATCATGAAGCCCGCCCTCGCCCGCGGTCAGTTACATCTCATCGGCGCGACGACGTTGAACGAATATCAGAAATACATCGAAAAAGACAGCGCGCTCGAACGCCGTTTCCAGCCAGTGTTTGTACCCGAGCCAACCCCTGAACAAGCCGTCGTAATTATTCGCGGTTTGCGCGACAGCTACGAAGCGCACCATAAGGTAAAGATTTCTGACGACGCGATTAGTTCGGCAGTCTATCTAAGCGACCGCTACATTACCAACCGCTTTTTGCCCGACAAAGCAATCGACCTGATCGACCAAGCGGCGGCGCGCGTGCGCATCGCCAGCGACACCCGCACCAGCGAAATCGCCAAACTCGACGAAGAAATCCAGCGCGCCAAGCGTGAAGCAGAGTCAGCTACGAACCATAAAAAGTTCGATGAAGCCAAAAAGTTTGAGGCAGAAGTGAAGAAGCTTACCGCTAAAAAGGAGGAGCTCACCAGCCAGTGGAAGCGCGAAAAAGGTGTCAGCACCTCTGTAGTGGGTAGCAGCGACGTCGCGCAAATCGTCAGCAACCTTACTGGCGTGCCGATTACCGAACTGACCGAGGAAGAAAAAGCCAAACTCCTCCACCTCGAAGATAAGCTCCATGAGCGAGTTGTCGGTCAAGACGAAGCCGTCGTAGCTGTCGCAGACGCGGTACGCCTTTCCCGCGCTGGTCTTAATCAAGGTTCGCGCCCGATCGCTAACTTCCTATTCCTCGGTCCGACTGGTGTCGGTAAAACCGAATTAGCCAAAGCTCTCGCCTGGAGCGTCTTCGGTAGCGAGGACGCTATGGTTCGTATTGATATGAGCGAGTACATGGAGCGTCATGCCGTTAGCCGTCTAGTCGGTGCGCCTCCAGGATATGTCGGTTACGACGAAGGCGGTCAACTGACCGAAGCGGTGCGCCGTCACCCCTACAGCGTGATTTTGCTCGATGAAATCGAAAAAGCTCACCCCGACGTCTATAATATTTTGCTGCAAGTCTTTGACGACGGCCGCCTCACCGACGGCAAAGGTCGCGTCGTGGACTTTACCAACACGGTGATTATCGCTACTTCTAATCTTGGCAGCGAAATCATTATGGCTAATGACAGAGCAGATACGAAAGATAAAAAGGACAAGAAAGCACTCAAAACCGAGCTGATGGACGTCCTGCGTAGGCATTTCCGCCCCGAGTTCATCAACCGTATTGACGATATTATCGTCTTTGACAGCCTTAACGCCGAGCAGATCAAGAACATCGTCCAGTTCCAGCTTGACAAAGTCTGCCAAGTGCTGGCTGGTCAAGGTGTGACAGTTGAGTTTGATAGCACGGTCGTCGACGAGCTTGCCAAACAAGGCTACCAGCCAGAATTTGGTGCCCGCGAACTACGCCGCCTGATCAAAACCGACATCGAAAACCTCCTCGCCCGCAAACTACTCGGCGGCGAGATAAAAGAAGGCAGCATCATCAAAGTGACGTATTCGGACAAAGACGGCTACCAAATTTCAGAGGTAAAACGTAAGAGAACAGCATAAAAAGATAAAAAGAATTAGCAAGCTGCCCCACCAGAAACACCCTTTTCAGGCTAAAAAAGAAAATCGGCGGGGGGAAATCTCAAAAAATCAAAGGGTTTTTCTGGTAC
>CAZYRC010000020.1:0-13229 GCA_964649505.1 uncultured Candidatus Saccharibacteria bacterium
AACCTGGTGTCCTAACCGTTAGACGATGAGACCATTTCAATCTCCGAACCGAAAAGTGCGTTTTGCAAATTGTCACTGCTAGCCATCACACACGACAGCTAAAGCCCAATCGACTCCGTTTATTGTAACAAAATCACAGTATTTTTCAAGTCTGTCTCAATGCATGGACGGAGCGGGCTGTGAAGCCATTCTCTCGAATGGATAAATCTATAATATAATTTTTTTGACTATATAGCAACGATTGGACAATGGCATATTGACTTTTTAACCTTTTTATGATAAAATGAATTAGTCAACATGAGCGTTTGCTTGAGGTGACGAAACTTTACAATCAAACTATGCTTTTTTGTATGGACCACTCCTACTCGACGTGGCGGCCGGGTCGTATCATTGATATGATCGGACCGCCGCGCCGAAACGGTGCGGTCATCTGAACTACTACCCGACATATGTTGCACCGGATCATGCCCCGCGCCATCTGACGCGCGGTATGTTCCGGTGTAACTGCAGACCACCGGAAGCCAATCCTCATCACCGTGGTGAGGATACGAGACCTGAGGAGGTCAGCATGACTGTGACGATTTTGCTCGCCGTCGCGACAGGCGCGGTCGCCTACTTGGCGTGCCGCCTGTACATGGAACGGGAGAATCCGCTCCATCATCTCTGGGCCCTGGCCGCCGTCGTGGCGGTCATCATCCTCGTCTACTTGGGATGGGGGGTTTTCACCGGCGCGATCGCCATCGCGCTGAACGCCCTCGTGGCGGTCGGGATCGGCATCGTGCTGCTCTCGGGCGGCCTCGCGGTGTTGATCGTCGCGCTCGCTCGCCGCAACGCGAGGGAACGCGCGAGCATCCCCTTCTTGGTCGGGCTTGCGCTGAGCGCGAGTGGTGCGGCACTGCTGAGTGGTGCACACCCCGGGATCTTCTTGATCTCGGCTGCCGTCGGGCTGATCGCCCTGTATTTGCTCGAGAAGGGCAAGCCGGGTGAGATCGCCCTCTACGTGATCGCCCTCGTGGCGATCGCTGTAATGGTCGGGTCGATCGCTCTCCCCGCCGCGGGAACGATCGCTCATGCGGACCTCGGTGGCATACTTGCCAGCCAGGCTCGCAAGTAGCAGTTCAGATGCCCCAGCGGGTACTGTATGATTCTTGAGCTCCGGCTCGCTTCATATGGTACCCCTGGGGTATCCCACGTACACGAAAGTATAGTTTGATTGCTAGACAAGCGGTGGGCTGACCGCTCGCGAAAAACCGTCGGACGTATTATCCGACGGTTTTTGCTGTCTCTTCTTCGGTGGGTTTGGGTGGGCGCGAGAGGCGTTTGATCGGCAGACGAAAGCCAAACGTCGAGCCCTTGCCCAGCGTCGACTCAAACACCAGCGAACCGCGGTGCCCATCGATGATTTGTTTGGCAAGATAGAGCCCGATTCCTGTGCCGTCGGGGCGTTGTTTGCGGGCGTTTTCGGCGCGGAAAAATTTGGTAAACAGTCGTGGCTGAACCTCTGCCGGTACACCCATACCCTGGTCGACGACGCGCAGCACCGCATCGCCGTCTTCGACCGTCAGCGTTATTTTGATCAAACGTCCATCGGGCGAATAATAAATCGCGTTGTCGATGAAATTCATGATCACCTGGCGCAATTTGTTTTCGTCGAGATAGAGCATCGGGAAGCGTTTTGGCACGTGATATTCGAGCTTCACGCCGTGCGTCGCGGCGATTTGGCGCATGCCTTCGACCTCTTGCGCCACGACATGCGCGAGGTCGATTTCACGGCGATCGATGATGAATTTGCCTGTTTGCAGCCGGCTGACATTGAGAAAATCACCAATGAGATGCACCATGCGTTCGCTGCTCGTGAAGGCTTCCTCGAGCAATTGCCGCTGATCCGGCGTGACCTCGCCAACATCACCTTCGAGCACCATACTGAGGTAGCCCTTCACACTGGTCAGCGGTGTGCGGAGCTGATGACTCGCCATGCTGACGAACTCGTCTTTCACCGCGTCGAGCTCGAGCAGGCGCTTGTTTGTTTTGCGCAGTTCACGCGTCGCGCTGTCGATACGCGACTGGAGATGTTCGTTGAGATCCTGGACTTCGCGCACGGAGCGCGCGTTTTCGAGCGCAATCACGAGCTCGTCAGCGATCGCTTCGAGCGTCTGCATATCGCGGCGCGTGTAGCCTGCTCCGAGCTGCTCACCAAGCACGACATAACCGACCAGATCGTCTGATTTTTCGAGCGGCAGTAGCAACACAGCACGACGTTTTTTGAGCGCGCGGTGCAGGAGCGAGAGGTCGTGCGGCGTCTGGTCGACGAGACACACGCGTCCCCGCGCGCCGACGAGCCAGTCGCGCAGCTCCATCGACCGATCATTTTCGAGGGCAGGCTGCGCCTTGCCCGCTGTCGCGACGGTCATTTCGTCACCAAAAACCACGAGCTTCACAAACAGTGATTTGAAGGTTTTTTGAATCAGGTCCGTCGAACGCGCCATCAGTTCGTTGACATCTGTCGTCGATGTCAGTACCCGACCCAGCTCGATAATAAATTCACTTTGATCGTAGCTACCGCGATAAAAGAACTTGTCCGTCAAACGATCGAAAAAATGTTTGACTGGCTGAAAAACAAGCGCAAGCACCAGCGCCATGAAGATATTGACCGGACTGATACTGAGTCCCGTCGAGATATTGTCGTGAAAAATCGTCACCGAAAGCACGTACGCCAGCGAAAAATACATGATCGCCATCGTGATAATCGACAGTGCGTAGGTCGTCGTGCGCATCACCGCGAAACGAATATCAAAGAGCCGGTGGCGAATCACGCTATAGTACAGCGCCATGATCATGATAAACGCCGGCCACAAACTAAACGACGTGATATCGTAATTGCCCGTCACTGCGGGGATGACGAATCCGACCAAGATGATCAGGGTCGCCGACACAATAAACGACGAACTGACAATCGAGAATCGCTGCCGCTCGGTGCCTTTCATCGTCTGCAGCGCATGCGCGCTCACCAATGCGACGATCGTCATGATCACCACAACCGCCGCGATATATAGTCCGACGAGCGGGCCAAATACCACCGCATACGAATCCTCCTGCAATACAACATCGCGCGCCACGAGCGGTGTTGCAAATACCAGTGCAAGCGTCCAAAGAAGCGGATGCCAATGGTCAAAATGTCGCCGCGAGCGCGTCGAGCGCGACAACTCGACAACCACGCCGAGCGATGCCACCATCGCGCCAAAACTCGCCCCAAACACGATGTAATCCGCGATGATCGCCGTGGACGGCGCGAGGCTGGTGTCGTTTGAAATGTGCAGCGCAAACATCCACACAATCAGACACATCGTCAGATACGCAAACCGTCGGTTGAGCCGGCGACGATGGCCGCCATTTGTCATCGCTGCGATCAGCAATCCCGAAAAAAGCAGTGAAATGATAATATCAATCAAAAGATAGCCCGACCGCATAACGTCTCTATTATACCGCTCATGCTCAAAAACTACTAGAGTTCGTCGTAGCTGGCGCGCGGATTGATGCGAAGGCGGGTGCGAAGCGCCGCGAGGGCGGCTTGCGTGTAAAATTTTGCTGATGAAGGGCGTGCAATGCCACTTTTGAGGGTGTACGCATCCGCATATGCCCAATACGGCGCCCAGACAGGATCCGGACGGTGATTGTCGACCTCGCGCGTCAAATGGAACCCAGCCTGGATCGTCCCAAGCGCGATCGCTTGGTCGACCCCTGTACGTGTCGACGGCAGTGGCGCGCCGGCGGTGATTTTTTCGAGCGTCGTGATATCGCCATACTCCCACGGAATCCGCGGCATCGTCCGCGCAAACCCCGGTGCGAGGCCACGCGTTTTGGACGGGTCAACATCGCGCGGCACGCCGATCATGTCTTCGTACAAGTATGCGCCCTCGGGGTTAAACGACGTCGCCACGCCCATGTGCAAAATATTCATCGACGTCAGCACTGCGATGCCGCGCTGCCGCGCTGCTTGATAGAGCGCCACCGATAGTGACGTATCCGCGCCGAGATCGATTTCTTCGATCACAAGATCGCTCCCATCGACAAATTCCTCGACATTTTCGAGCGTCAATCCTTCGGGGTACGGGACGACACGCGTCGACGGATCGATGCGGGCGACTTCCTGCGCAAACAGCGCAACTTTTGGTTGTCCGATCGTGTCCATATACGCTGTACCGTAGCGGTTCATGTTTTCAATCGAAATCGTCTCGGGGTCCGCCACGCGAATCTCACCGAGATGGAACGTCCGCGCCAGCTGCGAATACGCGTGACCGTCGCCGCCTGCGCCGGCTAGCGCGATGATTTTGCCCTCTGCCGCCTCGAGTTCACGACGCTGAAACACGCCGAGCGTGCGACAATCACGATCGGAAATCATCATACTCCCTCCCTTCTTTGCCACTCGTCCACCGTGTCACTCGCCCTGGCGCCGCGTGTAGCGCGTCAAGTGCCTCGATCCCATACCACGCGCCAATTTGATCCGGGTCCACGCGGATCGGGATGTTGGCTTTCTCACCGTACGGAATCTCCGCTGGGCACGCAAGTTGCCGTGGCTCGACACCGAGTGATGATAATTTTCGGATGTATTCTGGGTCGATCACACCGTATGCTGTCTCGAGTAACTCCGGTTCGTACCACGCGTCAGAAACTTTCAGCGCATGGCCGAAGAGCTCCATCACAACGCGGTCGTTTTCGTACCCCTGAGAGTCAAACGAAATCAATCGCGATACCTCTGTCGAACAAAATGGCGCCGGCCCGTCCGCAAACACCTCTGGAAAAAACTCTTCGACCGGCAGCGGCGTGCCGTGATCGCGCAAAATCAGCCGCATACAACCAATCGCCCGCGTGCCGAGCGCCGCAGAGCGTTTCACAACGAGCAAATGCGTCGACTGCGCGTCGTGCGAGTCGTATTCGCGGCCGTGATCGATCGACATGTCATCGGTGATATATCCATACATGCGATACGTCCGATATCGCAGCTGGTGATATATTGTGTCGAGAGATTCAAGTGCATCGCCGTGAAATTCACGCAAATCACCGCGCCCAAGCTGAATCAGCGCGTGATCTGCCTGTGATCCGCCAAAGATTGCCCGCTCATTTGCCTCATCGACACGGGGTAACAATTCACTGCGCGCTCTCATCTGCGCTTACTATACGCCGTTTTTAGCATAAGTGCTATACTAGGGCTATGACAAAAATCGCAATCATCGAAGACGACGCCGTCATCAACCAAATGTACCGCATGAAATTTGAAGCGGCAGGATTTGACGTGGCGACCGCAAACGACGGCGAAACGGGCATCGCGATGGTCGAAAAATTCAAACCAAAAATCATCCTCCTCGACCTCCAAATGCCAAACATGAATGGCGCCGAAGCGCTCGAAATCATCCGCAAAAACGATTGGGGCAAAGATATCCCGGTCATCATCCTGACCAACCTCGGCGAAGAAGAAGCGCCAAAATCCCTACGTGCGCTCAACATCCACAGCTACATCGTGAAGGCAGACCTCACGCCGAGCCAAGTGGTGGGCCGCGTCAAAGACGCCCTCGATCTCAAATAATTTCACTTAAGCGAGTTTGCCGACCTGGCGCAGGCACGCCTCGATCACGTGATCAAAAAGCAACGCGATCGTCAGCGGCCCGACGCCGCCTTTTTCGGGCGTGATCGTGATATCATCGCGCGTGCGCAAAGCAGGATCGACGTCGCCGACGAGTTTACCCGCCTCGCTCGCTGTCCCCGCATCGACCACGACACTTCCCGGCGCGATCATCTCTGGTGTGATCAAACGCGGCACGCCTGTCGCTGTCACCACGACGTCGCTCTGTGCAATCGTTCCGGCCACATCCGCGGACGATTCATCAAACACACTCACGCGATAGCCGCGTTCTTTCCAGAGGTGATAGAGCGGATTGCCAACGAGCTTGCCATTGCCAACGATGGCAATTTTTTTGTCCTCGAGCGAGATGTTGTACCCGGCGAGCAGCCAATCGATCGCCGAAGCCGTCGCACTCGGAAAAAGTCCATGCTGCCCTAGCCCATCGACGTCTTTTTCGGGCGCAATCGCCGCACATGCCGCCTCGCTGAGCACCGCATCGACAAGTGGCAGCTGCACGATGATACCCTGAATCGCCGCATCGTGATTTGCCCGCTCGATCCGCGCCTGCATCTGCGCCTCCTCGACGGTCTCGACCAGCACCTCGATCAACACGTCCTCAGCGTACTGCCGCTTGAGCCGCACATATGTCTCGGTCGCCGCCGTCGCCGCGGGAGATTTGATGATCAACAGCGTCGGAACAATGCCTTCGGCCTGGCGCAAATTGCGCACCTGCCGCAGCTGCCGGGCTTTGATATACCCCTGCAATTCACGTCCGTCGAGCAATTTTGCCATCTAGACATGATCCTTTCGATCGTCGATAAACGCACCCCACTGTCGCACCAACCGCAGTACCGTTTTCATCGGCAGCTCGATCACCATGTCGAGCACCGCCGCGACGATATTTACCTGCGCGTAGCGATCGCTAATCCATTGCCCCACCACGACAAACGGCAGATAGATGAAATCGCGCACCACCGTGAAGCCATTTGATGCACTCTGTCCGACCTCGATCTCACGAATGAGCCGGCTGAGTCGAAACCCGAGGAAACTTGCTGCCGAAATAAAGATAAAGAAAATCGCGATATGCACGAGTGAAAAACCGAGCATCAGCAGCAGCCACATCACCGCGCCAAAAACAACGAGCCCGAACAGTACGTACATCACTGAAAAAATCGGACCGTACGTGCGCCCGCTGAGCTGTTTGCGCGAGAGCGTCATCGCTTGCGAGCCGTAGAGCATTTTGTCGATACGGTTGACCAGTGCCGTGGTGTTTGCGTAGCTCGGCGTATTGAGGGTAAGGCGCAGCGCGATCATGTAGAGCGGCGGGAAAAAGAGGTTGATGATGAGCGGCATCCAAATCACTGTACCGTGCGCCCAGAGGTCATATGGCACTTCGATGGCGATGCCGATCAGGACTTTTGTGATGATCAAAAAAATCACGCTGCGCACGATCGCACGGTTGACTCGTTTTACAACGTGCGCGTATTCCTTGCTGACTTGCTGTTCGTAGGCCTCGAGGAAGGCATCGCGGTTGTCGAGTAGTTCGCCGAGACTGCGATTTGACTCGCTCATCCGACGCAAAATTCGTAACGGCGCGCCCTGACGATCGACGACATGATAGAGCCGATCCGTCTCGTCACTCTCGAGCATCGCGTCGATTTGCTGGTGAAACCCGATGAATTGTTCGATGTTTCGCACATCGATTTGGTAGCGCTGAAAAAGCGCCGCACGGATCGTCGCCGAGTCGGATTTGAGCAAGGCTTTGTGAACCGCTGCGAACAGTGCCGCGCCGCGATCGGTGGTTTTTTTCTTGCTCTGCGGAATCGTGTCGTCAAAATACGTGTAGGCAAAATCAGCGAAGGCGCGGTCGAATTCATGCGCGTCAATCACCCGCGCCGCCAACACACTCAGTGTCTCGAGCACCCAGCGCGTGCCGGTATCGACGCGGATATCACGGCGCGTCAGCAGCACTTCGTACGTCGCATAAAAATCCGTCGCCAGCTGCGAAATCGCCGCCAGCTGCTCTTTCGTGAGGCTATCATTTGGCACGTAGCCTGCCAGCGTCAGCTCGACAGCGAGCTCATTGCCACTGGTGCGCACCAGTGCTTCGTCGCGCGTGACGAAAAGCTGTTTGAAAAATCGTTTGATTGCATTTTGGAGCAGCAGGTGCTCCTCGGTATTCTCCGCGGCATTGCGCAGCTGCTCATACGCCGCCGTCAGCGCACCGCCCGCCCCCACGATATTGACCTTTTCGGCCTGCGCCCGCTGACGTTGAAATACATCGTCCGCGCGATGTGCAGCATCCAGCCCAGCCCTGAGATGACGACCTATGGGATTGAGAGGTGACATATCGTTCTCATTATACGCTATATCAGGGAAAATTGACAGAGTCTCGGAGTTGTTATATTTACTTTTTACCTCTGTTGTGCTATAATAGAAGAGTGGGCCAGTAACTCAGCTCGTACCAGGCGACGAAAATCCCTTGTACAAAGAATCATTCGAGCACCTCGGTGCTCTAGCCAGCTGAGAACCCACCCTTCATCAACTCACTCATGATATGATGATAAAATATCGATCCATGGGCCAGTAGCTCAGCTGGTTAGAGCACCTGCCTCTTAAGCAGGGTGTCGAGGGTTCAAGCCCCTCCTGGCCCTCCAAAAATAAAACCGTACCTTGTGTACGGTTTTATTTTTGGAAATCTTATAAGAGCTTGAACCCGATAGGGTGAGGGCTGCCTGTCGGCAGTCCTCAAGAAAACGTCACAGATAAGCTACGCTTATCTGCCTGACTTTCGGGGTCGCGGGACGTGACCAAGCCCCTCCTGGCCCTTTAAAGTAAAATGACTCGTCGATTTTTGATGAGTCATTTTACTTTGGAGCGATTTTGCCTCTGTAAAGGTTCGATTTTTTTATTTTTTCCGTTGGCGAATACCAAGAAAAATACCGATCACTCCGATCGGTATTTTTCTTGGTACACCCGGTACGATTCGAACGTACGACCACTTGGTTCGAAGCCAAGGACTCTAATCCACTGAGCTACGGGTGCATATTTTAGTTGTTACTAGCCGTAGAGGGAGCGTATTGCTCTGACATCAGTGGATTAGAGTGACTCATTTTTTGGCTGAGGGCTCTTCCACTGAGCTACGGGTGCGTGTTTTCGCGGTGCGAACACACATAATTATACCACCAACGATGGTATAATCGAAGCATATGGACGTTCATACAGATATCCCTCTCAAAAATTATGTCACGATGCGGCTCGGCGGACCGGCGCGGTTCATGGCAGACATCCACACGGTTGACGAAATCGGCCCGCTCGTCGCACGCGCTCACGAACAAAACCTCCCGCTTTTCGTCCTCGGCGGCGGCAGCAACACCCTCGTCCACGATGAAGGGTTCGACGGCATCGTCGTGCGTAATCGCATCACGGGATTTGACGTCATCGCCGAGACAGACCGCGACGCCACGCTAAAAATCGGCGCCGGCGAGATCTGGGACGACGTTGTCAAACGCGCCGTCGAAATGGGGCTTTCGGGCATCGAATGCCTCTCCTCAATCCCCGGCACCGCAGGCGCAGCGCCTGTGCAAAACATCGGCGCCTACGGCCAAGAAGTCGCCGAAACCCTCACCGAACTCGAAGCCTACGATACACGCACCGACACGTTCGTCACATTGACAAACGAACAATGCCATTTCGCCTACCGCTACAGCATCTTTCGCGGCGACGAAACCGGGCGCTATATCATCACGTCGATCACGCTTCGACTCTTCAAAGGCACACCGACACCGCCATTTTACAAAGCCGTCCAAGACGCGCTCGACGCTGCGGGCGTGACGATCTATACTCCGCAAACATTACGCGATGTCGTAGCAAAAATCCGCGCCGACAAACTTCCCGACCCGACCGTCCACCCAAATACCGGCTCGTTTTTCAAAAACGCCATCGTCGAAGAATGGCAGATCGGCGAATTGCGCACCAAATACCCCGAAATGCCGACCTACGACATGCCTGACGGCCGCTACAAAATCCCGACCGGCTGGCTCATCGAACAGACCGGCCTCAAAGGCAAAGTTCTCCACGGCATGAAAGTCCACGACAAAAACACACTCGTCCTCATCAACGAATCAGCGACTAGCTACGCCGATCTCGCGAGCGCGCGTGACGAGATCATCGGTGCCGTACGCGACAAGTTCCGGATTTTGATCGAACAAGAACCACTCGAAATGACCGCCTAGACGCTTGTGTTTCCCGGTCAAACCACTTATGATTAGTATATGTCGGCGCGACGTGGGTTTACGATTGTCGAGCTTGTGGTCACCATGGTCATCATGGCGATTCTTTTGACGCTCGGCGTTGTCAGCCTCGTACGCTCCCAGGCAAATGCGCGTGATGCCGAACGCCGTAGCGATACCGATGCGATCGCGCGCGGTCTCGAAGTGCTCTATCGAAAAGGTTACACCGCCGGAAGCCTCAGCATTCCGACAGGTTCGTATCCTGATGTCGATGCGATGAACTATATGCTCGGACGCGCTGGCGCGACCACGCCAAACGTGACAGATGTTGTAACTGGCACAACAGATCAAACCTTCCGACCACCGAGCGTTTCGGATTTTTCGGGAATGGTCACCGCGCCATGTACCACCGCTGGCGCTTGCCCAGCCGCGGTTGATAGTTCAGCGTCGGGCACGAGCCTTGATTCCGTCGTGACACCGAACGTGTATTATTATGAACCGATCGATGCCGATGGAAATGTGTGCAAAGGCGTGGTATGCGTGCGTTTCAACCTCTATTGGCGCACCGAAGTGCCGGTCAACGCCGCGACGCTCGGCATGATCAGGAGCAAACACCAATGAGCCGGCGCGATGGCTTCACCGCGGTCGAGCTCCTCGTCGCAATCGTCGTCGGCGCACTGCTCCTCGGCGCGGGATATCAGTTGTATTCGGTGATTTTGCGAGAGTCAAATGAAAGCACCCGGCGTTCGATTGCGAGTGGCATTGCGTATGAATTGGTTCGCCAAAAACAAGGAGAACTCGGCACGACAAAAGCCGCATCGTGCACGACATCGTCGACGATAAAGACCCTTCCGGCCGATTCGGGCCTCGGGCAAGCGCGGGCAAAGATTGTCGTGTCGTGCCCCTACTCTACGAGCAGCGTTTCCTCGCCGATCAGCCTCGTCACTGCGACCGTGAGCTACACAACATCAGTCAACCAGGAGGTCAGTCGTGCGATTGCATACCGTCCGCAGTAGGGCAAGCAGCGGGTTTACGCTCGTCGAAATGCTCGTCGTGGCACCAGTCGCACTCGCGGTGATCGGCGTGCTCGTGGCGGCGATGGTTTCGATGGTTGGTGACACAATCATATCAAATTCACGCGCGACCACTGCGTATGACCTACGCGATTCACTCAATCGCATCGAAGCGGACGCGCGTATCAGCATCAATTTTATGGACACGTATTCATTTTTCACTTCACCTCAAGGAAAAGACGGCGGAATGGCGCCATTTACTTCATCAAGCGGCGATTTGATTCTCACACAGCAAGCGACGACCGCAAGCCCATACGACGGAATCCGCGACCTCGTCCACTATGATGGCCAGGCAACGGACTGCACGAAAAACAGCGTTATCGGAGGCGCATTGCAGGATGTCAGCAGCAACCGCGTCCTGCTCAACCGCGTTGTGTATTTTCTCCAGACGAATCCCGATGGGACAAAATCCCTCTGGCGACGCGTCATCTTGCGTAGCACCGTCAATGCCGTGAAAAGCGCCGACACCACAAAAGACCGCGTCTGCGAAGACGTCTGGCAACGCAACACCTGCTCACTTGACAAGGTCGCCGCCAACGCGATATGCCAGACGAGCGACGAAAAAATGATCGACAACGTCAAAGACTTCAAAACAACCTACCTCATGCCCGACGGCACGACTGCAGGAAATCCTGCGGACGCTACCTCAATCCAAGTAGAGCTCTCTGTCGAGCGCAAAGTGGCCGGCGCTACGGTTTCGCAGAAGAGCTCGCTCCAGGTCGCGCGTATCAATGATATTCCGATCGGTACATTCCCGACCAAACCAGCGATTTCTATCCTCAACCAAGCGATTTCAACGTATTTCAACCCGACGACGATCACTTTTACCTGGTCCGCATCATCAGCGCAGAGCTACGGCATCCAGTGGAAAATCGGCAGTGGCGATTGGTTGCCGGCCGCTGGCAGCGAAGAAATGACTACCGACACAACAAAAACGATCACCACACCACCGCATTCGACCGTTTCGATACGCGTTTCGTCATACAATGATGTGGGCAAATCCGAGACGGCGCAGTATGACACGGAGACGCCGCTCATGGGATCTATGGATCTTTCAAATGGCTGGTCCGCCTACAGCTACCCGGGCGGGGTACCTGCACCGTCGAATTTCACAAAAACTTCAGCAGGTGTCGTCGTGCTCAACGGTCTTGTGCGCGGGGGATCAAACGGCAGTATCATCACGACGCTCCCCAATGGTTATCGCCCCTACAAAAACCTAACATTCGAGGCTTTGGCGTTTCCAAACATCCAGTCCCGAATCGATGTTGATACGAGCGGAAACGTGATATGGCGCGATACGCGGCCAACAAACCTCCCGAGCAGCGTGTCGACCAACCCTTCCCAATGGGTGTCTCTCGACAATGTCCGCTTCCTCACTTCCCCTGCATCAACATGGACCGATCCAACACTTGTCAACGGCTGGACGTCGTATGGCGGTGGATGGGGGCCCGCGTCATTCAATAACGATTCGCTTGGACGAACCTTCATCGCGGGAACCGTTGCAACCCCATCAACGTACCCCCCGGCGTCCGGGTCGCAAATCCTTACTTACGGTTCGACTTTCGAGCCAAAGATGGGCTCATCTGGCCAGACTGGGATCTTTGCCGTCAACGCATCCAACGCCTTCGGCATGATCAATGTCGCAAAAAATAGCCTCCAATTCCGCGCTCCCGCGACAACTGCTGGGTGGCAGGCCTACAATCTGCTCTACCCAAACACGACGAGTCCTGATTTCACTGATCTTGCGCTGCAAAACGGCTATCAAAATTATAGTGCACCTGGCACGAACGGGCATACTCCAGCAAGTTTCTACCGCTATAGCGATGGGCTTGTCGTATTACGGGGCGTGCTCTTCACCGGTTCGCGGACAATCGGTACTACTATTGCAACCCTCCCTCCCGGGAGCTGCACCTCGTCTAATTACATCTTCGCAACATTTGGTACAAAAGGCGACACTGACGCCGATGCAGCTACGGCCTCAGGGGTCCCCGTACAACCAGCCCGCATCAACGTATCTGGCTGCACCATCTTTCTTGGCTCAAATACCAATGCTGTTGGCGCCATGCTTGGTCTCGACGGCATCAGTTTCATCGCGGATCAGTAAATTTTCACGAAAACCCTTGTCAGAGCATAAGCGCTTTGGTATCATAGTGAGGTAAAACAACTTTAATTAGGGGGCATCTCTAATATGAACAAACAAATCAAGTCACGCGGCTTCACGATCGTCGAGCTTCTCATCGTCATCGTTGTCATCGCGATTCTTGCGGCGATTACAATTGTCGCTTATAACGGTATTCAGAACCGTGC
>CAZYRC010000021.1:0-12685 GCA_964649505.1 uncultured Candidatus Saccharibacteria bacterium
ACGCCGGCGCCATCCTCGGCACCAACGAACTCGAATCCGCCGCCGCCAAAACCGCCTACCTCGCCGCCCACGGCGCCATCACCGCCGAAAGTATCACTGCGCTCATTGAGAAAATACGCTAAAATAGAGATATGAAAAAACTCGTCACTATCCTCATCCCTGCCTACAACGAAGAAGAAGTCCTCGACATGTTGCTCGAGCGGCTGGGAAAATTGGCGGCCGAGGCGCATCGCTATGATTTCGAATTTCTTTTCATCAACGACGGCAGCCGTGACCGGACGCTTTCGCTGCTCGAGACTCACGCCGCAAAAGACCCGCGCATCAGCTACGTGAATTTTTCACGAAATTTTGGCAAAGAAACGGCGATGCTCGCGGGATTTGACTACGCGCGCGGCGACTGCGTGATCAATATCGACGCCGATCTCCAGGATCCGCCAGAGCTCATTCCGCAGATGCTCGAATACTGGGAACAGGGGTACGACGACGTCTACGCGCGCCGCCGCACCCGCGCCGGTGAAAGTTGGCTCAAAAAATCCACCTCAAAAGCCTACTACAAAATCCTCCAAAACGCGACGCGCATCCCGATCCAAATCGATACGGGCGATTTCCGCCTGATGAGCCGCCGTTTCGTCGACGCGCTAAAAGAATTCCGCGAATCCGAACGCTACACAAAAGGCATGTACAGCTGGGTAGGCCTCAAGAAAAAAGAAATCCTCTACGACCGCGACCCGCGCGCCGCTGGCACGACAAAATGGAATTACGCGAAGCTCATCAACCTCGCCATCGATGGCATCACAAGCTTCACCACCGCCCCGCTGCGCCTCTCGACCTACGTCGGCGCGCTGATTTCCGGCGGCGCATTTCTCTATATTCTCTACCTCTTGGTTCGCCCGCTTTTTGGCGTCTCGACCGGCGCTGGCTACTCATCGCTCATGGCAGTGATGCTCTTTCTCGGCGGAGTGCAGCTGCTCAGCCTCGGCGTGATCGGCGAATATATCGGGCGAATTTTCAACGAAACCAAACGTCGTCCGCTGTATTTTGTAGAGACATATCACAAGGGAGCGAGCCATAAAAAATAGAGCGCAGCTGCTGCGATTTGGCGTGGTCGGCGGGATCAACACGGCGCTTGATTTCGGTCTGCTTTTCGTTTTTAAAGCGCTCGGCGTGCCGGTAGAACTCGCAAATATCATGTCGACAGGCCTCGCTTTTATCTTTAGTTTTTTTGCGAACAAAAAATATACGTTCAAAACGACAGATACCAATATCGTTCGCGAAATGATCTCGTTTGTCGTTGTGACGCTTTTTGGTTTATGGGTTTTGCAAACTGTTGTTATTTCAACGACACTTCCTCTGATCGAGCAAACGGTTCGTCATCATTCGCTGGCGCTTTTGCTCGCAAAATTGCTTGCAACAGTCGTTTCCCTCACCTGGAACTACCTCTTGTATTCGCGGTTCGTATTTCGCCAAACAAAACATGAAAAATAGCGTATACTAGAGGTATGCACATCGTCATCGACGCGCGGATTATCAATTCGTCTACCGGGCGGTACGTCGAGCGCCTCCTGAGCTATCTTCAGGGCGTCGATCACGAGAATTCTTATACGGTGCTGGTGCCGAGCAAAGACCTGGATTTTTGGAAGCCAACGAGCCCGAATTTTGCGGTGATGGCGGCGGATTTTGCGAATTATTCTTTCGCCGAGCAATTCGGGATGAAGCGTCTGCTCGATAGTCTCCAGCCGGATCTTGTGCATTTTTGTATGCCACAGCAGCCGATTTTTTACCGCGGGCGGACGGTGACGACATTTCACGATTTGACACTGCTTCGCACGTACAATAGCGACAAAAATTGGCTGATTTTTCATCTGAAACAACTTGTCGGGCGATTTGTATTTTGGCGAGTGGCACATACGTCGGATCATATCGTCGTGCCGACGGAATTTACGAAAAAAGATCTGATTGATTTCAGCGGGATCGCGCCGGGAAAGGTCACGGTGACGTACGAAGCGGCCGATACGTTCATCGACAAAGTCGAGCCGTATGCGTCGCCGTACAAGCATTTTCTACTCTACGTCGGACAGCAACCGGACTACAAAAACATCCGTCGGCTTGGCGATGCACACCAAAAATTACTCGAGAAGTATCCGGATCTCGGGCTGATTCTCGCGGGGCGACTCGCGAAGGATGCGCAGGCGAACAAAGCGTATTTTGAGTCGAAAAATTACCGCAATATTCATTTCACGGGCTTCGTGTCGGACGAGCAGCGCGATTGGCTGTTCCAAAATGCCGAGGCGTATGTTTTCCCGAGTCTGATGGAAGGTTTCGGGCTACCACCGCTCGAGGCGATGGGATATGGCGCGCCGGTGGTGGCGTCACGAGCGAGCTGTATTCCCGAGGTGCTCGGTGATGCGGCGCTGTATTTTGATCCAGAAAATGTTGACGATATGGCGCATGTGATCGAGAAAGTGTTGCTCGATGGGACACTTCGTTCACGGCTCATTGACCGCGGTCACGCGCAAGTTGCCAAATATTCGTGGCAGCGCATGGCCGAGCAAACACACCAGGTGTATCTCGATACGCTCTCGCGCTAAAACGCCCCGCTAGCGGCGTGTGATGACGATACGACGGTCGCGACCTTCGCCTTCGGAATGAGTCTCGATGTCGTCGTATTCGCCGGCGACACGGTGGACGATACGACGGTCAGCGGCGTTGATGTGGGCAACGTGGTCGTCGCCGGTGGCGCGGACTTCTTCGATCCAGCCGCGGGCTTTTTCGGCGATTTTTTCTTCGCGCTGGCGTTTGTAGTCAGCAACGTCGACGTTGACGCGCGTGAGCTCTGCGTCGCTGTTGCGCAGGGCTGTTGCGACAATGTATTGGAGGCTGCGAAGTGTTTCGGCGCCGCGTCCGATCAGGATGCTATTGAGATCGCTTGTCTCGATGTGGAGCGAGATGATGTCTTCTTCGACGTGTGCTTCGACTTCGAGATTTTCACCAAAAAACGCGACAATATCGCTCAAAAATTTCTGCGCAAATTCGACTGATTCTTCTCTGTTCATATTCCTCCTTTAGCCTTTCGCCTTTATCCGCGTCACGTGCGCTTCGCTCGCCTTGTCGGCGCGGCGCTGAGCTTTTGTTTTCACGGATTTTTTAGGTTTCTCGATCACTTCCTCGGTGAGGTCTTCCATTTCTTCGGAATCTTTATTGAGGAGATAGTGCTGCTGCGCAGTCGCGATGAGGTTGGAAACCGTGTAGTAAAGCGCGAGCGCACCTGGCAGGCTCACCATGATGAAAAACATCATAATCGGCATGAATTTGACCATGTTGTTCATCATAACCGTACTCATTTCGCTCGGATCGGATTGTTTGCCCTCGGCAGCTTCGGCCATGATTTGGCGGAATTTTTTCGCCGGTTTTTTGTCGGACGGCATGGTTTGTTTGCTCATGATGTACTGCGTGATCGCCGAGATCAATGCGAGAATGAGCAGCGTGATGTCAATGCCGTGGTTTGAAAACGCGGTCTTTGTTAGGTCGATAAACCCAAGCATCGTGTGGTTGAAATTGTCGGGATTTTCGATGATTTTTTTGATCGCTGGAAGTTGCTCAACGAAGCCGTACGAAAAATGCGCCACGCGGTCGCGGTGGAGCGTCATCACCTGAATCACCTGATAGAGCGCAATAAAAATCGGCAGCTGGATGATGAGAATCAGGATCGACTGAAACGGATTGATGCCGAAGCGTTTGTAGAGCTCCATTTGCATGGTCGCTTCGAGTTGTTTGTTGCCAGCAGCTTGTTTTTTGATTTTTGCAAGCTCAGGCTGCATTTTGCGCATTTGTTTTGTCTGGTGAAGTTGTTTTTTCACGAGCGGATAGATGAGAAAACGCACCAAAATCGTGAAAAGAATGATCGCCACACCGAAGTCGCCGCCAGGGATAATACTATAGAGCAACATCAGCGCATTGAAGATCGGCTTGACTATAATAGTCTCAAACATAACTCTCCTCTATGGGTTATTTTCTATAGTATAGCATTTGTCGAGGGGTTTTACTACGGGAATCACCTTAGGGCCGGCCGTAGAGCATCGCCTGGACGAAGAGTTCTTGGACGGCGCGGGTGAGTTCGTCGTGTGGTAGTGCAAGGACTTCGCCGCTCGAGACGATGATGGCGATGTCGTGTGTACCCTCGAGGCGTTCGGCCTCGTGGCGGAGGATTTCGTAGAGGCGGCGGCGGATACGGTTGCGGCCGACGGCGGATTTGTGAACTTTTTTACTGACAATCACGGCAAAACGCGACGACGAGCGGCGCGGGTTTTTGATGACTTTGAGCACGAGATGGCGCGAACGAAAAGACGCGGCATTTCGATAGAGAAACCGCAAACTTCCGTGTCCGTGAAAACGTCGATTAGCTGCAATCATTATATTTAGTATACAAAATTTCACCCCTCTTTCGTAGAGGGGTGTTGTAGGCTAGAGAGCGATCCGAGCGCGGCCTTTTGCGCGGCGGCGCTTGAGCACTGCTCGCCCAGCTTTTGAGGCGACACGAGCGCGGAACCCGTGAGTTCGGGCGCGGTGACGCGTGTGTGGTTGGTATGTTCGCTTTGGCATATCTCCTCTATTATACTCTTTTCGACCCCTAGAATCAATATGCTCTTGTACTTTTGTCTAAAATGTATCATGGCAATGGAACTTTTCCACATTTGCAGGTGTTTTTTCCACATATTTAACAGAGGTGGAGTGAAAATGTGGATAATTCACACCCCTATTTCACTCATCGTCATCGACGAAAAACTCACAACATTCTCATGGTTGTGGAAAACTTTTTTCCACGCTAAAATGGAATAAGTATTAAACCAAAGAAAGAGGGGGTTCGTCACTTATGCACAGTGCACTGTGGCAAAGCGTGTTAGGCGAAATTGAACTTTCTGTTTCGCATGGGAACTTCGAAACGTGGTTCAAACACACGGAACTCCTCGATGTCAATGGCACTTCCGCAACGATCGGCGTGGTTAATATTTTTGCAAAAAGCCAGCTCGAAAAAAAGTTCAACGAGCAGATCAAGGCCGTCCTCAAACGCAACGGCATCGACGCGCAAGTGATCCGCTACGAAGTCCAATCCTCGGGCAAAAAACGCGTCATCAGCCGTGAAACCACCGTTGAAAATGACATTGTAGATCGCGCTGACGCTCTCGTCGCACCAGCGCCTACTGCTGCGCGTTCACGGATTTCGAACACATCACTCAATCCGCGCTACACCTTCGATTCATTCATCGTCGGCTCGTCAAACGACCTCGCCTACACCGCCTGCCAAGCCGTCGCGGCAAACCCGGGCGTGAAATACAACCCGCTCTTCATTTACGGTGGCGTCGGGCTCGGTAAAACTCACCTGCTCCAGGCTGTTGGCAACGAAATTTTGCGCCACACGCCATCGGCGCGCATCGCATATCTCAGCTCCGAAACATTTGTCAAAGAATTTCTCGACGCGATCCGCTTCAAAAAAACCGGATTTAGCGACAAATACCGCAACGTCGACGTCCTCATTGTCGATGACATGCAATTCATCGCGGGCAAAGAAAAAACGCAGGAAGAATTTTTCCACACATTCAATGCTTTACACCAGGCGAACAAACAGATCATCATTGGCTCTGACAAACCGCCGCGCAGCATTCCGACCCTGACTGAGCGTCTGCGCAGCCGTTTTGAGTGGGGTATGGCGATCGATATTCAGATGCCAGATTTTGAAACACGCTGTGCTATTGTCGAGACGAAGGCGAATGCGTCAGGGATTGTGCTCGAGCGTGAAACCGTCGAATATCTCGCAAGCAACATCAAAACCAACATCCGCGAGCTCGAAGGCGCGCTCAACCAACTCCTCGCCTACGCCGAAATGCGCAACATCTCGCCGGACGTCTCGATCGCCGAAGGCCTGCTTGGCAACGTCCGACGCTCGCGCCCTCAGCACGTCACGGCAAAACAAATCATCGACAAAACCGCCAAGCATTTTCAAATCGATTCCAAAGAAATTTGCGGTAGCAAGCGCGACAAACACATCGTCGTGCCGCGCCAAATCGCCATGTATCTTTTGCGCAGCGAACTGCACATGAGCTTCCCGTGTATCGCGCGCGAGCTCGGCCGCAAAGATCACACCACCGCAATTCACTCCGTCGAAAAGATCGAAAAATCAATCAAACTTGACCTTCTCATCCGCGAACAAGTGAATGAAATCCGGGAGAAACTCTATGCCTAGCCTGTGGAAAATCAGTGAACAAGTCGTGTATACATCGTGGCAAAACGTGTGTTCAGTATTCCACATAGCGAACAAAAAACGGCCGAGTCTGACTGCGCCGAGTGGACAACCCACGATTCATCCCCCACATTTCGACCGACCATCCACCACATTGTACACATCTCTTGTTCACCAAATCACCCCTATAAAATCTCAACTTATCCCCATTTTCCACAGCACCTATAACTACTCATCACTAATTTAAAAAGGAGAATAATAATACTATGGAACTTTCAGTCACTCAGGAAAATCTCGCTCGAGCGCTCACGGCAGTGGCACGAGTTGCAAGCAGTAAAACCGGTCTGCCGATTCTCGGCAATATCCTGCTCCGCACAGAAGGCACTCGCCTACTCGTTGCAGCAACGAATCTCGAAATTGCCGCGACGTATTATGTCGGTGCAAAGGTTGCAAAACAAGGTGAATTGACATTGCCAGCGCGCCTCGTCGGAGAATTTATCACGAGCTTGCCAAAAGGCACAGTCGAACTGTCGTCAAAAGGCACGTCGATGACGATCACGTCGGGAAATTATTCATCGATCATGAGCGGCGTCGAGACGACGGAATTTCCAGAACTACCATCAATTGACGAAAAAGAAGCTGTCGCCTACACGATTGCGACGGCGGATTTCAAACAAGCCGTCAACCAAACAATCATCACGACGTCGAATGATACGACGCGACCGGTTCTGACCGGTGTGTACTGGCACTCGGTGGACGGAGAGTTGTATCTCGCGGGAACTGATGGCTATCGTCTCGCAGAGCGAAAATTGCTCAAAACAAAAAGCGAAATTGCGGCGATCGTGCCGACGAGCAGTCTGCAAGAAGTCTTGCGTACGATCACTGATACAGTCGACGAAATCGAAGTACTGTTCGACGAATCACAGGTGCGTTTTCGTGTCGGTGACGCCGAAATCACAAGTCGTTTGATTGATGGAAATTATCCAGACTACCGCCAGCTTATTCCGGCAGAATCCGAAACACGCATCGAGCTACCGAGCGCAGAATTTAGCCGTATCGTGAAAATCGCGGGGCTCTTTGCGCGCGAATCGGGTGGCAGTATCACGCTGACCGCCGACGCTGATGCTGGTCGATTGAGCGTACACTCGATCGCGAGCGAGCTTGGTGAAAACACATCGACCGCCGACGCGACGATTTCTGCAAGCGGTCAGATCACACTAAATTCTCGCTACATCGCCGAAGCTCTCAGCGTACTCGACGGTGAAAAAATCGAGTTCCGATTCAGCGGAAAATTGAGCCCGTGTGTACTGTCTGTCGTCGAAAAAAATCCCAATTACGTTCATATCATCATGCCGCTCAAAAGCTAATGAAACTCACTCGCCTCACCATTCAGCACCTGCGCAACCACGAATCATACACGTGTGATTTCGGTGCGCATGCAACACTCATTTATGGCGCAAATGGCACGGGCAAAACGACATTGCTCGAAGCGGTGTATATGGGCCTGCGCGGTGTGTCGTTTAAGGGCGTCGATCGCGATATTGTGCAGCGTGAAACGGATTGGTATCGGATCGATCTAGAGAGTGACGAGGACGTGCGGACGATCAAATACGACGGTGCAAAACGGATCGAAATCAACGGCAAAACACATGCGCGACTGCCGGCAAAATCGAAATATCCGGTCGTACTTTTTACGCCAGACGACATGCGACTCGTCGACGGTTCGCCATCGCGTCGACGCAAATATCTTGATTCGTTTCTCGCGCAATTCGACCCGAAATATGCACATCATTTGCGTCGCTACGAACGCGCACTTGTCCAGCGCAACAAACTTCTCAAATCCCCACGCGTCAGCGAAGAATTGTTGTTTTCGTGGAACGTGATGCTCAGTGACTCCGGCGCGTATCTCATCAACCAACGTATCGAATTTGTTGCGGCGATCGAAGCTGAGCTTGCGGCGCAATATGCGGCAATCGCCGCTGATCCGGCGGAGATCCATGCTTCTTACACGGTCGAAAAACCGATCACGAGCCAGCAATTGCTTGCTGCGTACGAACAAAGCATAGAGCGTGACCGGGCGCTACTCAATACATCCGTCGGTCCACACCGTCATGATTTTTTGATCACACTGCGCACGCACGCAGCGGCAACGAGCGCGTCTCGTGGCGAGATCCGCACGATCATCCTCGCGCTCAAATATATCGAAGCCGCCACGCTCGAGCGCGCCACCGGCAAACGCCCCATCATCCTCCTCGATGACGTCTACGGTGAACTCGACGAAACGCGCCAGCGCCACCTCCTCAGTTCATTTCACGATCACCAAATCATCATCACGTCCACACACACCGTCCCCTTGCGCGGCGCGGTGAGAGTGAAGATCTAGCTAGAAATTCTCGATGTTTGTCGTGGCGGGAGCGTCGGCCGGCGTTTCGAGCCGAGGATTGTCGACGTCATTTGCTTTTTTGAGGACCGCGACATCAATATTTTTCGTATTGTATTTCGTGAGAATGATTTTTGCACCCGTGACGCGCTTCCATGAGTTGCCCTCTTTTTTGAAGAGAATCCGCAAACTGTCATTATTCATAGAGTCATCCCCTTTGTATTGAAGTAGTACCACCTGCCATTCACCGCGGTCGAAAACATCGCCATTGTTGATATTGTATGATGACGAGACGGTCGGGTATTTTTCGGTGATTGCCTGAACGACGGCGTCATGTGATTGATTCATCAATTGTGTACGGTGTTCCTTTGAAAAATCTGGCGAAGCGTTTGCGGTACCAGTGTCTTTGTCGATCTGCACTTCCCCGTCGCTATATCCGTCCGCGCCTTTGTAGCGGACGATGAATTCCTGGGCTTTGTTGAGACGGAAACTATCGCCACTTTCTGCAACGTCAGCTACTTTCACTGGCGCTGCGCTATCGGTAACAGACATGATTTCCGCTGATTTAACGTGGTCGAACGTGATCGTGGCTTTGAATGTACTATTGAAATACGTGATCACCAGCGCGATACTGATGCACAGCACAACAAAAACGATGGCAAAAATCGCGAATTTTTTGTTAATCCTCCACATTTGATTCGTCTCCTTCTAATGTCCGAGTGTAGTCTTTGTAGCGAATATCGAGGGTGCTCGGGTCAACGCCCTGCGCACGAATCCATTCGAGTGCTTTTTGCCGGCCCTCAGGTGTTGCATTGCTAATCAAGATGAAGAATTTGAACCGGTCGTTTGGATCTGTGAACCCGTAATCGATCGAAAATGGCCCTGACACATCAGCATATGGGAGATATTCAATGATCGGATTTTGTTCATTCATCGCCATTCCTTCGTACTGGCGCGCCATGCCGCCATATTCTTCGTATTGGTTGCGTACCGACTCTGCGTTTGCCCATGATTTCGCTGCCGCAGTGACCGGTGTGAGCGGGATGTACACCGTGTCGACGTCGTTGGAAATATAGAGATCAACTGAGCCGTCGGAAAACCCATCCTTCGTAGCTTTGAACGAGTATTTTCCTGGTACAAGATATGCCGTGTGACCGCTCGAAGCGCCATTCACCGTGATACTCGCATCCCCCGGAAGTGTGTTGATCGTGACCTGGACCTTGCCACTTGTCGTCGCGGAGTGAATGATTGCATATACGATCAAACCGATCGCGAGCAGACCGACGATGGCGAGGATAATTCTAATTCGTTTTGGGTTGTATTCCATGACTATTCCTCCACTAGGCTGGCTTCTGCGCGTTAGTACTGTTTGTCGTCGATGTATTCGATGATCCTGCGGCCGTCGTGGCGGTTCCTGCCGCTCCGGCCTTAAGCCTAAACCATCGATATTTCGGATCGGCAGGCTTTTCCCAGCCGGCCATTGGTGCTCGACTACACTGCGATGCAGAGGCGATTGATGAGTCGAATTTTACGGGGTTTCCATTATCGTCGGTTCCCGTCAGGCCCGCGCCGATGAACATATACGTGTGGTCATTCGGCCGAATCGCAATATCTCCTGGTTTCATATCGGCTGTCGAGGTCGGTTTGATTTCTTCGTATTTGTCAGAGTGAGAAAGCACGTAATTGAGCTGAACGGCAGTATTTCCGCCACCACCATAATCTGGGTCAACACCGCTATCCTGCATGACGCGTGTCACAAATCCACCGCAGTCAACACCACCACAAGCACCAACATATTTTCCTGCAGCTGTTGCTTTTGTGATTGCAGCTTCGTAGACTTTTTTGCGTTGGACGTAGCCTTTGCCGAGCTGTTTGGCGTTTTGCGGCCACGCATAATTTAGTGCTGTCTGGACGACGCCACCACCACCCGAAGCACAGTCCGCATTGGTTGCGGCGGTGTTTTGGGAAGTGGTGCTCTGTGAAGTGGTGCTTTGGGTAGTCGAACTTTGCGATCCAGTATTTGTTGTACTCGTCTGAGAAGTGTTAGTTTGGGCTGTCGATGTCGATCCAGCTGCGGGTGCCTGCGCGTTTGGATCGCCTGTCGTCGCGCCTGGCGTTGCGGCACTCACTGGTTTGATTGCCTGCATGATACCATTTGCGATACCGTCGGCGTATTTCTCTGCGCTGAATCCAGACTCTCCGACCTCGTTGTACACCCATGGGATTTTCGAGAGAAGCTGAACGTTTGGAAGGTTTCCTGGCTGAATGTCGCCACCGCGTCCCGCAAAACTGATGTCATACATCTTCACGCCACCTTCTGATTTTTGGCGACCAGCGAGAATCGCTTTTGCGTATTCGGCGCTCTTTGCTGCGACAGCCTGATCGTTGAATGTGACCTTTTTGCCATCTTTTGCAATACGATAGCCACCGACTTTTTGCTCCGTGACCCATCCCGAGCTTGCACTTCCAAAGGTACCCGGCGTAGAGTGAAGGCTGACGGCAAGTTGGGCTCCCGCCGCCTCGGCGACTTGTACGCGTTTTTCGTGCGTCATTGACTCATCGACAGTCTTTTTCGTGAGCGTCACGGTATAGCCTTTTGCCTTGAGTTTCGTTTCGATGAGTTGGGCGGTTTTGAACATGTTGGAAAGCTCCGGCTCGTTGGAATATTCGCCGATCTGGATGCCTTCGCTATTATACTGAGGTATTGTTTTTACCTTTGAGTGACCTGGGTCGAGCACGACGTCTGATTTCGCGGTCTGTGCAGAACATGCGACAGCGCATCCATCGGCGGACGTGCCAGTTGTCGTTCCACCATCTGCGGTGACAGGATTTTTCGAATATTTTGCATAGGCGGTATTGGCATGCATGATTCGATTAGGGATGGCTTTATCCCCCGCACCCTCCATGCCGTATTCCCAAGATTTGACGGCCTCCTCGACAGTTTTTGTTTGCTTAAATTCATTAATAAAATTCTTTTTACCGGTTGCTGTTTCGTTGTTTAAATGCCACCAAACAAGCTCTAGCTGTGTTGAGAGTTCGCTAATAGGACCGGTGATATTCGCCCGCTTTGCGATGTCGAGTACTTTGCCGCCAGGTGTCCACTGGATGAGCCCCCATCCGCTGCCGCCGGCACTATTTGGGTCTGGATAATTTTCGGATTCTGGGCGACCTTGTTTGCGCTGTGGGTATCCCCCCGATTCGCGCATGATATTTCCGATGGCGCCCGCAGTTTGTTCGGCTGTAAGGCCTTTGCTCATAAAGAAATTCCAGATTTTTTCGATGTTGTCGTTGCCGATTAGATTGATCGAACCACTCGAAGCGGATGCGGCGCAGCTGGTTGCCCGAGGATCGTAGTAAAGAATGTCGTTGCCACTATAAAAAGACTCGTCGAAGGAGCTGCTCGCAGTCCCAGAACTTGAGGAGCTAGAAGCATTGTTATTTGTACTCGAAGAAGACGTCGTCGAGGTATCTGTCTGCTGTGTGCTACTGGGGGTTGCCGTATCTGGCTGTGCGTTATCGTCCGTCTGGCTTTCTGTTGTTGTTTGGGTATTTGCTTCGACGGCCTCAGCAACAGTGACAGGCGAAAATGATGTAAAAATAACAATAGCTGCATAAATGAAGAAATATCCTCGCGTGTATAGGTATTTTTCGATCGAGAGGAGTCGTTTTTTAATTGTCATTTGCATCTCCTTCCATTTCGTCGTGAACCTTTATTGCATCACGTTCTTTTTTTGTCTGGGCTTTCAAAGATTCGGGAATTGCTAGTCTGTCGATTGCTGCATCACTTTGATCGCCTGCGCCAAGTAAGAGCACGTAGCTATGGGAACTTTGCTTTTCTAGGATAAAAATCATAGGAACCGTGATCCCCGACGATGATCCGACAGAAACGACATTAGCACGTATCAGTAGCCACTTGTCGTTGCTAACCGAGAGCTCATCATATGATGCAACGTTCATATTGTATGCAACCAGCGTATCGTCGTTGTCTATCGCCGCCGTGATATACTCCGGCGCCTCTTTTTTATCTTTTTCGATTTGATTGTTTCTGGTGGTGATAAAAAGCGCCACTC
>CAZYRC010000022.1:0-3466 GCA_964649505.1 uncultured Candidatus Saccharibacteria bacterium
ATCTCCAAAGCAAACCGGAGTTTAAACGCGTCGCCAAAGCAACCTACACCCTCGCCGAGACAAAATAACCCTTGTCTAGGGAGCACAAAAAACCAGCCTATTACTGGTTTTTTTGATACCACACGCTAGCCTGCGACCGAAAGAGTCTGTCCACCGAGGACGCATCGCTCATTGGCGGCAAGTTCTTTTATTGTTCGAGCATTTTAATTGTGCTTACTCTTGCTTTTTTAACAGAGGTATGATATACTTATAGCTACGTAGTTATGTCATTTATCCTAGCATTTATCAATCTGATCCTCCAGTGGTACGTTTGGCTCCCGATCGTCGCTATTTTGGCATACATGACGTGGCGCAATTACCAGCGCGTCGATATGGTCCGCGATGTCGAGAGCGTCCTCCTGATGCTCGAGATCCCAAAAACAAACGACAAATCCGAGCTTGCCGCCGAACAGATGTTCGCGAGCCTCCATGGTATCCTGCGCGACGCAAAAGAACTGCGCGCAAACAACGGCTACCAGGAACACCTCAGTTTTGAAATTGCCTCTGTTGGAGGCCGAATCCAATTCTACGTGTGGACGCCAAAAGCCCTCCAAAACTTCGTCGAGGGCCAAATCTACGCGCAGTATCCACAAGTGCAAATCCACGTCGCCAGCGAGGATTACGTTGCGCACGAACGCCACCACAGCGTAGTATACACCTCTGAAATCACGCTGACCGACAGGGAATTCCTCCCGATCAAAACATTCCAAAGCTTCGAAGTCGACCCGCTCGCCGGCATTACCGGCACCCTCGCCAAACTCGAGGACACCGACGAAGAAATCTGGATTCAGATGCTCGTGCGCCCCGTCCGCGACGACTGGCACAAAGCAGCCGATTCGTGGATCAAATCTGTCAAAAACGGTACCTTCAACCTCTTTGGCGGGAGCGGTGGAGGGGGGAGGTGGATCGCCGGACTCTTTGAAGCCCTCTGGGCACCGCCAGAGCAGGGGACTGCTGGAGCTGTTCGCGAACTCTCAGAGCGCGACAAAACTCGCATTGCTGAGGCCGAAAAAAAGGCCACGAAACTCGGCTACCAAGTCAAAATCCGTCTCGCGTACCTCGGGGAAAACGCCAGCGACGCGAGACTCCGCATGCAGGGAATCGTTGGTACGTTCAAACAATTCAACTCAACCAACCTCAATGGTTTCAAGATGTCTCACGACAGCTTCACCAAAGAATCCCTGGCCAAATACAAAACGCGCCTCTTTGCCGACCGCGGGTATTTGATGAATATCGAGGAAGTCGCCAGTGTTTTCCACCTGCCACACACAAATGTCGAAACGCCAAACATCGTCTGGGCGAACACCAAGACCGCCGAACCTCCAGCCAAACTCCCGGTCATCACCGGTGATCCAGCGGTTGACGAAAACATCTCGGCTTTTGGGATGACGAATTTCCGCGGCATCAACCACCAGTTCGGTATGCTCCGCTACGACCGTTCGCGCCACGTCTACATCATCGGACAGACTGGTGCGGGTAAATCCGGTTTGCTCGAGCTCTTCGCGCTCAGCGATATTTTTCACGGACAGGGCTACGCCATTATCGATCCGCACGGCGATTTCGCGATCAACAACATGAAATTTATCCCTGGTAACCGCACGCAGGACGTCGTCTACTTCAACCCAGCTGACACCAAATATCCACTCGGATTCAACCCGCTCGAAGTCACCAATCCAGCCCAGAAGACCAACGTCAGTTCAGAGGTCATCGGCGTGCTCAAACGCATGTTCGGCGACAGTTGGGGACCGCGCCTCGAGTACATCTTGCGCTATACCATCCTCGCACTGCTTGATCGCCCAGAGACAACAATGCTCGACATAACCCGCATGCTCACCGACAAAAAATTCCGCAAAGAAACTCTCAGCTACTGCACCGACACCGTCGTGCTGCAGTTCTGGAACGTCGAATTTGCCAGCTGGACTGACAAATTCCAGGCCGAAGCGATCGCGCCTGTCCTCAACAAAGTCGGCGCCTTCACCGCAAACCCCGTCATCCGTAACATCATCGGTCAGCCAAAGAGTACGTTCAATATCCGCCAGATCATGGACGAAGGCAAAATTCTCGTCGTGAATCTGTCCAAAGGTCTCATCGGCGAAGACAACGCCGGCATCCTCGGTTCGTTCCTCGTGACCAAGATTCAGCTCGCCGCGATGAGCCGTAGCGACATCCCCGACATCAAAGACCGCCGGCCGTTCTACCTCTACGTCGACGAGTTCCAGAACTTCGCCACCGACTCGTTCGCGACTATCCTCTCCGAGGCGCGCAAATACGGCCTCAACCTTACCGTGGCCAACCAGTACATTTCACAGATGGAAGATACCGTCCGCGACGCCGTATTTGGCAACGTCGGTACGATGATTTCTTTCCGCGTCTCAGCTGACGACAGCCCAATTCTTGCCAAGCAGTTCGAGCCACAATTTGAGCCAAACGACCTCTTGCAGATGCACAACCGCAACTTTATCATCAACATGGTGATCAACGGTGAAAAAGCGCCCGCATTTAGCGCAAAAACGCTCAACCTTCCGCCAGCTCAGACAGACAACACGAGCCAGATCATCCAGTGGACGCGTGAGCATTTCAGTCGCGACCGCGAAGATATCGAAAAAGAAATCTCTGAGCGCATCATGCCGCCAGAAAACCTCGTCGTCAAACGCCCAGGCCCAGCCTACACGCCGCCAAAAAGCCCCGAACAGCGCGAAGAAGACCGCATCGCCCGCGAAAAAGCCATGCAAGAACAAGGCAAATCCTGGCCGATCAGCAATGTCACCCCAGACGAAGTAAATGTCGCACTCCACGAAGCAAAGGCCGCCCAGCCTCGAGAAGCCACCCCTGGTGTCAACAAACAGCCCGATGCTCCGATCGGCTCTGGCGAGAGCGACGCACCAAAGAAAAAACGCACCCGCTCTCGCAAACGCAAATCAGCATCTTCATCATCGTCTACAAACGCTACAAACGAAAAACCAAACCATCCCCGCGTCGTTAAAGAAGAACAGGGAAGCGAAAAGCCCAAAAAAGAAGATCCAACGCTCCTTTCGCTACGCTAGGGGAGAGAGCCCTGCCCACTCCGCGAGGCCCCCTATTGTTTTAGATAACTGATTTCGTACCATAGAGATATAGAACAAAAATAGAACATATACAACAGCTGCGAAATCAGCCGTCGTCAGATAAATCAAGCCATACAGCAGAGTGTCTACAAAATACACACCAAAGCCAAAAGCCGGCGTAGATAGCCAAAAAACACATCAGGACAATGCAGGGGAACACGCAAAAAATAAATGCACGTAAAGCCGGGAACAAAGCAAAATCCGCACGAAACCGAAGTATAATGAATCATGTTTGCACGATAGACTTAACGTCGCACAATATACCGTGAGAAACGTCAAACTTAACAGATAAACGAGAGCATTTTTTTGAGATAGTAGAATTT
>CAZYRC010000022.1:3476-12321 GCA_964649505.1 uncultured Candidatus Saccharibacteria bacterium
CTACGCGCATAGCGTTCTTTTTATGTTTGTACTTGTATTACGTGGCGCGACGACACTTACTCACAGCGCGCTCCTGGGTCCGTCCTTCGATCAGCCAGCCCGGGCCCGTGCTATGTAGTTTTCCACAACGATATTTGATTTTTCACGCGCTGGATGTCGTCATTTGCATTTTTTGTTTTTTATTACCCCCCTATCCTTTTTCCCTATTTTTGACAATTTGCAATTTTCCTATTATTATATGTTTATATATTTTTTTACGTTCATAATGTATCGAACAAAAATAGAACATATCCCCGGTCGGTGAGGAGAGTCTCGGTGATTTTACACTACTCGACTGGCGAGCAAACTACTGATAAAACACGCGCCCCTCGACCCTGACATCGAGATATTGCGGCGTCATTCCCCTGCTCGAAAGATATCGGATCGAACGAGCTGTATCCTCCGCCTGGGCCCCCGCTGGGCGGTCGACAGACACTTTGACCATATAGGGAACATTCTGGAGAGAGAGCTGCAGCTGGCGCGTTGTGCTCGCTGGCAGCACAACTTTCGTCACCGTATAACCTTGATCCTCGAGGCGACCGACGATCCGACCGATAAAGCCGAGGAACCGGTTGCTCGCAAGCACGCGGTTGTTTTGCGCCTGGATACCAGTCTCGTCGACTACCTCGACTCCGGGTGTATCATAAAAATTCTTCGCAAATGCAATCCCGTGTGTATCGACAAATAGCTGTGTCGAGCCACTGCGCCAGTTGACTGCGGGGCGCCGCATCGTAAGCGAAATCGTCGTTTTGCCAAGTCCGGCAAACGATAGATCTGGCGAGACACTTTCGACTTCGGGCGCGCCATTTGCCTGGAGAAATCGCGCGAGATTGTCGGTATCGAGCGTCAGACGGCTGCGCTGCAAAAAACGCGTGCCGAGGTATTGCTGAATCTTCTGCTCGTAGGTAGACGTTTCGACACCTGCCAAGCCTTTGATCTCGACGTTCGGTAGAGCAATTGACTCAAAGATAAGGTATCCGAGCCCCGCGACGATCAGCAGCACGATAAAAAGAATGCTGGACAATTTCCGGCGATGTTTGCGCAGATCATGCGCCTGCATTCGCGCCGAACGTAGCTCCGCACGCTGCTCAGTGGCACTGACAACGTCTGACGACAAACTCCCCGTCAGTGTACGATTACGGCGAAACGCGTATCGCTGAGCAAGGTCTTCTGGTGCTGCTCTCCCCTCTCCGGATACATGCAAAGAGCGACGAGCTGGCTTTTGTTGTTTTTTTCGCATCAATTTCATAGTGGTTATACTTCTCTTTCAGTATACAAGAAAACAGCGGTTCTGTCCCCTCCCCTGTAGCAGTGTCGGGCTATTTTTTGACCGCGTCGACGATCATTTGCGCCATATCGCGTGCTGCATGTGGCTTTGCAAAAGCCGCGAAACTTTCGCTCATCGCACTCATGCGACTAGGGTCAGCGAGGAGATTTGCGATCTCGTCGACGAGCATATCGGGGCGTTTTTCAAGCTCGAGCTCATCGATCACACTTACTGCGCCATTTTCTGCATATACTGCCGCGTTTTTGAGCTGGTGACCACCCGTCAGGAAGCCATTCGGCACGAGAATCGTCGGCTTGGCGAGGCCTGCGAGCTCGAGAATCGTCGTCGCGCCAGCGCGCGCCACGACGATATCCGCCGCACCCAGCATATCCGCCATCCCCGACGCTACAAACGCATGTAGCTGGTATTGCGCGTCGTTCTGTGGTGTCAGCGCACGAAGTTCGTCGTACTGCGCCTCGCCGCTGATCAAAATCACGTTCGTAATCGCTTTGAGCGCACTAAGCTCGCGCGAGACCGCCATGTTGAGCCGTTTCGCACCGAGGCCACCACCTGTTACGACAACGAGCGGACGCGCAGGATCAAACCCAAGTGCACGCTTCACCTCTGCACGACGAGCCGCGTCATACGGAGAAAATTCCGCACGCACCGGCACACCGACATAGCGACTAATTGTGCTCGGATACGTATAAAATTTCAGCGGCGCACCCGTACCAATACCCTGCGCCCACCGCGCGAGAATACGATTTGTCAGCCCGGGGTGCGCATCTGAATCATGGATAACAAGCGGGATATGGTAGAGATGTGACGCAAACCCAATCGGCAGACATACAAATCCCCCCTTCGTAAACACCACGTCTGGGCGCCATTTTGCGAGTTTGTAGAGGCTTTGTACGACGCCGATGAGCACCTTGAATCCGTCGACGAGATTTGGCCAGACAATCGTGCGGACTTTGAGCAATTGTTGCCACCATTTCAGATGATGATAGCGACGGAATTTGCCGCTCGACACCGTATCGACGCGAATCGTTTCGTCAAAATCACTCATCACTCGCCGAGCTTGCGCCTCAAACTTTTTATCACACCAAAAACGAATTTCCGTGTCGGGATAAAGCTCTTTTATTTCACGAAGTACGGCGACGACCGGAGTAACGTGACCCCCCGATCCCCCGCCGGCTGCTAGAATTTTCACTGCGCGCCTCCTTTAGTTGTATCGGTCCATGGTATGTATACCGCGAAAGTTGAAACGCCAGCCCGAGTGCGGCGCAGATAAAAATCATACTCGTTCCACCAAAACTAAGCAGCGGTAGCGTAATCCCCGTCAGCGGCACTAGGCCGATCATCGACGCGATGTTCATCACAACATGTGCCGCCAGCCAGCCAAACACGCCTGCAGCGGCCAGTCGCATCGGCATGTCCGCGAGATGGTCGGAGAGCTTCAGCAGCCGCAGCAGTAGCGCCGCAAAAAGCGCAATAATAATCGTCGTCCCGACAAACCCGAAAATCTCACCCATGATCGCAAAAATCGAGTCGTTGATCGACTCTGGCAAATACCCGGTCGCCTGAATACTCCTCCCGATACCACGACCAAACCACCCGCCCGTCCCGAGCGCAATCATCGCATTTTTGATGTGATAATTGTTGTCCCGATCCTCAGCATTTTGTGTCGTCGCCGCGCTATCGCCACTCATAAATGTCTCGAGTCGCTCCATGCGATGTGGCGACGTCACAATCGCGAGCACCCCACAAATCACACCGATCAATGCGATTTTTCCGAGAATTTTCCAACTCATCGTACTGACAATAAACATCGTCGCGAGCATCGACGCAATTGCAATTCCCGTCCCGAGGTCTTTTTGGACGACAATCACGATGAACAGCGCCGCAGCCGCCATCGCGCCAGCAGGATAGACCGTTTGTTTGAGGTTGTTGATATTGCCTTCTTCGTAGCGCTTGCCAAGAAATCCTGCCATATAGACAAGTAGCGCGAGCTTCAGCACCTCTGCAGGCTGAAAGCTTCCGAGCGGACCGAGATAAAACCAACGGTACGCGCCGAGTGTCGATGGCACGAGATGCAAAACATTACCGGTGATAAAAAGCAGTACGGACAACCCAAACCCGATTTGGATCAGTCGCCAGCCATATTTTTTGAGTGTCTGAAACGGCAAAAATGCCATTACTGCAAAGGCAAACAACGCGATGCCGAGGCTAATCACTTGTTTGATCACGAAATAATTTTGCGAATAAAACGTCGCGCTCGGCAGTGTGTTGAGAAAGTTTGCCCGCTCTGGCCCAATCGCGTACATCACGATCAGTCCGAGCAGCATCAAAAGCCCCATGAAAAGCACGATTTGATAGTCAGGACGATGTCGCCGCTGCGACTGCTCCTCGCGTGATGATCCGCGGCGTACGCGGTCTAAACGACGGCGAGATTCCACGGCTAAATATGTCCTCCGCCCAGCGCCATCAGCAGCCCGACAAACGCAGCCACGCAGCCAATCACCCAGAACCGCATCGTCACTTTTGTCTCTGGCCAACCTTTGGCTTCGAGATGATGATGGATCGGCGCCGAAATGAAAATCTTGCGACCAAAGAATTTTTTGGACACAATCTGGATCAGACTCGACCCCGCTTCGGTGACAAACAAAATCCCAATGATCGGCAACAAAAAGAGCGTATTTGTCAGCATCGCCACGACACCGAGGCTCGTCCCAAATGCAAAACTTCCCACGTCGCCCATGAAAAAACGTGCCGGGTAAATATTGAACCAGAGATAACTCAGCAATGCACCGACGACGGTGAAACAAAACCCGGCGATTTTGAGATGGCCCTGCAGTAGCGCGATCACACCAAATGTCACAAAAGAAATCGAGAGCAGTCCGCCCGCGAGCCCATCCAGCCCGTCGCTGATATTGACGGCATTTCCCGTCGAGACCACTGCGAGCACAAAGATCGCGATGATCCACGCGCCAACTTGCCAGTCACCGATGAACGGAATATGGATCGAATTGTAGCCGAGTTTTGTGTAAAAAAACCACCCTAGCACGATCGACATCAGCGTGATCATCGCAAATTTCAAACTCGAACGCAGCCCGGCAACGCCCGCACCGTGCCCGCGGATATTGATAATATCATCGAGCAGCCCGACCGCTGCGCCGCCCGCCAGCGCCGCTACCGGCAGCCACGTTTGTGCACGGTCCCAGTTGAAACAATACGTCACCACCGTGATCGCAATCACGCCGACCACGCCCGCCATCGTCGGAATATGTCGCGTGAATTTTTTGGCATGGAGCTTCGTGAATACTTGTAGCGCCTCGCCAAGCGTGCTCGTACTGCGCTGATGTTTCCAAAATTTGAAACGATACGCAAAATAGGTGTAGATCGGCGTCAGCGCCATCGAGAGTAAAAACGCCCCCACGCTCAGCATAAACGTCGCATTCAGGTCGGTTGTAAAAGTCGTGATTGTCATACTCTGATTATACCCTTTTCTACCCTTTTGGTGTTAGTCGCAAATACTGAATCATCCAATTTGAGATTTCGTTAAAAATCGGTTTGGCGTCTGCACCACCACCCATGTTGACGCCTTTTCCAGAAATTTCAACCATGATGACGTACCGCGGCAGTTTTCCCTGTTCACCACCAAATCCGAGATACGTTCCGATCGTTTGATTGTCGACATATTTGCCGTTGATGATGGTCTGTGACGTACCGGTTTTTCCACCGACGAGGTAGCGCTCCGATCCGTCATGCGGATTATATGTCGCATAGTGCGATTGATGCACCATTTCGCGCACAGTGTTTGATGTTGCTTCACTGATCACTCCGGGAAATTGCTGCTTGAGTGCGGCAGGTTTTAGCGTCAAATTGTCATCGACCGTTCCCTCGATCACCGTTGGCGTGCGATAAATTCCGCCGTTGATGATCGCGCTAAATCCGCTCGCCACCTGAATCATCGTGGCGTCCATTCCCTGGCCAAACGCCATGTTGCTATAGCGCACAGCGTTTCCCTGCACTTCTGTCGGTGGCCCGACCACGCCCGACTGCTCTCCGGCGAGTTCGACCCCTGTTTTTTCACCGAGTCGGAAGCGATTGTAAAAATCATCATCCATCGTGTCACGTGCGCCGCGGGTGATTTGCGAGCCGTTACCGAGTCGCTGTGCGACCGTCACCATCCCGGTGTTGAGCGACCAGTTGAGCGCCGTCTGCATCGTAATTTCGCCGGTGTGCCCGAGGCTCGCGTTTTTGATCGTGATATCTTCGACTTTGATAGAATCGGTGTTGTTGTAGGTCGATTCTGGCGTGATGACGCCCTTGTCGACCCCTGTTGCAACGGTAAATGTTTTGATATCCGACCCTGGTTCGTACGGGTTCGAAATCGTGTTGTTGTTGAAATCTGCGCCGTCGGTCACCTTATTGATTTCGTTTGGATTGAATGTCGGAAGGTTCGCCATCGCGAGCACCTTGCCAGTCGTCGGCTCAAGCACGATCGCGCTGGCATTTGTCGCGCCACTTCGCGAGATCCCATTTGCGAGCGCCTGCTCGGTCTGCGCTTGGATATTTCGGTCGATTGTGAGCACCATATTTTTGCCATTCACCGCCGGCTCTTTGATGTTTTTGTCAGAGACTGTGAGTGGCACCGAGCGCACGTCCGTCACTGTTTTGAGCATGCCATCTTTGCCACTGAGCTCGTCGTTGTTTGCCTGCTCAAACCCATACTGACCTTTGCCCTCCATATTCACAAAACCCAACACTTGGCTCGCGAGCTGCCCCTCTGGGTACACGCGTTGGCTCACTGCGTCAAACCCGACACCGCGGAGATTTTTCTTTTTGAGCATTTCAGCTTGCGTGCGCGAAACTTTCGTCGCAATGACCTGGTAGCGTGACGATTTTTTGTCGATATACTGCGCAAAATTATCCCGTGCGTTGCCTCCAGCGATCTCGTTGACCGCACTCACGATTTCATTTTTGTTCTCGACCTCCTGCGGATCGACCCACACCGTATAGACCGTCTCGTTCATGACGAGTTTTGTCGGCTGATCACCGTCCATCGTGTAGATTTCACCTCGTTTTGCGTGTAGTGTGAACTGTTTGATATGCTCGCTATCCGCCTGTGCGACGTACGCGGCATGTTGAATCACCTGAATATAAAAAAGACGCAGCACAAAAACTGCCAACAGCGAAAGTATCACTGTGGCTAGGGTTTTTGCGCGGCTTTTTGGTGAAAATCGTAAATCCATAATAAAAGGAAATCTATTCGCTCACCGATTGAACATCGGTTGGCGTCGTCATAGCTCGAGCAACACTAGAGCTTTTGACTGATTGTAGTGCTGTCAGACGAGCGTTTTCGACCTCGAGGTCGCTTTTTTGCTCCGTCAGTGAAGCTATCTTATCAGATACTTCGTTTGCGGCATAGTCGTAGCCCGAGACGCGCGTCGCTTGGTTGAGATAGATCAGCCCGAGGACAGTGATCATCAGTGCAACCAGTACCGTGTGCGTGACCGGACCGAGTTTGACAGCAGAGGCAAAAGCAACTGTGTTTTGGTTGCGGCCAAAATTACCTTGGCGCCTGCTATTAAATTGTACAGTTCGTGTTTGTGACATTGTGGTGGTTTTTGTTTATGTTTATGTTTGTATTTGTTTTTGACTTGATGGTTGCCGGGTATTGTCGGTTTTTGACATACCCGGCACCTCTGTTAACTCAACGCGTTGTTTGAGTCAAATTATTTGAAGCGGACTTCAACTTTGACTTCTTGTGATGCGTTTTGTACTGGGATGTGAAGTGGCATATCACTCCCCCTTTCTTGTGTTTATTTTTTCACTGCGACGCGTAGTTTTGCGCTACGCGATCGCGGGTTGTGAACATCTTGAGTTGCGCCGTCTATCGGATGCTTCGTCACGATCGAAAGCTCTGCCTCAAAGCCTGCATCTCGCTGATCTTTGAAATAGTGCTTCACGATGCGATCCTCCAGGCTGTGAAAGCTGATGACGCCGACCCGCCCTCCTTTTTTGAGAAGACTCGGGAGTAGCGGCATCACTTCACGAACCTGGCGGAGTTCATCGTTGACTTGGATCCGTATAGCCTGAAATGTGCGTGTCGCGGGATGGATTTTTTGCCATCGCCCGACATGGGTTTGCTTGATGATTTCGGCGAGCTGTGCGGTCGTTTTGATGGGCCGCGCAGCGACGATTGCCTCGGCGTAGCGTTGTGCGCTCCCCCGTGACTCTTCGCCGTATTGATGGATGATTCTGGACAGTTCAGCACGTGAATACGTGTTGACGATCGTCTCGGCCGTGAGGCTTTGGCGTCGGTCCATCCTCATATCGAGGGGTCCTTCGTGGGTAAACGAAAAGCCTCGATCCGAATTGTCAAGCTGTGGTGACGACACCCCCAGATCTAGCAACATTACGTCGAATTGCTTGCCCTCCTCTATCAATTGCTTCGCAGCAGCGACAAAGTCGGTATGCAGCAGTCGAGTTCCCTTTTTGAGAAACTCACTCAGATGGTCGTGCGCGAAATCGTCACGATCAACCAAAACTGCGTCGAGATAGTTGTCCGTCTGCGCCAAAATCGCTCGAGCGTGCCCGCCATACCCTGCCGTCAGATCGAGATACGTCTCGCCTGATTTGGGTGCAAGCTGCGCCAAAGTATCCTGGAGCAAAACGGGAACATGAAGTGGTGGATGTTCTTTACTCATACGCTCCTACTATACCACAGGGTGGCTACAGTAGAAACGCTCGAGATCACCAAACTGGTAGCGAGTGATGTTTGTTTTTGCATTGGTTGTGTTTGTTTTTGATAAGTTGCGAACGATAGTCTAAAGCTGACCTGTCAAACAAATCATAGACTTGCTATCGTCCAAGAGAGACTTATGTGTGAAATAAATCCCTACCCACGTGAGTGGTAAGGGATCGAGGTGTGAGGTGGAGTTTTGGGAGGTGTTGTGTTAGAGGAAGGTGCGTTCGACTATTTTTTTGTGGGCCGATAGTCCACTACCCACTACCAGATTGCTGATCTCGAGGATGTCCAAATTGTCAAAGAACCGGATCGCAACAGAACCAATTGAATCAGTTCACCGCGTCACGTTCAGGAGTACGGGCGATATCATCAATACAACCGTGTCGATAGTAGTCTACCGAGGTTTTGAGTATCATCGTCGTGTAGTGCCCTCTCATTGTGTTGGTGTTGATTTGATTGTTGTGGTGTTTGTGTTGACGCTCGCGCGCTGTTCCACTGGATTCATCATACAGGTAATGCTTGTGGTTGTGCAAGCCCTTTTTTGACTTTTTTTGTCATTATGGTTACGTTTATCCACAGAATTGTGGATAAGTCAAATTATTAACAGAGGTAAAAAATACCACTCCCCTAGTTGCGGGTGTGGTATTTTTTGCTATATTCTGTAAAAAATCTCTAGAAATGCAACTGCAACGCCAGCCATGCGACAAAAAGCAAGCCGTAGACCGAGCCGATCACAATCGCTCGTTTGGCGACGAAACCATCTTTTGCTGGTGTTGGAAAGTGCT
>CAZYRC010000023.1:0-6436 GCA_964649505.1 uncultured Candidatus Saccharibacteria bacterium
TGTGAGCAATAGCTCGTACCGGTTCAAGTCCGGTCCGCGGTACCAGAAAATACATTTCTTTCGGAGATTAAGCATAGGCTTTATGTGGGTTCTACGCTATACTAGGGAGAGAATTATTTGTCATGCAACCAGAAGATAATCGACCAAAATCACCCCTCGTCGTTCCTGCGCGGTCGCAAGGCGCGTCTCTCGCGCCTGTTTCTCGCGATACGCGCGCCCAACAAGACGCGGCAGCCGACGTCGTGCGCGGACAAATCGACACGATTATCGACAATGATCCGTACTTGACAACCCCTGTCGCTGGCGAAGCAGCATCGCTGCCAAAAGTTTCGGCATCCGTCGTCGAAACAGAAGTCGAAGCACCCTCTAGGGAGCCCACAGCGCCTACGCAAACACCGACCAATCTCCAGGCTAGCGCCCAGGCGAGCGAGGTCACTAGCCCTTATGAGCGCACACACAACGAGCAGCAACACCAGCTCCAGCTCAATGCATGGCAAAAATACCACTCCGCCTGGCAAAGCTACTACCAGCAGTACTACGAGCGCTACTACGTAGGCCAAGTGCGCGACACCAAACGCAAACTCGAGGAGCGCGCACACGTCGCGCCTACTGACGAATCGATCAGCACCAACGAAGCGATGAACGATTTGCGCTCGAAACTCCGCGCCCAGATCAATACGCGCGCTCAAAAAGTCCGCAAAAGTCGCCATTTCATGCCAGCGATGGCGGCGATTATCGTCATGTGCCTCTTTTTGTTCCTGCAATACAACCGCGTGATGCTTTCGTATGCTAGCGCGTACCTGCGTCCGTCACAACTCGAGTCTGATTCGCTCATCACCGATACTGATAATGCCGCTGTGTCGGCTGATCCGCGGCTAATCATCCCGAAAATCAGCGTCGACGTGCCGATTGTTTGGGACGCGGATGCATCGAGCCTCGATTCGCTCAACAAAGCGATGGACAAAGGCGTCGCGTGGTTCAACATCCAGGGTGCGAGCGCGCGCCCGGGCGAAAACGGCAACTTTGTACTCTCGGGGCACTCGAGCAACGAATGGCTCGACGGCGGACAGTACAAATCGATTTTTGCACCACTTGAACGCATGCAAGTCGGCGACACAATCTATGTAAATTACAATTCCAAGCGCTATATCTATCAGATCACGGGCACAAAAGTCGTCAAACCGACTGATGTCGAGGCACTCCACATCGGCACAGACAAACCCCGTATCACACTGATCACCTGTACGCCGCTTGGCACCGCGCTCAATCGTCTGCTTGTCTTTGCCGATCAGATCAGCCCAGATCCAGCAACCGCAACCACGGCGACAGAGGCGCCAGCAAGCTCTTCAAACGCCACCAAGATGCCAACCGCACAGCCGACATTCCTCGAACGAATCTTTGGTGTACGCTGGCAGTAGCCGGGTTACGGACGGAGCAGGCGGATACGGTCAAGCACCGTTTTGCCATCGATATTCGCAAAATAGTACAAATACCGATCGCCATCTGCCATCACCGCAGGCAGATTGAGGGATTTTTTTGCAAATTGCTGGCCGTTTGTGCCGTCATAATCATAAAAGTATCCGGTTTCGCCCGTGGTCGACAAGATATGAAACCCGTCCATCCAGGCAATATCTCGCGACAATGTACCAGGCAAGGTTTGTGTCGAAGCGGCGTTAAGCTCGAGGTCGTACGTCGCGATCGTTTGCCCCTGGGCTGCGTAGACAAATCGATGGTCTCCAGGTGAAAATCCGAGATAGGTTGCGCCGCCAATCATCGACATCGAGCCGATTGATTTGAGGCTAATGCTCGCCATATCCGCGCTGCCTGGGACGCTACCCTGGTAGAGTTGGATCGTGTCATTCACTGCAATCGCATGGTAGCGGTCGCCGTAGTACACCATCGAAGCATAATGAAGCGTTTTGTCCGCCGCATCGCGGTAGGATTTGACTGTTTTTGCCACTGTGGCACCCGACGAGACGTACCCAACTGTGCGCACGCCCTGCTCATCGGAGTTGGTCGCGTAGAGCACGGCTGTGTCGTCATTCATACTCATGTCGCTGACGTGCTCTACCAGTGGGCCAGAAAGCGTCATCGCGCCGAGATCGGCACGGCGCAGCTCATCACTCGTCGTCCAGATATACACCGTGCCCGCACCGGCCTTTGAGTAGATGATTTTTTTCGCTTCGACACCGAGCCCGGTCGTGATGTTTTTTGAACGTGCGAGATCTTGGGTGTCGAGCGAGAGAAATTCTGTTTTGTCACCATAGCTGTGGGAGAGGAGCGCATAGCGGCTGTCTTTGTCCCATTCGACGATCGCAAATCGCTGCTCGGCGCCATTTTCTGGATGTGTATAAAGAGTGTCCGGGAGCGCGAGTGTGGTTGTTTTTGGCGTGTCGGTATTGATCGTCGTCACTGCAAGCGACGGCGCCTGAGCAACAGGGAGGACGAGTATTTTTTTGGCATCGGGGCTGGCCTGTGCATCGGCGACACCTTCGTATTCGGCCGCTCGCGAAACCTGTAGCTCACTCGGCAGCATCCGCGCATAATTGAGCCACAGCACGCCGCCTGGTGTCACCGAGACGTTTTTTTGCCAGGTATTGTAGCCGTCGCGTGTCATCTTGACCGTGTGCCGACCAGAGCTCAGCGTGATCTTGCTCGCTGTGCGCGCCGAGAGGGTGATGTCATCGACACTCACCGTCGCACCAGAGGGGCGTGAGTCAAACTGCACCAGACCGCCTTGCTCGACCTTGCCATCGTACGAATTGTAGCGATAGCCCTGGACCACCAAAATCAGCACAAATACGATCGACACGATCGAGAGCACCATCAGCATATAGATAAAGGTCAATTGGACGCGTTTTCGTCGTTTACTCGGGGTGTGATACATACCAGTTATTATAGTATATGTTTTTCAAAATCCCTACTTGCTTTTTTGTATTGACATACTATATGATAGAGGTAAGCATGAGCAGGGTAGAGCACCAGACAGTCACGGTCAATGGAACCGTGTACGACTCCCAAACAGGGAGGCCGCTTCACGTGATTCGCACCCCCGAGCGGACCGCCTCGCACGGCGCCCAAACGATGCATACTCAGCTCCAGCACTCGACGACACTCCGCCGCAAACATTCGCGGATCTCACACGAGTCCGTCGTTGTACCTGCACGCCAAGAGTCGAAGCCCGCGCAATCTCCCGCTCAGACGGTCAGCGTTCACCGCACGCCGAAGCCGCAATCAGAGGTAAAGCGCAGCGAGCTCGTCTCGCGATTTGCGCCCGAAGCACCACGTCCTGCCTCCAAAAAAGTCGTCGCCGATATCGCACCGACCAAACACCACATGGCACAGCGCGCCGCTGTACGGATGAGCGCCAAACAGCCCGTCCAGCGCGTCGTCAAACCTTCCGATGTCCTCAAAAAAGAAGCCGTCGCCCGCGCAACCGCCGAGATGAAACCACGCGACAACAAATCTGCAGCGCACAAACGCCCCCGTAGCAATGTCAGCCGTCGCCTCAGTATGGCGTCGGCAGCCCTCGCGATCCTGCTACTCGGTGGATATTTCACGTATCTCAACATGCCAGCGCTCTCGACACGCGTCGCCGCATCACAAGCCGGTGTCAATGCCACCTACCCGAGTTACCATCCATCTGGCTACAGCCTGAGCGGTCCTGTCGCCTACGAACAGGGAAATGTCAGCATGAAATTCGCCGCTAATACTGGCCCACAGTCATTCACGCTTTCGCAAACCTCTTCGGATTGGGACTCTTCGGCCGTTCTCGACAATTACATCCTCCCAGCAGCCGGCGAAAATTACGCCACGACACGTACCGGTGGATTGACGATCTACACCTACGCCGACAACGCCGCGTGGGTCAACAACGGCGTTCTCTACACAATCAAAGCCAACACGACACTTTCAAACGACCAGATCCAGCGCATCGCGACGAGCTTGTAACATTCATTTTCTCGCGTTGCTTTTTTGACGATGCTCAAGAGGTGATATACTAGAAATATGAATGTACGCACCCGCTTCGCCCCCAGCCCAACCGGATTCTTGCACGTTGGTGGTATCCGCACCGCACTTTTTGCCTATCTCGTCGCGCGCCAAGCGGGGGGGACGTTTGTCCTCCGCCTCGAGGACACCGACCGCAAACGCCTCGTGCCGGGGAGCCGCGAACACCTCATCGCTAGCCTCAAAACCATTGGCATCGAATACGATGAAGGCCCCGACATCGGCGGCGATTTCGGACCATATGTCCAAAGCGAGCGCCTCGACCACTACAAAAAGTGGGCTGACAAGCTCATCGCCAAAGGCCTTGCGTACGCGGACCCCTACACACCCGAAGAAGTCCAGGCCTTCCGTGAACAAGCCCAGGCAAACAAAAAAGCTTTCCTCTACCGTGATTATCGTCCCGAAAACCCACCCGTGTGGGATGGTTCGCAGCCACTGCGTTTCAAATCCACCCCAAAAAGCTACACCTATCACGACGAAGTCATGGGCGACATCACCACTAGCCCCGAAGTCATCGATGACTTCATCCTGATCAAAAGCGACGGCTACCCGACCTACAACTTCGCTCACATCATCGATGACACCGAAATGGAAATCACCCACGTCATCCGTGGCCAAGAGTTCATCTCGAGCATGCCAAACTACCTCGCACTCTACGAAGCGCTGGGTTTCAACATGGCGCCCATTCATGGGCACGAGCGCCCCGCGCGAGCTCCAGGGGGTGGAGACGATGTCACGGATTCACTCCGTGACGAGTCGGAGGGGTACCCCCTCCCTAAATTCGCTCATATGCCTCATATCATGAACAAACAGGGCAACAAGAAACTTGGTAAGCGTGACGGCGCAAAAGACGTCCTCGACTACATCCGCGACGGCTACCTCCCAGAGGCCATGATGAGCTTCATCGCGACGCTCGGCTGGAATGACGGCACCGAACAAGAAGTTTTCACCCGCGACGAACTCATCGAAAAATTCAGCCTCGACCGCATCCAGCGCAGCGGCGCACGCTTCGACGAAAAACGCCTCCTCTGGATGAACGGACACTTCATCCGCGATCTCTCACTCGACGAACTCTACGATCGCGTGGAATTTTTCTGGCCCGAAAGCGCCAAAAAAGCCGGCGAATCCTACAAAAAACGCGTCCTCGCTCTCGCGCAAGACCGCCTCAAAACCCTCAAAGACCTGCCTGCTCTGACAAATTATTTCTTCGTCGAGCCACAGCGTGACGACACGCTCATCTCCGGCAACAAACAGCTCAAAAAATTATCAGAAAGCGAAATTTCTGATCTATTAGCAACGGTGAAAAACTCACTCGAAACACTCGACGATTGGACCCCCGCATCCATCCAAGAAACACTCAACACCCTCCTCGAAACAACCGGTCAAAAACCAGGCATCCTTTTCAGCCTGATCCGCATCGTTACCACCTGGGCACCATTTAGCCCTCAGCTAAACGACACGCTCGCACTCCTCGGTCGCGACAAATCAATCCAGCGCATCGCAAACTATCTCGACTCTCGCGCATAGAAAAAGGGCTGGTATCCGGTGAGATTCACCAGATACCAGCCCAGGGCGGAAAAGAACATCAGTAGAGAGTCAGAACCCTTCGAGCTCAGCCCGCAGCCCCTCAACCCCCAAAGTCGGCGATCTCAGTAGTCCGATAGTCTTGTCCCCGTTTGAGACAATGTCTTTTATATTATACCATATATACAAAATAAAATCAATCTGACCGTGGTATTCCGCAAACATTCCTGCTATACTAGCCATAAGCATGAAACACCATCGCCATTCGCCGACACCTGAGGCGCAAAAAGCAGCGCCAAACAAGGCGCCAAAAGGCTCCGTATTCCGAGAGAAAAAGCCTCGTTTTGCTCGATTGCGGACATGGGTGCGTAGCCATCCGCGCAAAGCCCTCGTGATCTTCGGTGCTGTGCTCATCCTTCTCGCCGCCAGTATCGCCGCCGCGCTGTATCTCGCACTGACGCCCGCCGAGATCAAAATCGGCTCTGTCACGGTCAGAAAACCCGCACCGACGTATTACTCGCCATTGACAGGGATCAAAGTCGCTGACGAAGCCGCAACAAAACAGCCCGTGACCGCCATCATGATCGAAAATAGCCCCGACGCCCGCCCTCAGAGTGGTATCAAACAAGCCGGTATCGTCTACGAGGCCATCGCCGAGGGCGGAATCACGCGATTTCTTGCGCTGTATCAGGAAGCCAAACCTGGACTGATCGGACCGGTACGCAGCGTCCGCATGTACTATGTCGACTGGGCCGCAGCGTACGATGCGAGCATCGCACACGTTGGCGGAAGTTTCAACGCCCTCCAAGAAGTCCGCAACGGCTCATATCGCGACATCGACCAGTTTTTCAACGCTGGCAGCTACTGGCGAGCAGGGGACCGCGCCGCGCCGCACAATGTCTAC
>CAZYRC010000023.1:6446-11368 GCA_964649505.1 uncultured Candidatus Saccharibacteria bacterium
CGAGCTGAACCGCTCAAAAGGCTACACCGAATCGCACTTCACTGGATTTCCTCGTACCGATGGCAAAGTCAGCGCCACGCCAAACGCCACCTCTGTCGATATCAATATCTCGAGCGCATGGTACAACACCCACTATGATTTCGACGCCGCATCTAACACCTACCTGCGCAGCATCGGCGGCGAAGCGAGCAATGACCGCGAAGACGGCCGCATCGCGCCCAATGTCGTCGTCGCGCTCAAAGTTGACATGACAAACGTTTTCGAAGACGGTTGGCGCGAAAACATCACGACGATCGGGCAGGGTGGCGCAGTGATTTTCCAAAACGGCACAGCGACAGAGGTAACGTGGCGCAAAACCGACCGCAAGGCGCCGCTTGAATTGCTCGATGCCGAAGGCAAGCCGATCAAACTCAACCGCGGCCAAACCTGGATCGCCGCCGTACCAAATGGCTCGGGGAGTATCGGGTGGAAGTAGATTCATCCGCACCAAAACCAAGTGACAAAACCACGCCGCAAATCCGTGATTATTGGCGTATGTATCACCGCTCGACGATCATCCTCACGATCGGGATGCAGCTGCTCGTCGCAATTGTCGTCGGTGGGGCGCTACTCGTCGGTGGGGCGACGGTTGATTCGTTGCTTTTTTGGCTCGTACTGAGCGCAATGATGCTGACGTCGATTTTGCTCAACCTCACGCTCATCGACCTCTTGCTCGCACCACTGCGTGATCTTTCGATGGCGATCACCAACATGGCCGGCCAAAAACCAACACATCCGCTCGCAAACCCCAATCACCCGCGCTACGCTAAAAACGGTTTCCAGCCGATGCTCCAATACCTCTACGATAGCGCCTCAGCGGACGACACTCATGGCAAATCCGAAGGTACTGCAAGCTCAAAAAACGAGCTCGTTGAGCTGGCCCTTGGACAAACAAACGCCGGCGTCGTCGTGCTCAATGGCCTCGGTGAAATCCTTTACGCAAACCGCGCCGCGCCAATCGTCGAAGATACCCAGGGCGTCAAACAACTCGAGCTCATCTTTGAAAAATCCGACGAATTTGTCAGCTGGCTCGCCTCGGTCAAAGGCAAAGCCGTCCGTGCCGACCGCTCCTGGTCGCGTATCCCGACGCGGATCGTCGGCGACCCCGAGCGACGGATTTTTGACATCACCGCACACTACGAAAACGGCAGCAATGCCGAGGTCGTCCTGATCGCCTACGACGCAACGAACGTCTATCAGCCCGAGGACGACGAGCTCGATTTCATCTCATTCGCTGCGCACGAGCTTCGCGGCCCGATCACCGTGATCCGCGGCTACATCGACGTGCTTCAGATGGAGCTCGGCGACGTCGTCACCGGCGACCAAAAAGAACTTTTTTCGCGACTCACTGTCAGCGCAAACCGTCTATCCGGCTATATCAATAACATTCTCAACACCAGCAAATACGACCGCCGCCACCTGCAGGTTCACCTCGCCGAAGATTCCATCGCCGGTATTTATGACATGATCCGCGACGACATGGCCCTGCGCGCGTCGGCTCAGCATCGCATGATCAGCGTCAATTTCCCGCCAGATTTGCCGACGATCGCCGCCGATCGCTCAAGCCTCAGCGAAGTGCTCTCAAACCTCATCGACAACGCACTCAAATATTCAAACGAAGGCGGTGTCGTCACGGTCACCGCTGCTACCGAGGGCCAATCCGTGAAAGTTTCCGTCGCCGACAATGGCATCGGCATGCCTGCAAACGTCGTCGGCAACCTTTTTCACAAATTCTACCGTTCGCACCGCTCGCGCGAAACCGTCGCCGGAACCGGCATCGGTCTCTACCTTTGCAAAGCGATCGTCGAAAGCCACGGCGGCAAGATCGAAGTTTCGAGCACCGAGGGCGTTGGCTCGACATTTAGCTTCACCGTGCCAACGTACGCGTCTGTTGCCGACAAACTTCAGGCGAATGATTTTACAAACCAAGGTATCATATCAACAAACAGCGGGTGGATCAAAAACCACACGAAATTTTCAGGATAGGAGGGAAGCATGCCAATACAAACCATTCTCGTTATCGAGGACGACCGCTTCATCGGAGAGATGTACGTGCGCAGCCTCAAACATGAGGGCTACACGGTGGACTGGGTGGTCGACGGCCACGACGGCATGGTCGCCGCGGTAAACAAACCTTACGACCTCATCCTGCTCGACATCATGCTACCCGAGATGCGCGGTCAAGAGATCCTCAAAGCGATCCGCAACGGTCCGCACAAAATTGCCGATACCACACACATCATCGTGATGACAAATTTTGACCAAGACACCGAAAGCCGCATGGCGATGCAAAGCGACGTCGACGCCTACCTGATCAAAGCTGAAATCACCCCACACCACCTCATCGAAGTCATCCGCCAGCTCGACAGCCAGGGCGGCGAAGTGGCGGCGGAATAGTATTTGCCGGGTTTACGACTCTCTGGAGGATTTAATTGAAGATACAGCAGATGCTATATCAAAGACTTTACGTAAGTTGGGTTGGCTGAGCTCGTGAAATATGAATATCGAAATCTATATCATATATCCTACGAATCTCGTAGTCGCACGAGACATCTTCTCTCTGATAGATCGATTACCACGACCAGAACCTTGAGTGTAGACTTGGTTCGCCCGACCCGAAGTGCTGTCGGTTCATGAACATCATGTTAGCCAATGACTATTAAAATAATCGCACACCCTGAGCACTACACAAAAGACTCAATAGTAATCTAAAAATATTTGCTTAGTCTTGCACAAACTTGTCGCCATCGAAGTACTTATTTTCAGGACAAGCGTAATCATTGTTTTGCCAGCAGCCCTTCAAGTTATTAGTTCGGGCGTTAAATTGGAGCGCCTGTTTATTCAATTCAGTAGCTTTATTGGTAAGCGTCTCTGCGCGATAATCCAAAGAGTTGGTTTTAGCGACCAGGAATACAATCACTGCTATTGAAATCGCATGAAGCATAAAACTTGCAGCTAAGATTGATTTTGTACTTTTTGTTTGGCTTGATGTAACTTTCACAATGTCAGCATAGCATAAGCAAGATTAGAGTTGAACAAAGGAAAATGCCCCGACGCCTTTTGGCGCCGGGGCATGCCCGTGTTGGATCAGCCGTAGTACCAGGAGTACGCGTCGCTCTGCCTCGTGAACAGAGCGCGACCACCGTAGATGTTGTCGCAGATCAGCTGGACCTTCATCGAGCACCTCGACGAGTACAGTCCGTTGTCGAAGTAGCAGCGCCAGCCGTACACGCCCTGGCTCGGGTAGGTGAGCTCAGCCGACCAGAGGATCGATCCCCGATCGTGACCGAAGTTGCCGAACCGACAGGCCTGATGTATCTCGATCGTCGAGAACGCGCTGGCAGACGGCGCCGTGGCTACTGATAGGCCGAGGGCTAAGGCACCCGCGGCACCGACAACCACGACCTTCTTCATGAGGTTTGTCGTCCCAGGTCGTTACATGAGCTACTAGAGGACTTTTCTAGCTCAACTACTTTTAACTCAACAGATACATTTTTGTCAATCGGTTTCTAACCCTGGCTCTTAATTCTCCTGGTTCTGGCAAAGATTGCCGCCGGTTATAACGATGGTCCTACGGGTTAAGTCCTGCGGGTTAAACCCCGAAAAATAGTTTTTATTACATAATATCCAGATGGCAACTGAGTCGCTCCCCGTGTACGGGGTTTGGGCATTTTTTGGTGACCTTACCGAGAAAGATGAGCCGCGCCGTCGCCAGCAAGCTGGCCGGGCGCCTTCGAAGCGCGACGGGCTCTGTCGAACCTAGGTACCGGGTTCGTTTCCCCTGCACAAGCGCAAAAGAAATAGGCCCAACCCTATAAGGGGCTGAGCCTATTTCTTTGGTGAACGTGGTTGAATCGAATTGGAACGATATCTTGTTTGAATTCAGACGACTTTACCAGCTTATTAAGGGGTTGTCTCTGGCGTAGAGCACCGCTATAGGAGTGGAACTATTCAGCATTAACTTCGGCAACAAGTGGTATGTGGTCAGATGCGCAAAATTCATTAGGAATGGCGTTTAGGTTGTAATCAGTAGGAGCTAATATGCCCTTTAAGCCTTTTATCGCTAGAAGATCAATTGCTACTAGTTCACCGTTGACGATAGCTGTCGGCCTTTCGCCGCTTAGGCTCGTAAAGCCAGCTTCCTCGACCATGGTTTGCACTCTACCGCCAGGTCGACCGTTACAATCAGCAAGAATAACTGCTGCCCGTTGATTATTAAGTGAGGTAAGTAGTGCTTGTGTCTGGCTAACCCCGATATGATTACGGTCATCTTCGGGAGCCCACTTGATATGGGTATTCGCAATAGCAACTCCACCTACACGCGTCAGCTGGAAAACGTGACCTGACCCGTCATCGTACAAATATGATTCGTGGTCGGCCACCTCCAGTGTACTTTTAACGAGAGTAAGGCAGCCATCCGGTTTATTGCGCCCTTTAGGCGTCCAAAATGACTGCCAGTCCTTATCATCTTCAAAAACTTCAACTAAACTTCTATCTGCTTCTTGGAGACCGATAACATCGACACCTAAGTGGTTTATTTGATGAGATAAATACTCGAGACGAGCACCGGGTTGCATAAGCTCGGGAGTGGCATGACTATAATCACCGTAGGAAGTGTATGCATCTGCTAAGACATTGAAAGTAGCAAGCCTCATGATTATCTATATTATAACACTTTTTGTGGTGAGTATCTATATAGTGTTTATGGGAATCGAACCAATTAACAGATAAACAAAAATAGAGACCTACTTTCTTAAGTAAATCTCTATCTGTTATTCAAATTTGGTGCGACTTTACGCCGAAATCCGAACCGATTTCCGAGAAAATCCCTAAAGCTCAGCCCCGACGCCTGCGGGCGTGTAACGCCCGCTCGCCCCACCAGA
>CAZYRC010000024.1:0-10973 GCA_964649505.1 uncultured Candidatus Saccharibacteria bacterium
CACGCGCACTGGCCAGGCGGTGGAATTTCAAATCCGCACCCAGGAAATGCACGAATATGCTGAGCGCGGACTGGCCGCAAGCTTTCACTACAACGAACAAAAACTCACCGATGCCTACAAAAAAGGTACAATCGCCGCACTGCCGACCGATCTGCACTGGATCCGCCATCTCCAAACTGCCGCCGCGCAACTTCGCGCAGGACAAGACTTCGACGGCAATGATCTGCGCGTCGACCTCTTCGGCGATCGGATTTTTGTCTATTCTCCAAAAGGCGATATTTACGATTTGCCGAGCGGCGCGTATCCGCTCGACTACGCCTACCGTGTGCACTCCGATCTCGCGGCGCGCGCCAGCGGCTTTCTCGTCAATGGCAAAATGGTGCCGTTTAGCCATCAGCTCGCCCACGGCGACGTCATCGAAATTCTCACCAGCAAAGGCGCCAAACCAAAACCCGACTGGCAGCAATACATGATCACTTCGCACGCCCGGCTCAAACTCCGTTCACAGCTACGCAAAGGTGGCTTGCTCGGCTCACTCTCCCACGCTGCCTCGATCATTCATCGCAAAACCCGTGAGCGACTCGGCAAAAAATAACCTCGGAAATCCGAGGTTATTTCGCGGCGAAACATCAGCTTCTCGCTGGTTATTTTTTCGCAGTTTTTGCAACGACAACAGGAGCTGGCATGAAGTTCGTGTCATCAAGACCCGCTGCGAGGCGGCCTTTGTATTGACTTGCACCGAGGCCAAGCATTGGATAGCCGATGAATGGCAAGAGGACGAGCAGAATCGCAAAGGCGCCTGATTTGCCGTACGCATGTGCGGTGTCGATCGATGCGATCACGCTGACCCAGAGGCCAAATGCTGGCAATGTTGGGATGAGGAGTACCCACCATGCTGGGCGGCCAATGATATCCATGAGCACGAATTGGTTGTAAAACGGAATGATCGCTGCCCAACCTGGACGGCCGGCTTTGACAAACATTTTCCACATGCCGATAGCAGTGATGATGAAGACGACGAGACCGACGAGAAACGCGACGCCCATGACGGCGAGCATGACACCGGCGACAGCATCGTTACCTGAAGACGTCGTTTCGCTGAAACGACGAACGTTTTCGTAGTCGTAGTTGTTGTAGGGTGATGGATATGAGTACATATTCCTCCTTAAAAATGTTGTTACTGTTCAGTATAGCGTACAATACATTGCTTGACGATAGTTTTTGCTTCTTCGACATCTCCCCATCCGAGCACGTGCGTACTGCCAGGTTTTTTGAGGTCTTTGTAGTGCGAGAAATGGTGCTCGAGTTGTTTGACCAGATGCGGAATATCCTCGAGTGAATTGATTGCATCGCCGTCGTCGCGGTTGTCTGCTGGTACGACAACAATTTTATCATCGACTTCGCCGTCATCTTCAAATTTCATCACACCGATGATTTTTGCTTCGAGCCACACGCCTGTCGTGAGCGGCTCTGGGCAGATGATCAATGTGTCAAGCTCGTCGCCGTCCTCGTCGAGCGTCTGTGGAATAAATCCATAATTGCAGGGTTTTGCAAAAATGCGCGGTTCGACGCGGTCGAGCATGAACGCGGCGCGTTTGCGGTCCCATTCGACTTTGAGTCGTGAGCCTTCGGGAATTTCGACGACGGTGTTAAGCCGGCCTTCATCGATATCACCAGGCGTGAGTACTTGATTGAAATCTGCCATGAATCCTCCTTTTACTTAGCTGTTTTTATTTTATCATCTGTGCGGGCGCCTGACCAGAGAGCTGCGTGAGAAAAAAATAGTGTATAATGACACTATGCTTATCATTGGCCATCGCGGCGCGGCTGGACTTGCGCCCGAGAATACTATGGCGGCGATTGCCGCGGGGATCGAGGCGGGTTCAGATATGATCGAAATTGACGTGCGCCTAACGCGCGACAATCAGCTCGTGGTGATTCACGATCCGCGTCTCGTCCGCACCCACCGCTCACGCGAGTCTATTTCCAATCTCACGTATGACGGACTGATTGCGCGTTCGGGCGATCGACCAATTCCGCTGCTCGAGCAAGTGCTCGATGCATATTTTGGCAAAGTGCTGTTCAACATTGAAATCAAAAGTCGCGGTGCGGCCGAGCAGCTCGTGCGCCTGCTCAAACGCCGCTACATCCACAAAGCCACAGACTGGGACAATCTCATTATTTCCTCGTACAAAGCCGCCGAACTCATGCGCGTACGTCGCCTCGTGAAGCGCGCAAATCTCGCAATGTTGCACAATAGCAATCCGTTTATTTTTGTCGCATACCAACGCGCGCTGCGACTGACAGCAGTCGGGTTTCACCGGCTCTATCTCAACCGCTTCGCACTCGAAATTGCACGCCGCGCCCATATATTTATCTATGTATTCACGGTCGATCGCCCTGGCGCGATTCCGTATCTCGAAGCGCAAGGCGTCGAGGGAATTGTCACGAATCACCCCGACCGCATGGTCGACTATATCAAAAAGCACCGCGATCACGATCACGGCGCCTAGTCGATAGTTTCATGTTTCGTTATGTATTTTTTTCGAGATATTCACGGATCGCGAGGGCCGCTGTCGCACCTTCGCCGACCGCACTTGCGACTTGCATTGTCGCGCCGCTACGCACGTCACCACTCGCAAACACGCCCGGGATATTTGTTGCGAGATGCTGATCTGTTTTGATGAGTCCGACCTCGTCGAGTTCGATGCCGCTGCCGGCGAGAAACCCGGTGTTTGGTTTTAGTCCGATGAAGACAAACACGCCGTCCGTCACAAATTCTGTCGGCACACCCTCGCGTATCGCTTTGACTTTGGTTATTTTCCCTGCATCATCAGCGACGATTTCTTCGGGCGTTGTCTGCAAATGCACCGTGACTTTTCCAGCGTCGACAAATTTTTGCAATTCGTCTTGCAACACTTGGCTCGCTTTCAAACTACTACGCACGAGCAGGTCGATATGGCTCGCAAAACGTGTCAAAAAAATCGTTTCCTGCACGCCAGAATTTCCACCGCCGACAACAACCAATCGCTTGTCGCGATAAAATGCCCCGTCGCACGTCGCGCAGTAATGTACGCCGCGACCATAGTATTCGGCCTCTCCCAGAATGCCGAGTTTATTGTAGTCACTCCCCGTTGCGACGAGCACGCTACGCGCTCGGACGTCTTTGCCGTCGATCGTCAACGTCGTGATGCCATCTGCGTATCGCAGCGCGGACACATCGCCGTATTCGATGTGCGCACCGAAACGCTCGGCTTGTTTTTGCAATTGATCCGCCAGTGTCATACCTTCGATTCCCTCAGGAAATCCCGGGTAATTGTCGACTTTGTCAGTGATCGCCGCCAGTCCGCCGACCACACCTTTTTCGTACAGTGTCGTGTCGATATCCTCGCGCGTCGTATAGATCGCCGCCGCAAGCGCACTCGGTCCCGCACCGATCATCACGACCGGTTTAATTGTTTGTTCTTCCATGCTCCCCCTATTGTTGATTTAGTTTTTGGTATGCTTCAAAAAGTGCCGTTGTGTCTGGTTGTTCAAATGTTTCCGGCATCGGAATCGCCATCACGATGAATTTCAGTGGTGTGTTTGGTGCGATTTTTTCTTTGCCATTTGAATCTTTGCTGCCAGCTTCACCGTACGCTTTGTCCGACGGGATACTCAGCTCACGCACGCCGCCGATTTTCATGCCTTTCATGCCTTCTTTCCAACCGTCGATCAGCGCAGCGTTGTCGAGTCCTGTTTCGACAGGCATCGGCGCATTGAGCTGTGATTTTGCGGTGTCGATGCTTTGCTCGATCGCTTTTCCTTCCGGCCCCCAGAGAATGTAATACGCCGCGAATTTTGTCGTGCCCGTGATTTCCTCACCGTCACCCACCAGCAAATCTTCGCTCGAAAGTGCCGTCACGCTATCACGGTCAAATGCCGTTACGCGGTCGGTATACTGCGACAAAATCGGATAATATTTGTCTGAAAGTTCCTTTGTCTGCGCCGCGACTTTTGCTTCATACGCTTTGTTCTTTTCCTCGTATTCTTTTTGCAATTTTTCGTACGCAGCTTGCTCGGTTGCGTAATTTTTGTTTGCAAAAATCATCGCCACAAATCCGCCGAGTGTCCCGACGACCATCACAATCATAATAATCAAAATTCCAATTCGTTGTTGTTTCGACGTTGCCATGTTTCCCTTCCTATTCTGTTCAAAAGCTCTCTCTATTGTAGCAAATTTCGCCGCAAAAACCACTAGATATAGCGGTTATGGTAAAAAATACACCATATTTACGCGTTGATATCAAATTTCGCCAGTTGCTTCTTCGCAGTCTTTGTCGTGCCGAGCTGCAGCTCGAGTAGCTGCGCATAAATTCCACCTGTCGTAGCGAGCTCCTGCGGCGAACCAACCTCATCCACGCGACCGTCCTTGAGCGTGACAATCCGATCGACGCCCGCAATCGTGCTCAAACGGTGCGCGATGATGAGTGTCGTGCGGTTTTTCATCAGCCGATCGAGCGCGACTTGCACATCACGTTCTGCACGACTATCGAGACTGCTCGTCGCCTCGTCGAGGATGAGAATCGGCGCGTTTTTGAGGAGCGCTCGCGCGATCGACAGCCGCTGTCTTTGACCGCCGCTCAGTTTGATTCCGCGCTCACCGATCTCGGTATCATAGCCATTAGGGAATTTTTTAATGAAGCCCTCGGCATTTGCCGACCGCGCCGCTTCTTCGATCTCCTCCATACTTGCGTCGGGATTTGCATACGCGATATTTTCACGGATCGTCCCTGAAAAAAGCGCTGCGTCCTGAAACACCGTCGCGACTTGCGCGCGCACACTCCCGCGCGAGCGCGTCGCCAAATCTTGCCCATCGATACACACTTGCCCGGAGTTCGGTTCATACAGACTCATCAGCAAATTGCTAATCGTCGTTTTGCCGCCACCCGACTCACCCACAAGCGCCAATTTCGTCCCCGGCTCGATCGTGAAACTTACGTCACGCAGGACTTGCTTGCCATCTTCGTCGTAGCGAAAATCAACATCGCGATATTCGACTTTGCCACGCGTCACTTTAAGCTCGCGTCGTCCGCGGTCACTCGGCTCTGGCTCCTCATCGAGCGCCTTTAGATAGTCGCGACTATTTGCCACCGCGCGCTGATAGCTATCAACGAAAAAGCTCAAATTGCGCATCGGGAAGCTCACCTGCGAAATCAGCGCAAGCAACATCGTCATATCGCCAAGGCTGAATTTCCCGCTTGCCGTCTCATAAAAAAGCACCGCCAAAATCACGCCGTTGATCAGTCCAAACACCGCCGATCGCAGCGCATTCATTTTGTGCCACTGCTTCGACTGTGTCTGTGTCAGCGGAATCATCTGCCCCATCTCATCCGAAAAAACTTTCAGTTCCTGACGCGCCGTGCCAAAACTTTTCACGAGCCGCATCTGACCGACGACCTCACCGAACCGTCCACTCGCAACATCAAAAAACCCATTTTTCTTTTTTTCGATTTCTTGCCACGGCCCGCTGGTGCGCGCAGTGAGATACAGATTCGCCGGAATCAACAGCGCAAAAAGCAGCGCCAGCGGCCAACTATATACCACCAGAATCACAATCGTGATCCCGATCGTCAGTAGCATTTGCAGCAGGTTGTTGCTGAAAAATTGCAAAAAATTCGTAATGTCGGTGATCGCACGACTCAACCGGTTGATGATCGTTCCGGTGATTTCATTGTCGTAGTAGCGCTGCGGCAACTTCAGCAGATGCCCAAAATATTTTGTTGAAAGCTGAAATCGCACCCGTACCGCCATCTGGTCGCCAAAATATCCGCCGACATCCGTGATCACTGCACTGATCAGTGCCGAAGCCAGCACCAGCGCACCGAGCAATAAAATCATCCCCCAACTAAACTCCGCACGATGCCCCAAAATCGCGGTCACCCAATCAGTCGCAAATTTGATAATAAACGGCTGCACAAGGCTGAGCGCCGCGCCCGCCACCGATGTCGCCGCGATAATCAAAAAAATGCGCTTCATGCCTTTGGTAAAACCGAGCAGCTGTTTGAGTGGTTGCATACTATTATTATACCTTTGTTGCGCGCATACCGAGCAGTTTTCGCAGCGGAAACAGCAAACTCACCGCAACCAGCGCAACACCAAATGCCGCCAACGCTTCTTCGATCGAGATCGCACTAAATTTGAAAAGTGTACGTACCGGCTCGATCGTATACACCAGCACAAGCACGAGTGACACGACCGTCACAACTACCGTCAGCGGCGTCACCCCGCGCGCGAACGCGTCAGCCACAGCACGCTTGCCAGAAATCGCCAAAATCAACATCACATTTGTCAGTGTGACGAGCAAAAATGTGATGGCCCGCGCGTGATCCTCACCCCAACCATTCTCGAGCATATACCAATGCGCCAGCACCATGATTGCCACCAGCACCATGCCTTCGATAAGACTTTGCCACACCACCGATTTGCTAAAGAGCGGCGACCCAAGGCGACGCGGTGCGCGCTTCATCGTGTTTGGTGATTCCTTCTCCGCTTCAAACACCAGCGTACAACTCGGGTCAATAATAAATTCGAGGAAGACAATATGAATCGGCATCAGAATCATCGGCCAGCCAAACAGCACCGGCACCAGTGACAAAACTGCGATCGGAATATGCACTGTCAAAATATAAATCGCGGCTTTTTGGAGATTCGCAAAAATCCGCCGCCCGATACGCACCCCGCGCACGATCGATGCAAAATTGTCATCCAGCAGCACGAGTGACGACGCCTCACGCGCCACGTCCGTACCGCGCTGCCCCATCGAAATACCAATATGCGCCGTCTTCAGCGCCGGGCCATCGTTCACACCATCACCCGTCATCGCGACAACTTCACCCTCGGCTTTGAGCGCATTGACGATATCAAGTTTCACGCGCGGTGCAACGCGACTGAAAATTTCCGTTTCCGCAACAATCGCGCGCTGCTCACTCGCACTCGCCGCAGCAAATTCTTCGCCCGTCACCACACGCTCCGAGCGCAGCCCGATTTCTTTACCAATCCGCCGCGCCGTCTCCGCATAATCACCCGTGATCATCACCACGCGAATCCCCGCTTCGTGTGCAACCTCCACCGCGCGCGCCGCTTCTTTGCGAATCGGATCGGCGAGCGCGACAAGCCCGAGAAAATCATATTTGTATGCATCGCGAGACCGCGCAATATCGCTCGAACGCGTCAAGCGCCCCTCAGCAACTGCCAGCACGCGCAAGCCTTCGCGCGCATACGTCTGCACTTCTTTTTTGAGCGCGGCGTGTTTTGCCTTTGTGAGATCACACAGCGCAAACACCGCCTCCGGTGCGCCTTTGATTGCGAGATGCACGAGCGTCCCGTCCGGCTTCGCCCAAATATGCGCAACCGACATCGACGATTCCTCGAGCGGATATTCTTTCACGATCGACAGATTTCCATAAATTTTCAATGGATCATCCACCGCCTCGATGAACGCTTCTTCCATGGGATCAAACGGATTTTTTTGTGACGCAAGCACGCTCGCACTCAGCACGCGCTCGTAGTGTTTACCACTCGAAATTTCCGCGCCACTCGCGTCCGTCACGCGTGCCACCGACATACGATTTTCGGTCAGCGTACCGGTCTTGTCGGTACAGAGCACTGTTGCGCTTCCCAACGTCTCGATTGTTTGACTGCGACGACTGAGGACGTTATTTTTCGCAAGACGCCACGCACCAAGCGCCATAAATACCGTCAAAACGACCGGAAATTCTTCTGGCAAAATCGCAATACTCAGCGTCAGTCCCGCAAGAAATCCTTGAAGCAAATCACCGCGCAGTATCCAAAAAAGAAGCGTCAAAAGCACTGACATACTCACCGCGATGATCGCAATAATTTTTACGACGCGCGCAATTTCTTTTTGGAGCAATGTTTTTTCTGGCATGATACTTTTGAGCGACGTGCCGATCTCGCCCATCTCGGTCTTCGCGCCAATTGCCGTGACTTCCGCTGTCGCGTGGCCTTTGACGATCATCGTTCCCGAAAAAATCCGCCCGAGCCGCTCGTCCTCATGCGCTCCGATGGACTTTTCTACAGGTACCGATTCGCCCGTCAAAATACTCTCATCCGACATCAGATTGCTCGCCGTCACCAGCCGCGCGTCCGCTGGCACGCGACCGCCCTCACTCACGACGATCAGATCGCCGACGACCACCTCGCGACTCGGAATCGTCTGGTGTTGCCCATCACGAATCACCTCACAATTCGGACTCGCGAGGCTCCGCAGCGCATCGAGCGCCTTTTCGGTTTTGCCGTCCTGATACACCTCGATACTGATCACTACCAACACCGACACCATCAGCACCATTGCTTCGCTATGATCACCCAGCAAAAAATACACAACGACCACGGCAACTAGTAGAAAAATCATTGGCTCACTGAGCACCGAAATAATCATCGTGAAAATATTTCGTTTTTCACGATCTGGTAGTTCATTAAATCCATCGCGCCGGCGACGCGCCGCTACTTCATGCGAAGAGAGCCCACCGAGTTGTTCATGTTTCATCTCTTTTATCTTAGCAAAGCACGAGCACTTTTGGTACTATTTTGTTGCCGCGTACAATTCCTCAAGTGTTGCCGTCGTTTTTTCGTCAAATGCCGCTTGGTCGAGAATCGAACCGTCCAGACCGATATCTTTCATGAAAAAGAGGTTCGTCGTCGTCTCGCCGACATTCGCTTTCAGATTGACTGCGAGTGCCTCACGCGCTGTTGCCTGCGACTGCGCTGCACCACTTGTCCAGCCGTAGCCAATCAGCGCAACAGGTTTTTCTGCCCATTCTTTGAAGATCCAGTCGATGGCATTGAGCTGCACTGGGCTCATCGTGTGGTTGTACTCTGGCATCACGAAGACCACGCCGTCCGCTTTGCGCACCATATCTGTCCATTCGAGTACGCGCTCGTCTGTCGGCGCGAATTCTTCCTGGCTTGGCGCATGTGCGTCATTAAAAAACGGCAAATCCAGCACGCCCAGGTCTGCCACAACGACATCTCGCCCCGCCTGCTCTACTTTCTCTTTGATGAGCGGGACCACTTTACTATTCACGCTTTGTGGGCGCACGCTCCCTGTTACGATCAAAATTGTCGCCATATTTCCTCCTTTTTTGCTCATCCTACTATACAAAAAACCATAGACTTTTTCAAGTGCCCACCTATTGACCATTCCCCGCATTTTTGGTATAATATACGACAGTTGCCTTCCATCCCGGAAGACACCGAACCTAAGGAGCAACAATGGGACTCTTCAAGAAGCTTCTCGAAAACGGGAAGCCGTACAACGTGAAGTTCACGTTCAAGACCGTGAGCTACGACGTCGACGTCGACGTCCCCTCGTGGATCGAGCCCGCGATCAGGCACCATCATCGCAACTACTCGGCGTGGGCCGCGTTCACGAAGGCCTCGAAGATCGCAGCGACCGAGAAGAAGTACCCCGACGCCGATCTCATTGGCCTCAGCTTCTCCGACACGCATCCCAGCGCGAAGAAGATCGAGCCTGGTCCTCGAGAGACCGCGTCCAACTCCTAGTAGTTCGTCCGCCCGTCCACCGTGCGCACCTCGCGTGCGGTGGACGGGCTTTTCGTTTTTGCAATATATAGTAAAATGATTATGTATGCTAACATTTTTTACGCCAAACGGTGAGCGCTTCATCGAATCGACCGCGCCCGAAAAAGAAAAAGTACTCGTCGTCACGTCGCACAGCCTCACGCACGAAGACGCAAATCTCCTCGTCGAACGTTTCGACCTCGACGAGCACGCGCTTTCAAATGTGTTTGACAAAAATGAACTCCCTCACGTCGAAACCATCGGCAAAACACAATATATTTTCCTCCGCAATTTTTCCTTCACCGGCGGCAAATCTCGCTCAAATCCCATCCTCTTCATTGTCAAAGATTCATTTTTTGCCTGCATCAGTGCAGCCGCGATCTCGACCAGCGACGTCGTCGACGTTGGCATCCTCGGCAAAACGCCCGAGCTTCTCCAGCGCAGCGTCATGTCAATCATCACAAAATACGAACAATCCATTGACGCCATCGGTGCTATCATCCAGTCGGTCGAGCGCCGCATGTGGTCGCACGAAGCCACAAACCAAGATTTCTTCGAATTCGTCAGCATCGAAGGCGCACTGAGCCGCGCGCGTGTCGGCCTGAGCGGTATCATCAGCGTCGTCGAAAAATTGATTGATACCCCTCGCACAAAAACCTCAGCAAGCGACCTCGTTGACAACGTCCTCTACGCCCGTGAGCTCGTCGTCGAAATCGACAGCCACGTCCAAACGATCAAAAGCATCCGCGAAGCCTACTCGACTGTCGCAAACAACACCCTAAACTCCCGCATGAAACTCCTCACCGTCCTCACGCTTTTTCTCGCCATCCCAAACGTCTTTTTCGGCATGTACGGCATGAACATCAACCTGCCATTTATGCACGAAGTCTGGGCCTACCCCGTCGTACTCGGCGGCTCAATCCTCGCGATTTTTCTCGTCTATTTCATCGCGCGCGCGCGCAAAATTTTCTAGCTGTCGCGCCGAAAATCTGATTCTTCAAAAAGTCGCGTATTGTGCTCGTAGCGCAAATGTCCAAAAATTTTGAAAAGTTTGAGCAATCGCAGCAGCCTTACGACGCGCAGCTCCTCGAAAAAAACCGTCGGTACCGGAATCGCTGCAAAAAGATAAAACCAATGATGCCGGACATAGCGCCGTCGGTCCCGCGCCCAGTACAGCTCGAAACAAAATTCTCCGATAAAAACAATCGCCGTCGCCACATCGAAAATCTCGATCGCAACCAACTGCACATGCGTCAACGTCAAGAAATGCTCCATCGCCAAAAACAGCACATTGAGCAACACCAGCCCAATCATGACCATTTCCTTGATCACCAAAAACCGTCGCAACCGCCGACGTGAATGCGGAGTATGCATGGTGTTATTGTACA
>CAZYRC010000025.1:0-10841 GCA_964649505.1 uncultured Candidatus Saccharibacteria bacterium
AAATACCGCTTATAGAGTGAAATTGTGAAAAGGACTGTCCATGGAATTTCTCATAATAGTATATGATAATCTTTATACCAGCTAAAAATACGCTCAAGGTATTTGTGCAGACCACTACTGTCTCATCTAGAATTGTGGATGGAATCGTAGCGAAATATTTCTAGAAGATGCAGACTACTGCTATCTTGAAAAACTGCTCGAGCGCCATCTGTCCATATAGCCAGTCACCGCAAGCAGGATGTCACGCATCCTGCAGGAATATGAATAGTGACACTCAGTCCTTTTCAAAATAACGAAATCATGGTACGATACCTCTATGAAATCAGCTCGCTACGGTGAAACCGCGCACTTACCGCCGCTTTCGGAGTGGAAGATTGATCCGCGCACGTCGTCGGCGAAGATTGAGCCGGTGACGGATGATCGCGGCTTCATCATGCCGCTGGAGACGGCGCAGAGAACGATCGAGACGTTCATTTGTGATGGCTACGAGTGGCCGTATGATCCGACGGGTGAGGTGGATATTGGCACGCCGAACCGCCACCACGGGCACTGGCCTGAGGATCACTATCGACGACGTCGATTTGCGAAAAAAGGAAACAACGCGGGGATGCCCGAGGAGTTTCGTGAAATACGCTGCTTCATGTCGATGGAGCAACGCCAGCTTCACAATCTCATCCATGATCGCACGACGCCACCAAAGCTACCGAATTTTGGCCATATGGAGCACGCTGTTCGCGCACACAATGCACTTTCGCAAATAGCGCGTTGCGCCGAAGAAATCATCCGTATCGAAGCTGACGACCCCGATGTCTATGATGATAGCGCTGTAATGAATGCGTATCGACAATCCACCACGCGGGCACTCGGTATCGGCGCACTGCGCTTTCTTGGGCTTTCCTACGACGGCGATTTTGAAGATGTGCATGGCGCGTACGCCTATCTCGATAGCGTCGCGCCGTGGAAAATGCTCGATCTGACGCATGCCTTCCCGGTGCGCCACATCAAACCTGCTGGTATGGCGGACTGACAATAAAGTATCGCAAAAGACTTGATTTTTTGCCATGACCTTGTAAAATAAGTCCATGACAGAGGTGAATCGTAATCGAGATGATTTCGACGCGGCGTTTTTTGAGCAAATTCGTGATGTCGACGGACTGCTGAGTGACCCGTATATCGAGAGTGTTCACATGCGTGCTCGCGAATTTGAGGTGCAGATGCGCCTGATGGACAGCGATACGCTCTCGCGTGCGGTAAAGCCTGCGACCGATACGCTGAACCGTTCGTGGCGGCCGTATATGTACAAAACAGTGAACTACACAGGGTCGTGTTTTGTGCGTGATCCTGGTAAGCGCGATATCAAGTCGCATCACTATAGCGCAGAGTCGGTCGAGTCGCTTGGGATGGGATTTTTCTGGCTGCCGAATTCGGCGGGTGACGAGGTGCTCATGGCGGCGCATAAATTTCGCGCGCCGTACGAAGATAGTGGGCTTTTTTCGAATGTCATCGCACCGATCGACCGCCTCGAGCTACTGATTCCGCCCGAGCCGTCGGACGAGGCGCGGGCGGTGCAATTCGAGCATTATTATCCGGCAGATGCTGGCTTGCTCGCGAGCAAAATCGAGGCGGCCAAAGAGTATCGGGCCGATCAGTTGCCGAAACTTCTCGAGTCGTATGCCTGCACGTTCACTCCTAAGCATGAGGATGATCTCGCGATGCCGCAACTGATGACGAGTTTTTTGAACCAGCGGGCACCCCTCGAAACGGATGCGCCGCAGCGTCTTGCGATCACCGGGCAATACTACGAGATCACAGGGAGTACGCCACAACCGTTGTATGCGAGTGATTTTTTGCCGACGGAGCATTTCGTGTCTCTACGTGCCTTTTCAGCAAAGACGAGCGCGCTTGGTCGCCTCGCGCTGGGCAAACAGTCGAATGTGATTCCATTTCTCGATGCGATCGCGTACACTTCTGACGGCAACCACCGCCTCCTCGTGCCATGCCAATCGATTCACATGATCGACTCGGTGCGACATCTGAAATAACTAGTGCTTGCGGGCAAAATAAGACAAAGGATACAATAAGAAAATGGCAGCAGAAAATCCAGCATTTGACAACATTATCGCGCAGTTTGGGGAGAGCGATTTTGATTTTAGAGGTGAGCAGACCGATCCTTTTCTCGAACGCAATCAAGAACTTGCCGATGAAATCATCGAGGCAAACAGCAAATATCAGAAAAAAGCCATTGCGCGTGCAGCTGAAGTTGAAAATCTCAAATCACCAGAGGAAACAGAAATTTTCATACGCAATGAGATGCTGAATCAGCTCAGTATCTCGCTGGAATTGATGACGACATTTGAGCAGACGCGCTATATGACCGTAGAGGAGTGCAGCGGACGTACAGGGGAGTTCGTCGGAACGATCTTGCCATATCTCCAGGTAGGCGAGCAGCTATTTCGCGTTTCGGCACGTCAGATCGAGACCGCTCCGATATTCAAAAACGGCGCGGAGCTCACTCCCGAGGATGGTGACCCAATAGAATGCGTGTTGATCGGCGTCACGCCACCCCAGCAGGTTGAAGCAGAACCGTTTCATGCAAAATTCGTCGCACCGCACGTCAGCGTGACGGGCAACGAACGCATTGGGTATTCACCACGGTTTTCACTTCTTTTTTCGAATGAAGACACAAAAGATGTCGATGACCGCAGCTTGGTTGACTCGGACTTCCCAGTTGTGAGGATCACGACTGAGTATTTCGCCAAGATTCCGATTGATGGCGAGCTCGAAGTCACAGACCCTCGTCTCGAGTATCTCGAGAAATACCGTGAAAAACATCATCAGCTCGAGACGCTGCTCGACGAGATGTACGTCGATGAGCATGGCGAGATTGTTGATCCTGATGGGCCAGACTTGCTCAATCGACTCGATTTGATTCGTGAAGTCGTCGAGCCTTTGAAACCAAATCCGCGCGCAACCGAACTCGATATTGACGTAATCACTGAGCTCGAATCAATCAATGAGCATCTCAAGATCCATCCTGAGGAAGCGACGCTGACGGCCGAACTGCTCGAAATGCTGTTTCGTGGGTTCGTCTGCGTCGATGGAAATGTGTATCAGTTTCGAGAGGGAGAGATGAATTTTGAAGGCCTGAGTGAGCAGCTCGCTTCGGCAGACGTGAAGGTCATCGCACCATTTGCGTTTGCAGGCGACGGTTCGCTGTATTTCGGCTTCGATGACGGCGAAACGACGCGCTATATTCCATTTGCCGAGGCTGCGAGGATCGAGGTCTAGATGAATCACGAGCAGCCACCGCGGGATCCGTTTTTTGCGATGATGGCGGAGAATTTTTCGACCGAAGACGAACGGATGGGGATATTTGACGCGTCACATGCGCTCGGCAAACTTGTAGCCGGGTTGCGCTACGATGCGGTGACGGATCGGGCGGGGGAATTCTATCGGGAGGCTGACATGACGGCGGATTTTGTCGTTGCGCGAGATGCACTGACTGCGAAAATCCGCAATCATCGATCGCCATTTGGTGGTCCGTCACGACATACAATGAACCAGTATGCCGTCGAGGTGACGCGAGAGAATGGCCTCGTCGGCGTGCTCGGGCGAATATTTTCTGTTGAAGGAAGTTTTGCAAATATTCCAGTCTTCAGGCATAAAAGAGGCGAGGAGCAACGCGTCGAATATGCTGCATTGCATGATCATTTTATCGGCACGATGAAAGCAATTATGGCCTATCCAATGCCTGACGAGATGAGAATGAAGACACGCGGAGAGATCGGTGGCTATGATCTGGGGGTTGGAGTGATTTTTGCGAAAGGAACTATACTCCATGCCGATGGTTTGATTGAGCGACCTGCAGACCCAAAGGCCCTCTCGGTCATCCCGATCACCGACGGTGCGAAATTTTTGTGGCATGCATATGAGGTAAGTGAGCGATGAGCGAAAAATTGCCGCAATTTGACGCAAGTGATAGCAATGAGATTTTTTCGATTCTCGAGAGTGAGCGCTTCGACCTTGCGGTGCGCGAGCTTTTCGAGCAGGCATGGATGCTCGAGCTCGAGCTCAATCGCGACGAGTCAAAGCTGACCGACGAGGACGAGGAGATGTTGATCGGGAAGCTCAATGACAATGCCAATGCCGACGACCTTTACCAAACGGAAATGACGCTCGCTGGCATGATACGATTTGGTATGCTCGACGACGATGATGAACCGCTCAAATACGAATGGATCGCGCAGCGTATCACCGAAGGCGCGGTGCTCGGGCATGACGGGCTAGGACATTTTTTGTACGTTGATGATTTCACAGTGAATACCGATGGCTTCTCGCGAAATGAACGCGATGATTTCTACGATCCGGCTACTGGACGGTATGTTTCTGAACGTGCGGAGGTGATCCTCGATCTCGACCCTGAAGATTTGAGAGAACACCTGCTGCCCTATGCGTTACCAGGTGAATTGCAGAGCTGCCACCCGATCAAGCCATCGCTGCTCACATCGAAATACGAGCTACAGACGCATTATCCAGACATCTATGATCAAATTCGCGAGCTGCCAAATCGCCCTGGTGACGACGATGTGATCTTTGAGCATTTGCGTCAATTCACGCTGACCGTCGACTGGGGCCGCTACCCAGATCTTTCGGAGCAGGATCGCAGCCGCGTGCTGACCTATGTCGAGCGCTGCATCAATGACCGCATGCCATTCGACACGGCGTTTTATGAATTGATGGTCGAGGATACGTATTTCACGTCCGAGCCTGAGCAAGAGGTTTTTGACGAAATACCGCTCGGAAAATCGTCAAAGATTTTTGCGGGCTATATCGCAGAAACGATCCTAATGCTGCTACCAGAGGAGCCCAAGTCAGACGTGCTGTCGTATGCGCCCATGCTCGATTTTTCGGCGCAGGCCGCCGAGCGTTTCGCAAAGCCAGTCTCGATGGCGTTTCCGGTGTCGTCAATCCGCTATCACCGCAACACACGCGATGCAGCGTCAATGCCGAGTGAATTCGACGACAACGACGCGTGAACCTCTAGTCAGGAGAGAGATTTCATGCTATAATTGAGATCAAGAGCTATTACTAATGCTAAAAATTTGTAACTAAGAAAAGGAATCGAGTTTCATGGCAACACAAAACGTCCCGCTCAAGGACTTCCGCAACATTGGAATTATCGCGCACATCGACGCCGGTAAAACTACAACGACCGAAGGTATTTTGTACCGCACGGGCATCAACCACAAAATCGGTGAGGTCCGCGGCGCAGACGGCGACAGTGCGACGACCGACTGGATGGCGCAGGAAAAAGAGCGTGGCATCACGATCACCTCTGCTGCGGTTACGTGTTTTTGGAAAGGCCACAAAATCAATATCATCGACACCCCAGGTCACATCGACTTCACTGCTGAGGTGGAGCGCTCGCTGCGCGTCCTCGACGGTGCGGTGACGGTGTTTGACGGCAAAATGGGCGTCGAAGCCCAGTCCGAGACGGTGTGGCGCCAGGCCAACAAATACGGCGTGCCACGTGTTTGTTTCATCAACAAAATCAACCAGACTGGTGGTGATTTTTACAAATCTCTCGAATCGATCCACACACGCCTCTCGAAAAATGCATTCCCAATTCATCTTCCGATCGGTTTTGAAAAAGACATCAATGGCGTCGTTGACCTCGTCGAAATGAAAGCCTACACCTACACCGACTACACCGACAAAGCTCTCGTAGAAGGCGAAATTCCTGCCGACATGCTCGAAAAAGCAACCAATGCTCGCAGCCTGCTCGTCGAAAACGCTGTCGAAGCAGACGACGATTTGATGATGAAATTCCTCGAAGAAGGCGAAGAAGCAATCACGAAAGAGGAGCTCAAAAGCGCCCTGCGCAAACGCGTCCTCGCTGGTGATTTCTTCCTCGTGACCGGTGGTGATGGCCGCGGTGTGATCGTCGAAAAACTCCTCGACGTCATGACCGACTACCTCCCAAGCCCACTCGATGTCGATGAAATCTGGGGCAAAAACCCTAAAACTGGCGACGAAGTCAGCCGCAAGCCAGATGACAAAGAGCCAATGGCTGCACTCGCATTCAAAATCGCCGCTGATCCATTCGTCGGCAAACTCATCTTTGTCCGTGTCTACTCTGGCGTGCTCTCAGCCGGCAGCTACGTGTTGAACACCACGACAGGGGAAAAAGAACGTATCGGCCGTGTCGTGCGTATGTTCGCTGACAAACGCGAAGAAATCGACAAAGTCGCCGCTGGTGACATCGCTGCAGTTGTGGGCTTGAAAAACACCTACACCGGCAACACGCTCGCTGACACCGCGCACCCAATCGCCCTCGAATCGATCGAATTCCCAGATCCACCAGTATCGATCGCTGTCGAGCCAAAGACAAAAGCCGATCAGGAAAAAATGGGCATCGCGCTCCAGCGCCTCGCCGAAGAAGACCCGACTTTCCGTATCCACACGGACGAAGAAACCGGCCAGACCATTATGTCTGGTATGGGCGAGCTTCACCTCGAGATCCTCATCGACCGCATGAAACGCGAATTCAACGTCGAAGCAAACGTCGGTGAGCCACAAGTGGCATTCCGCGAAACGATCAAAGGCACCGCCGAAGTCCAAGGTAAACACGCCAAACAGTCCGGTGGTCGTGGTCAGTACGGTGATGTTTGGGTCCGATTCGAACCAAACGAGCCAGGAAAAGGCTTCGAATTCATCGACGAAATCAAAGGTGGTGTCGTGCCACAAGAATACCGCCCCGCCGTTCAAAAAGGTATCCGCGAAACCCTCGATGGTGGCGTCATCGCTGGCTACCCAGTGGTTGACGTCAAAGCGACGCTCTACGACGGTAGCTACCATGATGTTGACTCTTCTGAACTCGCATTCTCTCTCGCTGGTAGCCTCGCGGCTCGCGAAGGCGTGAAGAAAGCAACGCCAATCCTCCTCGAGCCAGTCATGCACGTCGAAGTCACGACCCCAGAAGAGTTCATGGGTGACATTATCGGTGACCTCAACAGCCGCCGCGGTCGCATCGAGGCAATGGAAGACCTCATGGGTGGCGCGAAGCTCATCAAAGCAATTGTTCCGCTCGCAAACATGTTCGGCTACACCGGCGATATCCGCTCAATGAGCCAGGGCCGCGCCGCCAGCACGATGGAGCTCGCTCACTATGAGGAAGTTCCACCAAACGTCGCGCAGGAGATTATCGAAAAGCGCAGCAAATAATAACCAACAATCCAGGGCCTCGCGCCCTGGATTTGCTTATGGAGATACCACAATGAGCCTAGAAAAACGCACCTATCCGAACGGACTCACGACTTACATCGACCACATGCCAGAGGCGGCAACGACCGCAATCCAAGCGTACATCCCATACGGTAGCGTTCATGAGCAACCTGGTGAAGAAGGCATGGCGCACGCGCTCGAGCATGCGGTATTTCTCAAAACGCCGCTTTTCCCGGACAAGTCAGCGATGCGGATGCATGCCCGCGAAAATGGCATGTATCGAAATGCCAACACGCACTACACGCGAACATTGCACGTCACTGAGGCGGTTGACGCTGAGCCACTAGTGCGTCATCTGGGTGAGGTGTTGTTTCGCGCCGAGATTCCAGACGATGCAACCGAACACGAAATGAAAGCAGTGCGGCGCGAAGCGACGACAAAGCTCGACGATGTTTCACTTGTGCATGGAGTGGCGCAGGAATTTGCGATGTCAGGCTATCCATATGGCCGGCGCGTGATCGGCTATCACGACCGGCTAAATTTCAACGGCGAGCAACTTCGAGCAGCATACGAGAGCGAATATATCATGGGTGCAATGGCTGTGGTCGCTGTCGGCGCGGCGTCTCCGGATGAGATCTACGCGCACATTGATCGGTATTTTCAGCCAAACCTCAACACACGCATGCCGAGCAGCACGACGCTTGTGCCACCGACTCACGCGGGCGACTTCGTTTCTGGATATGTGATGCCAAATTCGCCAAATCTCCATCTGGCGGTAAACTATCCATTGCCTGCGGAATTTGCCCAAAAAGTCCTCGACGACCTGCCGCGCTACCGTATCGCCACGTCGGTAATGTCCGACACAACATTTCAGACGTTGCGAGAGGAAAAGGGGATCTCATATAACGGCGGTGTCGAGCTCGCGATTCACAATCATCCGAACGCGTGGTCATTCAATGGCTCGGTCACGACAGACCCAGTCAACGTCGCTATCGCAAACCAGGTGTTTGATACCGTGATGCGTGCCGGTGGAGATGCGTATAGCGACCAAGAGATTGCTGCTGGACTCGCGATGGGAAAATTCAGCGCATTGACAGGAAACACCGACGTCGACACACGCATCAATGGCTACGTCGCGCGCATCATCAGGGGGCAAAAGGTGTCCGACCAGCAACAACTCATCGAGCGTGTAAAACAGCTCACCCCTCAGGAAATTCGCGATACCATCGACGAAATTGCCGCAATCGCAAGCACGCAACCCCGCTACGAGCACCGCACCAGCTCCGCCGAGGGAATCGGACACGTCGATACGATCGTGCAACCGTATGAAATAATGTAGTATAGGAATATACAATGCTAGAGGAGAAATGAAGAATCTATGGGTATTGAAAAACGACCATACATCGGCGTGAGTGGCGTTGTGAACATTGATCAGCAGTTCAAATTGCAGGACGCTTGGCGTGAACTGCCGGTATCTCACGAGCGTGATCTATTGCTTGGAGTGAAGGCGGTACACAATACTCAATGGCTTGACCGTGAAAACAAATATAGCCCGACATGGTATCCCGTCGGCGATGTTCGCTTTGTCAACGCGCTGTTTGGCAAACAAGAAGGAGTAAAGGGCGCGGCGCAGATATACCTTGATCCAGAAGCGATTGCGAATACCCCTACCTATGCCGAGCGTTTCGTTGACCGAATTCAACAGCGTGGCTGGGCATGGCTCCAGGCGCTGCAATTCGATATGCTGCCGTACGATAATGGTGACATCACGCCGTGGCACGACCTTCTCGAAGGGATCCGCGCAAATCAGCTGGAAACAATCGTTCAATGTCACAAACGCGCAATGGCTGCTGGTCCAGATGCTAGCTGGAACGCGGAAGGGCAATTGCACAAACCCGAAAACGACGCGCATGACCACTTACTCGACATGGCGATTGTGCAGGGATATCTCCACGCATCAGATGAGGTAACCGAGGCGAGTTGATGAAACACCTTCTCTTCCTTGACCAGCACGAGCTTGGCTACACACATGCCAATGACCGATCGATTGATTTTCGCCGGAAAGCGGCGCGCTGCGTTGTACGGGATGAGGCGGGTCGCATCGCATTGATGTATTTTGCACGTGACCAATTTTATAAATTACCCGGCGGGGGCATCGATGAGGGTGAAGATTTGCTCGACGCACTCGCGCGCGAGGTTCAAGAGGAGGCCGGCCTCGAGATTGATGATATTGAGGAGCTCGGAATAGTCGAGGAAAACCGCTATTATTGCGGCATGCACCAATTGTCATATTGCTACCGTGCGCGAGCAGCTCGTGAAACCGATTTTGCACGCACCGACGAAGAAGCGGCGGCCGGCATGGAATTACGCTGGGTGGATGATATCGAAACAGCCGTCGCGCTGATTCGCGACTCGGAAGGACACGACGAAGAGGGGAATAGTATCGGCCTCAAGATAATGAAACTGCGCGAAATTGCAATCCTTGAGGCAGCGAAATAGTGGCGCTCAAGAGGGGTAGGGTCACGATCGAGCCGTATACCGCCGTGTGGGCAGATGAGTTCGAGCGTGAGCACGCGCTAATTCAGCCGATTTTTGGTCAATATGAAGTCTATCACACGGGTAGTACCTCCATACCAGGGCTACCGTCCAAACCTATCATTGACATGCTCGTCGGATTGCCGTCACTTACAGATTTTGAGAAATTTCGCGCCAAGCTCGAGGCAGTGGGCTATATCAGTATGCCAGAGCGCGAGAAAGACTGGGAAATGTTCATCCCAAAAGGCCCTGACGACGCGCGCACTCACTATCTCCACGTGCTCGTCAAAGATTCCGAGCCATATCGCAATATTCTCGCATTTCGCGACTATTTACGTACTTACGACGATGCCCCCGATGCGGCGCGATCTGTCGCCCAAGTGGCGCGAGTTCGATCATAAAATCCTCGTCCGTCAGCTGAATATGCCGCGTCACGCGGTAGCGCGCCCGGTCGAGATTGAGCAGCGACTGAAGCCGCAGCAACGAAAAAATCACAAAGGTAAGGCCCAGCACAAACAAATACGCCTTCACCGCAACGTGGTCGCCTCCTGACTACCTAGATCTGGCACGTGCAGGAGCGCAAACGGTACGCAAATATACGCGAGCCAATGAAGCCACCGTTCCGACCTGCGGAATCACCGAATACAACCACTGCTCGCCGTAGCTGATCGTGATGAGAATCGGATGCGCAAAAATTGCCGTCACCCCATACGTCCCGAGCCATTTGTGAATCCGCAGCACCGGCGCCAGGTCACGAAACAAGCGCCCCATCACCGATTTTGCACCGAGAATATACATCCACAGCAGCATCACGATGCCCATATAGCCGACGATTGCCGACAGCCAGAGCGCCACGCTCGCCGCGCTCAGATGTGTCGGAAATTTCATCAGCAGCACGCTCGGCAGGAGGCTTAAAATGATAATAATGATGAGAAGTGCGTGTTTTTTTGATTCGTTCATGTCGATGTCTATTATACCGCGCGGCAGCTTAATGCCGCCTTAAATACCTTTAGAGACGCTGATGTTTCGCCGCCGTCCGCCGCTAATCAACTTCGCTCGCCTGGAGGTGCGGGACGCGTTTG
>CAZYRC010000026.1:0-10279 GCA_964649505.1 uncultured Candidatus Saccharibacteria bacterium
AACGCGAAACCGACACGATGGACGGCTACGCCTGCAGTAGCTGGTATTTGCTGCGCTATACCGATCCCCACAACGCCGAGCGTGCATTTGCTCCGGAAAAAGTCAATTACTGGGCGCCGCTCGACATGTACGTCGGGGGTGATCACGCAGTCGCGCACCTCCTCTACGTTCGTTTCTGGACGCATGTATTCCGCGATATGGGCCTGACGGATTTCACAGAGCCCGTCCACAAGCTCGTCTACCACGGTCTCATCATGGCCGAAGACGGCGCAAAAATGAGCAAAAGCAAGGGCAACGTCGTCGATCCACTCGATGTGATTGACGCTGGCTACGGCGCCGACGCGCTGCGTACGTTCGAGCTCTTTCTGGGGCCGATCAACGAAAATTCAAACTGGAGTAGCAAAGGCGTTGCGGGCGTATACCGTTTCCTCAATCGCGTTTGGACGCTGACGCAGGAATACATAGAGAGCGACAAACAGGGTGAAGCAAACACCAAACAACTCGCGTCGTCGACTCACGCGACGATCAAAAAAGTCACTGACGACATGCACCGCCTCAGTTTCAACACGGCGATCGCCGCGCTGATGGAGCTGGTGAACGAGCTGTACAAATTGAAACTCGATGGCTTCACGTCCGAGTGGAAATACACGATCGAATCGCTGGTGAAAATACTGCAACCGCTGGCGCCGCACATGAGCGCGGAGCTATGGCAGCAGCTCGGCAACGAGACGCAGCTTGATTTTGAGGAGTGGCCGGAGTGGGACGATGCGCAGATCGTGCGCGATACGCTGACTATCGTGGTGCAGGTAAATGGCAAACTTCGCGCCAAACTCGACGTGGCCACCGACACCGGTGCCGAAGAAGTCAAAAAACTCGCCCTTGCGGACGAGAATGTGCAAAAATTTGTGACAGCAGAGCCGCGCAAAGTGATCTACGTGCCGGGTAAGCTCGTCAATATCGTAGCCTAGCGTACCACGAAGTCTAGATAGTTGAAGACCCCGCTCGTGATGAGCGGGGTCGACTTGTTGCTTCTTCGGCGTCACGCGCGCTTGCGCGCGATGAGGGCGATCAGGGCGACGTGGACGATCAGCATCGCAAAGGCGATGACGACCGATCGTCCGAAGCTCTCCTGGACCGCCGACGCCACATAGGCGAAGGCGAGGGAGAGGATCGCCCAGGCAGCAGCGCCGCCGAGCAGGAAGGAGCCGATGCGCGACACGCGGGCCTCCTTCGTCGCGTTGACGACCATCGAGATCATCAACGCTACCTCGAAGGCGACGGCTAGCGTGGCGCAGTCCATGGTGACCATTTTGGTCACCTCCTTTTCTGATTGGGGAAGTACAAGTCTCCCAGGCTTACGGTGAGCCCAGTGATTGCCATTATAGCACTTATGCTATAAAAAGTCAATACTTTTGCATCCATTTCGAATATCCGTCAAGCTATTGAACAGAGGAGAAAAGTACGCTATAATAGACTCAAGTTTTATACACCGAAAAGGAGAACATTTGTATGGCACAGCCAAAAAAGCAATCGAGCCCCCGCAAAACGGGCCTTCGCCGCAGTCATCTCGTCCTCAAACTCGCGCGCCGCGTCAACGGCACGTCGCCAGTGAAGGTCAAGACGACAAAAAACGAAACAGGCAAAAAGAAATAATTTGCCTCTAAAACGAGTGGGAATTTAACAAGAAAGAACCAATGTAATGGCATCAAACCGTCACCTAGGCCGTATCGTCGCACTTCAGACGCTCTACGAGTTCGAATTTCGTACTCAGTCAAACGATTCGAGTGTTGACTCGGATCAGATTTTGCAGCGCAATCTTTCGCGCTACGAATCTGCAATCGAAGATACGGGATTTGTGAAACATCTTGTCGATGGCGTCAAGACCCATCGCGAAGAGCTCGACGCAAAGATTCAGCCGATCGCACCAGAGTGGCCGATCGCGCAGATTGCACGCGTCGATCGCACGATTTTGCGTCTCGGATTTTATGAATTGCTTTTCTGCAAAGATACGGTGCCACCAAAGGTAGCGATCAACGAAGCGGTTGAGCTCGCCAAAGCATTTGGTTCGGATAACTCAAGCAAGTTTGTCAACGGCGTTCTCGGAACGGCGCTGCGCACGCTTGTCGAGGAGAAACCAGCCGATGCCGAAACCGAACAAGCCAAGGACTAACCTCGGCCACATCAAAAAATACCTGCCGCGCTCGAAAGCCTCGATTCAGGAGATCGTTCGCGAGCCGACCAGTGGCGGAATTGTTTTTCGTCATGGCGCCGACGAGCGTCTCGAAATCCTTTTGATCCAGGACGCAAAAGACCGCTGGACGATCCCGAAAGGCCACATCGAAGAAGGCGAAACCGCCGTCCAGACCGCACGCCGCGAGATCGGCGAGGAAGCCGGACTCCACGATGTCGACATGCTGGGCTGGCTCGGCAAAATTCACTTCCGCTACCGCCGCATCGACCGATTGGTGCTGATGACGACGCAGATTTATCTGGTGCGCGTGCGTACTGACGGCAACGAAATCCAAAAAGAAGAGTGGATGAACGGCATCAAATGGTTTGATTTTAATGAAGCGCTCGATCTGATCGAATACGAAGACATTGCAAAACTGATGCTGAAAGCAAAAACGCGGATCCGCGAGGAAAAGCTCTAGCGCTGTGGGCGTTTTCGTACGTCGCACCGCCAATCCGCTATAATAGAACTATGAAAGGAAATTTACTATGACAGGAATGCCAGTTGGCCCCTACGTAGAGTTCGCGAAGCAGAAATTAGGATTTGAATACAACGATATTCAGCTTCTGATTACCGCTTTGACCCATCGCAGCTACGTCAACGAACACAAAAAATCAGTTTCGGAGCACAACGAGCGGCTCGAATTTCTCGGCGACGCTGTGCTCGAGCTGGTCACGACGGACTATCTGTACCGCAATTACGCCGAGCCAGAGGGGATTCTCACGAGCTGGCGCGCGGCGCTGGTACGCACCGAAAGCATCGGCGCGGCGGGGCAGTTGCTCGGCTACGAGCCACTGATCCGGATGAGCAAGGGCGAAAAACATGGTTCTGAGCGTGCGCGGCTGCAAATCCTCGCAAATGCGTTTGAGGCGACGATCGGCTCGATTTACCTCGACCAAGGCTACGACCGCGCGAGCGAATTCATCCACAAACACATCCTCAGTAAACTCGAAACCATCCTCAAAGAAGGCACCTGGCGCGATCCAAAAAGCCACCTCCAAGAGGTCAGCCAGCAGATTGACGGCGCAACACCAGTCTACAAAGTCATCAACGAAGAAGGCCCCGACCACGATAAAGTCTTCACTCTCGGCGCATATGTCAATGGCACGCTGATGGGCAAAGGCGTCGGTCCGAGCAAACAATCCGCACAGCAACAGGCGGCGCGTGCTTCACTGAAAGAGTACGCAAAAAAATCTGCCAAGTGACAGATTGACAACGCTTGAAAAATCAGGTAAAATGGTGCAGAAGTAGAAACAATCTATAAGTGAAGTAAAGGAAGTTTAGATTTTATGCTCGCAATTCGTTTGCAACGACTCGGTCGCAAGGCCTACCCAGTATACCGCCTCGCCGTCCAGGAAGCACAGCGCCACCCAAGCAGTGGTCGCGTTGTCGCGTACGTCGGTACGTACAACCCTCACACAAAAGCCGCTAATGTCAATGTCGCTGAGGCGCAAAAATACCTCGACAACGGCGCTCAGCCAACACCTCGAGTCGTCAAACTCCTCAAAGAAGCTGGTGTGAAGCTGCCAAAATGGGTTAAAGAATTTGATGCAAACAAGCAAAAATCAGTGAAAAACGCCGAAAAACTTCGCAAAAACGCTCCTCGTGAGGAGGAGGCAGCCGAAGAAACAGCCGCTCCAGAGGCTGAAGCTGCAGAAGCAACCGAAGCGTAAGTTTTTAGACAAAAATCATTCGAACACCCTGCACTCGCGGGGTGTTTTGGTGTACAATGAAAGAGAACGATATTAACAGTGAGACAGCAAAGGAGACCAGTGGGCATGTCAACTATCGACCAGCAATTTGTAGAGTATATCGTCAAATCACTTGTGGAACACCCCGAAGACGTCGTCGTCGATCGTATCGTCGACGAAAAAGGCGTGTTGCTCACCTTGACGGTAGATCCCGAAGACCTCGGGCGCGTCATTGGGCGACGCGGTGTGACGGCGCAGAGTTTGCGCACGTTGCTGCGAGCGCTCGGCACCAAAAATTCCGCGCGTTACAACCTCAAAATCGTCAACAACGACAATCCTGACGAATCAACGGTGATTTCATCGGACGACCAAGACGAGGATGCAAAGGATACGGAGACGACCGCAACAGAGGCCGAAGAGACGAAAGAGCCAGAAGAAGAGTCAAAAGAAAGCGATTTTGCGCGCAAATCCCGCCAAGAACTCGCCGATCTGGACGACCTCGATATTTAGTTTTCCACAGCGTATGCACAGGCGTGAAAAAGCACTTGTCGCGCGTGAAAAACCCATGTATAATCATAAACAGTTCATGCGAGAACAATTGAACTGCGAGAACCACAGATAAGGGCTTTTGCGAGCCATTCGATCCTCGATGAGGACGAAAGAGAGACTTATTTGTACAAAATACCGCCGAACTTTCGGCGGTATTTTGCTGGGAGAATTTCTCGGGGGTTCGTACTATCGGAGGAAATAAAATATCACCAGCCCGGCAAAAAGCGCGAGCGCGACGACAGCAAAGACGATCTGCCCGACGGGGAGTGAATGAGCGCTTGGCTGGCTTGCGGTAGTCATCGGTGGCGGCGTTTCCTTCAGTGGCGGCTCGACTGGCATCGCGACGGTGTCGCTGTCGTAGTGCTCGCTGCCGTGGCTATCGATATCGACGGCCGGTGTGGCAGTCTTGACGTTGGTTTCTTCGCGGTCGATGTCAATATTTGCCATCGGTGCATCCGACGCGCGCCGATTGCCCTCGGCCTCATCAGAGAGCTCATCAGGCACGACGTCGTCGTGAATCGGCTCGAGCGTGACGCGTTTGGTCGTGGCGTTGAAGCGCGCCTCGTCAGAAATCTCGCTATGTGGTTGTTCGGTGTTTTGCTTTTCTTCAAAGTCCATATGCTTAGTGTAACAGATACGATTCGGAAAATAAAACGACCGGTACAGACCGTCGAGAGAGCCGAAGCTCAATCTCGAGGGCCTGTACCGGCTAGACGTCAGCGGGGAAGCCGCAGCATGCGCTGCCACAAGAACCCGCGGACACCGCGCTTCGCTGCACGTGCCGCCTCGTACGTGGCGACAGCCGCACCGGCGGCACCAGCGCCGACGAGCCGGCCGAGCGGTGCGATGATCCCGTAACTCACGGGGAATTTCATCGCGCCGATCTGTTCGGCGTTTCGTTCGCGGTTGGTGTTGTGAGGCATCTTACCTCACCTCCTTTCTTAGTTGTCAAAATATATTATATCACAAAACATGCATGAATTGCAAGCATGAAAGCATAATAAATAGACAAAACTGTCAAAGATTGTTATACTATAAAATATGAAAAAGCTCCAGGTTATTACGCTATTCCCCGAGATGTTTACAGGGGTATTTGGCAATTCCATGATGTGGAAAGCGCAAAAAGAAGGTATCGTCGAACTTTCGACGATTGATCTGCGTGAATTTGGTCTGGGGCGACGCCGCAGCGTCGACGATACGCCATACGGTGGTGGCGACGGGATGCTTCTTATGGTGGAGCCACTTTGGAACGCCGTGAAGGCTGCAAAAGCAAACGATCCGACCGCAGAGGTTGTGATCATGACGCCACGCGGACAGCGCTGGCGTCAGTCGCTCGCCCAGGAGTGGAGCGAGACAGGTCACGGGTATATTTTTATCTGTGGTCGCTATGAAGGTTTTGACGAACGCATCATGGCGCTGGTCGATCGAGAGGTGAGTGTCGGGGATTATGTTTTGACCGGTGGTGAGCTGCCAGCAATGACAATCATCGACAGTATTGTGCGCCTCATCCCAGGGGTACTCGGTGGGGCAGAGAGCGCTCTGATCGAGAGCTTCAGTGACGGCGAGACGCTCGAATTTCCTCAGTACACCCGGCCAGAGGAGTGGCAAGGTATGAAAGTCCCAGAGGTGCTGCTTTCTGGGCATCACGGTGAAGTTGCCAAATGGCGCGCCGCACATAGCAAAAAAGCAGAAAAGTAATACCCCGCGAGAGCGCGGGGCATTAGCGATATGTTGTGGTGGATATATCGTAGAGCGATGTTGCAGATGTTTGTGGTGTTTGTTTTTGTAACTTCGCTACTCGTAGCATACATGGGTTTTTTCATTAACGCAAGCGTTTTTTCAAAAAATATGAAAAAATAAGCAAAAACAGTGTATACTAAAATCATGCAAAAGATGTTGAAACATATATTTCCTGACGAATTTTTCAAAAACCCTGCCTTTTTCCGCGCGTTTATTCTCAGTATGATGTATGTGGGGCTTGTTGTGACGCAGCTTTTCACCTTTGAAAAATTCACCGATGTCGTCGCAGGATTTGGCCTGCCGGGCGGCCGAATCACCGCGGTCATCGTCGCAGTCGCGGTCCCGCTGGTCGAAATTATCGCGCTGCCATATCTCATCTCGATGAAATTGTCCGGACGCGTCCGCGCCATCACGCGTGTTGCGAGTGTTGTGGCGCCGAGCCTCTGGCTGGTGCTTGCGCTCTGGATGAATGTATTTCCCGAGTCAAGCCGGCTCAATAGCGGGCTGTTTGGCGCGACGATCCCGACAGTTGTCGGTATATGGGTAATACTTTTTGCTGCACTCTGGCTCTGGGCGGCGGTACTCGTCATGCGCGAATTGCCACCGCGCGACAAATAGTCACTAAATGGAAATTATTCGAGCGAAATGAGTTTTTCGGCGATTGACGCGACTTTTTCTTGGAAGTGAGGTTTGCGCTCTGAGAGCGGGTCGGGCGCGTAATGTTCCATCGTCCACATGTCGACGAGGCGGTCGTGGATTTCGGATGAATCCATATCAAGAAAAGCTTGCGAGCCGTCGCGCGGGAGCGACAATTGGTCTCGGATCGCGAGCGCATCGGTGCGCGTACGCTGAATCTTGTCGCTGGCAAAATCAGCAAATGCGTTGATACCCTCAGGTGTGTCTTTGATCTCAAACATTCGGTCGTCATCTGCGTAAAAAGACGGGCGAGACGGGAATTTCGCTTCATCAAACCACGTGAGCCCGGCGCGTCCGAGCACCTGAAGCGCGGTCGGATCGATAATCGTTGAGCGCTCGCGGTCACGAAGCAAAAGGTGCCAAAACGGTCGGTATGAGTCGGCAAATGTCATGCCATCGATTCGTCCGATGTATGGCTCGAGCTGAATTCCGTGCCGCTGCGCGGAATATTCGGCGAGAACGTGTGACGCGACGCCACAATTCGTCGTCATGAGAGATATCTCGGGGGAATATTTGCCGTCAGCATCATCCGCAAGCATGGCCGCAAAGGCCTGTTCGGTAGGCTTCGGCATCAGCGGCGATGGCTGAAATTCCTTCATATTATATATTATAGCATAAGCAGCATGAAAAAGCAATAGTTGACAGGGGAGTGGGCACTAAAAAACTCTGTAGCAGAATGCTGCAGAGTTTTTGATTGGGATTCGATAGGGTTTTCATGGCTGGGGTGAAGGCATTCGGTCACGTTCCGCGACCCCGCGAGTCGGTCAGGTGGACACAGTTCACCTGCGACGTCACCTTGAGGACTGCCGCTGGCAGTCCTCACCCCTTAATGCTCCACGGGCTGTTCGAATCCTGTTCAAAAAACAAGAAAAAACTCCGTAAGCGAAATACTTACAAAGTCTCTTCATGGCTCCCTTGTACTCTGAAATACGAACCTATTTCCAGCAAAATGGCTGACCGATGCAAGCCTGCGCCCGAGCGATAGCGGCGCGCTGAATTCGTCCACCAGATAGCTCGCGCGGACGATGATGCAGGCGTTGAGCTAACCCTACTTGCTCTGCAAGTTGGGTAACCTGTGCCGTACGTTCACTTTGCGGCATATGACGAGGCATGGCGGCGACCTCGAGGTTGCGACGTAGTGTCAAAAAAGGCTGGAGATAAAACGATTGAAAAACAAGTCCGACTGTTTGATAGCAGTGACAGCGAACTCGTGGCGCTGACCGTGGATGAGGGCAAGTGATTTGCCGCGCAGGTCGGACGGGATTTTGAACGAGTAACGCGTCGCTTCCTCTCGTGATCGCTGGCATGACCGTCCTCGCGTCAGATAGACAATAGCCTATTTAAACATACGTTTTTTGCGTGCTGCGTGTGTAACTATATATTATAGTTGACAAATAATAAAGTTTATGCTAAGATGGAATCATGAGCTTGTTTGAGGTGCGCCTCTAGTAAGCAGTGAGCAATAAAATGCATGAGTAGGAGTTTTTTGATGAGCAATACAATGAGAATGCTAAAGCCGAAAAGTTTGCGGACACCGGAGGAGCTCGAGGAGCTCGACCGTATCATCCGCGAAGAGACCAAGACCAACGCACCTGTCGTGCCGGTCAAAATTCGGCATGGCGGTATCATCGAGCCGTTGACGCGCTCAAAACGCCTCAAAGCACTTGAACTGCGCAAAAGCGCTGAGCTCAAGAAAGTCAAAAAACGTATCACAGAAGCTAAAAATCTGTTTGAAATCGAACCCGAGGAACCAAAAATACTGGCTATCGTGCCGGCGTATGAGCGCGAAGCCGATCTCGATAAGACGATCATTTCCCTCCTCATGCAGACGCGCCGTATCGACCAGATTGTCGTCCTCATCAACGGTCCCGGCGAATCTGACGCGGCTTATCAAGCCGTGCTTCCGCTTATTAAAGAATTTCGCGACCAACTGATCATCGAGCAGCCGCTGGAACTCAACGGTCGTTTCGAAGACGGCAGCTCGCGCGGCTCAAAAGTCCGCGCCCTCAACTGGATGTACTGGCGCTATATGCAGCTCGGTGACTATGATTTCGTCCTCGGCGTCGATGCGGATATCGAAGCCGACAAAAACATGGTACATCATCTCGAAGTCGACCTCATCCGCCGCGTCAAAGCCGCCGGCGTCATGGCGCGTTACTCGTTCAAAATCCCGTCCGACCTGCGCGGCAAATCACTTGCCCTCATCCACGGTCAGCGCCACGAGTTCGCTGTCACTGCTATCAAACAGCAGATCCGCGGATACAAATCTGAAATTCTCGGCGGTCAAGCCACACTCTTCCGACTCGAAGCACTGCGCAAAGCCGCAGCCGAGACCGACGGCGGTACTCCGTGGGATTCGGAATCGCTCGTCGAGGATGCGCAGCTCACGCGTACGTTCCAAAAACTTGGTTACAAAAACGCCACGAGCGCCAAAGCCCGCGCCTGGACCGGTCTCATGTATACTCCGCACGCTTGGCAACGCCAGCGCCGCAAATGGCAAGACGGTCACTTGACCGATATCGTCCGCGACTTCAACCCGTGGGTCGACCGCCGACGTTGGTTCGACCAGATCGCTCTGGGCTGGAATCTCGCGCTCCGCATATTGTTTGTAGTCGCGCTGACGACGACGATCGCGCTCAACAAATTTGAATTCCACCCTATCTGGCTCACGCCGATCGTACTCGCGATACTGCAGTCCGTCCTCGTCGCGGCCAAGATTCCCAATTGTACGTTTCGCGAAGTGATGCGAGCCATATTCTTTATCCCTGGCGAGATTTATTACATCAGGACGCTCGCGATTTGGCTCGACTCAGTGCTCATCGCGACGGCAAATATCCGACGCGACGGTTGGGGTAACCAACACAAAGCTGAGGTTGCGCGCCAGCGCAGCGCGTGGTCGAGCTGGGTGCTCATCCTCACGGCGATCACGACGCCATCTGCCGCATTGTTCTTCGTAAGCCGTTTCTTGCCAGCTGATCTCATGACGCATATCATCGTCTTTCTCTGGCACACGCTGACGATTCTCACTATCGGTTCGACGCTGGCAATGGCGGTGTTTATCTTCCGCATGCTGCGAAACTACCGCATGATCGCACCGTAACTATATGTCATTTTTTGAGCAAGACAACTCCGCACGAAAAGGCGGAGTTGTTTTTTATCATTGATACATGCAGAGGTATGCTCTATAGTTAAGTGTAAGCGTAATGACGAATAAACGAAAATTCTGGATAAATAGATGAACGAGACGACCTATACCCAGCAGGGTTCTGCTGAAAATCGTAAAATAGGCGACACTCTTCTCGAGACTATGCACTTAACACTCGGTAATCAAACCATTCGCGCCGTAGATGATGGTTCGATGAATATTTATAAA
>CAZYRC010000027.1:0-10159 GCA_964649505.1 uncultured Candidatus Saccharibacteria bacterium
GATGTGGCCGATCATCGAAAAACTCCAAGACCGCAGCGGCAAAAGCTACGACAATCACAACGAAAGCATGCGCGTCATCGCCGATCACTTGCGTGCAGCGACATTTCTCGCCGTCGATGGTTGCGTGCCGAGCAACAAAGAGCAAGGTTACGTCATGCGCCGTCTGCTGCGCCGTGCGATTCGGTATAGTTTCGACCTCGGGATTGAGCACAATTTTCTCGAAGAAGTCGTGCCGGTCATCGCCGATCTCTATGTCAATGATTTTCCAGAGGTCGCCGAGCAGCGCGAGCACATCATCGCGGTCCTCGCGAAGGAAGAAAAAGCCTTCCGCCAGACGCTACGAAAAGGCATCAGAGAAATGCAACGTCTATTTACGGCTCAAGCGGGTGATAGCGAGCGGGGCAGCACCCGAATTTCTTCGCCACAAGCGAAAAATTCAGGGGCGGACTCGCTGGCAGGACCCGCGTCTAGCGACCTACGTGCGACCGCAGGGAGCAACGACGGAAGCGGCAAATCAGCCGGAGAAATCCTATTCATGCTCTACGACACCTACGGCTTCCCAGTCGAACTTTCTGTCGAAGAAGCCTACAAACAAGATATCGAACTGCCTGATGATTGGCGAGAACAATTCGACGCGCGCATGGACGAACAGCGCAACCGCAGCAAAACCGCCCGCAAAGGCGAATTTGCCGGTGGTCTCGAAGGTCACGACGACATCCACCTGAAATACCACACCGCCACACACTTGCTCGGCGCAGCGCTGCGCAAAGTGCTCCACGACGACAACATCCAGCAGCATGGCAGCAACATCACCTCCGAGCGCCTGCGATTTGATTTCAATCACGAAAAACTCACTCCAGAGGAAAAACAAGCTGTCGAAGACCAAATCAACGCTTGGATCGACGCAGATTTGCCAGTGAGCTGGAAGGTCTATCCGACCGACGAAGCACTCAAACTCGGCGCGATCGGCGCGTTTGGCGAGCGCTACGGCGACGAAGTGAAAGTCTATCAAATCGGCGACGGCGACGCACGCGTCAGCTTCGAAGTCTGCGGCGGCCCGCACGTCGAGCACACCGCGCAGCTCGGCGAAGGCAGCAAACGCTTCAAGATCACCAAAGAAGAAGCTAGCTCAGCTGGCATCCGTCGCATCAAAGCAGTTTTGCGCTAATTAATTCTCGCGCGCGTGCGCCGTTTTTTCCTCGACAAGTCGCGGCAACATCATTTCATATGCCCGCACAAATTCCTCAGGATCCTCGATCGGCATCGTGATAGCACGGCCCGTTTTTGCGTCCGCATACCAGCGCGTTTGCCAGATACTTCCCGGGCTCATCTCGACACCGAGATGCAACGCCGTTGCACGTCCGCCAATCTGCCACGGTGTTGCGATATCGGCGCGCGTTCGTTCGAGCGTCGGTATTTCCGCCGGTGTCTGGAATGTTTGGCGACGATTGAGTGCGACAGTATTGACCGAAACCGTATCGGTATCCCGCGGGAAAAGTTCACGGTAGAGGTGTGTGTGATCTGTCATCGAATAGCGCGCGTGTGGCGCAAATGTATCAAAGAACAGTGATTCAATTTTCTCCGGATCAGGGTCGTGGCGATCGACAAGAGCACGCAGCGGCGTGTTTTCCGCCAGTGCCTGCGGCCACTGCGCATCGAGAAATGCCAATGCTTCATCGCCGGTATACGTGTATTTTCCGACCGTACGCCACGGCTCCTCACCGATGCGCTTTTCGAGAAAAAATGATTCTTTGGTGTCTTGATTCTTTGCCGACATGAACTGCATTTGCAGCCGCGTCAGATAGCCAAATTCCGCGCGCGCCGAGATCGCCAGTATACCATCACCAAACCGCCCGTAGGGGATTTGGGTGTATTCCTTTTCGATAATATCCGGCGCGACCTTTGCTGCTTCGAGGGCATCGCTCGCATCTGTGATGAGCGATTCAAGCCGCATCAGCGGAGTGTATTCACGTGATCCGGGCGTGCGTTTTTCGGGAGTTTCCATGGTTTTAAGCGACTCGTTTTTCTGCGACCAGCTCGTCGACCAGGCCGCTGATTGTCGTATACAATTCCTCAGGATTTTCGACTCGCTCTTGTTCGTGATAGGTCTTGTCTTTGCCAAGTACGAACAGTTTGATCGATACCATTTCGAGTGGGTTGACGCCCACCTCGATCATCAAACCGGGGCTTTCAGTGATTTTCTGCTCGTCTTTGAGTGATGTGCAGCTCAGTGTCAGAAGTGCCGTTCGCAGGGGTGATTCACCGGCTCGCGCTTCGTCATCGTAGCTCAAACGGAGCTCAGTGAGCGAGTTTTCTTTTGAAGTCTCGTATGAATACGACTTGCTTCGAGTCTGTGTCGCAGCTTTGGGTGCAAGTTCATCCTGCAAAAAGTCGCGCAGCTCCGAAAACGCCACACCTCTTTTGGTGAGATCGCGTGCGGCTTGATTGTCGTAGAGTGCCTGTGGCCATTCAGCATCGAGAAATCGCGCCATCGCTGCATGTTCAACGCGCGTTTTGACATTTGTCCAGTGAGATGCATCAGGGGCGCTGCAAAACGTAACCGTTTCTTTTTTCTCGGTTGAATCGTACCGAACGAGGGTGTCCTGCACCCCGTCATGCATCGATGCCTCGATCGTCAACCGATCTTCGCCGAAGCGACCGAACCGGATATTTTCAGCAGTGAAGGTTTCACCATCTGGGGTGACATGGTAACTTTCAAGTGTATCGATTGCATCGTGTAGCATCGCGACGTAGTGCTCCTCGAGCGATCGTTCTTGCTCATTATGAAGCGAGAAATCGGGATGGTTTTCGGGATACTGGGGTTCCATCTTTTTATTATATCACAAAACATACGAAAAATCAATGATTTATGCGCAAATATGCGCATTTGTGGCGAAATAGTAGTGAGCATGAGCGGATTTGTTGTATAATGATACCAACTATGGTTTTTGAAAAATTTCTTCCCAAATCCAAGCCGGCACAACCAGAGTATCTTGTCGGTCTTGATATCGGTACCGAATATGTCAAAGCACTTGTCGCGCACGTCATCGACGATCAGATTGAAATTGTCGGCGTGGGGCGCGCTCACCAAGAGCTCGGCGACATGCATGCTGGCGCCATTGCGGATATCGCGGGCGTCGTCAAAAACTGTGAAGATGCGCTGGCCGAGGCCGAAGAAGAAGCCGGTTTGCAGGCCAAACGCTGTGTGATTGGGATTGCCGGCGAGCTGGTCAAGGGTGTGACAAATACCATTCGCTACCGTCGTCCGCAGCCAGATCGTCCGCTCGACGAAGCGGAGATGGAATTTATCATCGAAAAAGTTCAGGATCGCGCCGCGACAAAGGCGCAAAAACAAATCGCTCTCGAGACTGGCAACGAAGATGTCGAGGTCAAACTCGTCAACTCGGCGCTCGTCAGTATCCATATCGATGGCTACAAGGTTTCGAATCCGATCGGATTTCAGGGCAAAGATGTCGCGGTGCAGATCTATACGGCATTTGCGCCGATGGTGCATATCGGGGCGCTGGAGCGCGTCGCCGAAGAGCTCGACCTCGAACTTGTCGCGGTCGCGGCGGAGCCATTTGCGGTCAGCCGCAGCGTGCTCGGGACGGATGCAAATAGCTCGTTTACGGCGATTCTCGCGGACGTTGGTGGCGGTACGACCGACATCGCAGTGGTCAATGACGGCGGCGTCGAAGGCACCAAAATGTTTGGCATCGGCGGACGAAGTTTCACGAACACCATTGCGAGCGAACTCGACATTAGTTATGATCAAGCCGAAAAACTGAAGGTCAATATCGACGACGAAAAGATTAAATCGTCAGTCAAAAAAGACGTCGAAGCTGCCGTCGACAAAACGCTCGAAGTCTGGCTCGCCGGTGTCGAATTGGCGCTGGGTGAATTTGATTCGGTCGACCATTTACCGCCGCGACTGCTACTTTGTGGTGGTGGCGCGAGCTTGCATCAGCTGATGGACGCGCTCGAAAAACGCAATTGGTACAAAGATTTGCCATTTACGAAGCGCCCGAGCGTGCAGCACATTCGTCCGCACGACGTCGCGGGTATCACCGACAAAACCGACAAAGCCGGCGACCACACCTTCATCACCGCCATGGGGCTGCTCCGTGTTGGTTATGATACAATGATAGGAGCAAGCGACGCGGATTCGCTCAAAGATAAATTGAATCGGATGCTTCGCATCTAACAGATAGGGAACATGCAAAAAGACGTCATCTACATCGATACCGAAGATGATATCACCGCCATCATTGGCAAGGTGAAGGCTTCGAAAGAGCACATTGTTGCGCTTGTTCCGCCGAAGCGCATCGGGGCGATTCAGAGTGCCGTCAACCTCAAGCTTGTGCACCGTGCGGCCGAGGCGGCGGACAAACGTCTCGTGATTATTTCAAATAACGCCGCGCTCACGGCGCTTTCGGCAAGTGCCGGGATCCCTGTTGCGAAAAATCTTCAGAGCAAACCAGAGCTCGCGGAAATCCCAGCGCTCGATATTGATGATGGTAATGACGTGATCGATGGCGACACGTTGCCCGGCGCGCCGGCCAGCGGTGCGGCCGCTGCTGCCGCTACGGCTCCAGAAGCGGATGTTTCGCCGTCATCCGCCGCCGTTGGCTCAAAAACGAAGAATCCAAAAGCCGGCGCACTTGGTGCTGCAGCGCTCGCCGCCAAAGACAAAGTCAAGATTCCGGATTTTGATAAATTCCGCAAAAAATTATTCCTCATCATCGGTGGCGCAGTGCTGCTCGTGGCGTTTCTCATCTGGGCGATCTTTTTTGCGCCGTCCGCAAAGATCATCGTGACCGCGAAAACGTCCGAAGCCGCGCTCAATTCGCAGGTGAAGGTTGGCGACGCACTCTCGACCGATCTCAAAGCTGGCACAATCAAAACCGTGACAAAAACGTCCCAAAAATCCGTTTCAAAGCAATTTAGCTCGACCGGCAAAAAAGACGTCGGCACGAAAGCGACGGGAACGGTGAGTTTTTCAACGAATTTAATCGACAATCTCGACACAACGATCCCAGCCGGGACGACACTGACATCGTCTGGAGGCTCGACGTATACGACTGATTCGAGTGTCACCTTTACAAGGGCAAATAGCCGTGGTGTAACGGTTGGTATCACCGCAACGGCAAACGGCGCGAGCTACAACGGCGCAAATGGCCAAATGTCCGGCGTGCCGTCTGGCGTGAGCGCAACAGTCGGCAATGCCACTTCTGGTGGAACAGACAAAACCATCAACGTCGTCCAGCAGAGTGATGTCGACCAAGCAATGAACGGCCTCGTCAGTCAGAGTGACCAAGATGCGGCGAAAAAAGCGCTGGCAGGCGAATTTGGCAAAGATTACGTCGTGCTGGATGCGAGTTTCAAATCCGATACAGGTGCGGTGAAATCATCACCGGCAGTCGGCGCAGAAGGCGACAACGCGACGCTTTCAGGTGCGGTGACATTTTCGATGGCGGCAGTGAGCAAAGATGAATTATCGAAATTCCTCGATGCGTATTTTGCACAGCAACTCGACGGCAAAGCCGACCAAAAACTCTACTCAAACGGTGCGGGCGACGTCGGCTTCACCAATGTCAGCCCGACAGATGGCGGCTGGAACGCAACGATCACCACAAACGGCAAAATCGGTCCAAAAATCGACGCAAATGCGCTCAAAGAATACGCTAAAGGCAAGCGACTCGGTGAGATTCAGACGTATGTCCAAAACGTCAATGGTGTCGAAAATGTCGATGTGAAACTATCGCCATTCTGGGTGCGTGCAGTGCCAAATGATACAAATAAAATTTCAGTAGAATTCAAGATCACGACGAATGACTAGCCGCTCACTTCTCGCGCTCGATGTCGGCGAAAAGCGCATTGGCGTGGCCATCGCTGATTCATCCGTGAGGATTGCGATCGCCTACGATACGTTCGAAGTCGACGGTCAGGAAGTCGCGCGTATCGCGGAACTGATTGATACCGAGCACGTCGATACGGTCGTCGTGGGATATCCGCGCAACCAATCGGGCGAGCCGACAGCGCAGACAGCGTATGCCGAAGCATTTGCCGAAAAACTCGAGGATATCGCGCCGGAAATCGTTTTTCAAGATGAATCACTGACGAGTGTGAAGGCCGAAGAATTGCTCAAAGCGCAGAAAAAACCGTACGAAAAAGGCGATATTGATGCACTTGCGGCGAGTTTGATTTTGCAGGACTATTTGGAGGTTAATTATGGACGGGTTTAAGAGGCCGTCCCGCTCGAGCGTCGGGGCGAGTTTGCCGCCAGTCCAGCCTCTCGATATGAACGGTGCACGCACGACGACTCGTCCGGCGCCAGCACCGGCTCCGCGTACTGCACCATCAGCGCCGACAGCTCAACGCGGCGCACTGCCGCCGGTACAGTCACCACGAATATCGCAGCAGCCCGCACCGACCTCAGATCGTCGCGAACCCATAGCTGCCGCACCGGCAGAAACGCCGCAGCCAAAAAAATCTCGTCGTCGCCGATGGTGGCTAGTTGCTGGTGTTGCATTTGTATTGCTCGTGATCGCAGGTGTTGTCGGCTACCTCTGGTATCAGGCGCAACTGCGACCAGTCGACACAGCGAGTAAAGACGCTCAGGACATCACGATTACGAGCGATACGTCATTTAGTTTTCTCTCGGAGCGGCTCGCGGAACGCGGATTGATTCGCAACAAATTCGCATTTAGTTTGTATGCAAAACTCGAGGGCAAAGACGGCGCACTCAAACAGGGGTCGTGCCGCATCACACCAGCAGAATCTGCGGCGCAAATTCTCGACAAAGTCACCAAAGGCTGCGATGATTATCGAAACGTGATTTTTTATCCAGGCGCAACGATCGAGGAGCCACTCTACAAACCATCGCACGCGACGCTCGACCAGAGTGTAATGAGCGTGCGCGGGGCGCTAGCAAAGGCCGGTTACAGTGCGACCGATATCGACAGCGCGCTCAAAGCGACCTACGATTCGCCGCTATTTGTGGACAAACCGAGCTCGAGCTCGCTCGAGGGGTATGTCTACGGTGAAACGTATCATTTGTCGCAGGCTTCCACGGCGAAGGATGCGCTCAAAGAGAGCTTCAAACAGATGAACACCGTGATTGAAAAAGAGGGGATGAAGGCGAAATTTAGTGCGCACAACCTGAATTTATACCAGGCGATCACACTGGCGTCGATCGTGCAGCGCGAGCTGAACTGCGAGGGCAAGCCGACCACAGAGCGCACGCAGCGCTGCTACGAATATCAGCGTACGATTGCGCAGATTTTTCTCAAACGGCTTGCGACGGGCGAAAAACTTGGCTCAGACGTGACGTTTATTTATGCCGCTGACCAGATGAAAGTCACGCCGACGGTCGACCTCGATTCACCGTACAATACACGCCGCTACGCTGGACTGCCGCCGGGGCCGATTGCCTCACCGGGCTTGCACGCGCTGCTCGCGGTCGCGAACCCGAGCGAGACGGATTATCTCTATTTCATCGCAGGCGATGATGGATTGATCTATTTCGCAAATACCGAGGCCGAGCACAACAAAAACATCAGAAATCACTGTCAACAGCTGTGTAGTGAATTGTAGCCGCCTCTGTTGGCGGTGAAAAACTTATGGTTTTTTACTTGACAATACTGCTCGTGATTTGGTATCATACAAAAAGCACGTTGCACCGAATCTGTTATTACAGAGGTCAATACACCGCGAGTGAAATAGTGTACTCGATGTGACGAGCCTACCTTCAAATGTCGTACGAACGCCGAAATAACGAAACTTTTACACTAATATCACGTAATCAATCGGTCGACACGCGCGTTTCTGTTCCATCCTCAGGGGTGGAAGAAAGACAGAGTGAGGTAGCATAGCCCTAGCAATAGCGGCTAAGGAGTACGATGATTCACGGTCATTCGTCTGGCTCTCAGAGCCTCCCATCATCTGATTTTTCTGATCGAGAGCGCGATATTATGCGTATTGCGAAACGATCTCATGGTTCTATTTCTGGCTCTGCTATTGCGTCGTACCTCGGCGTCTTTTTGCTTGTTGTCACGCTAGTCGCTGTGGCCTATCATCCACCCGTCAAACAACAAGTTCGCGCCGATGCGACCAGCACTTCTGCTCCTACCCAGGCTTCAACCCAAACGTCAGCCGCCTCTGTCGATCAGACAATGGCAACCACGCTGGCGTATTCTCTTGCCGAAAGCACCGATATGCCGATCAGCAACAACGTCGCAAACCTTTCACAGTCACTGGCTGTCGAGAGCGCGCTGGCGCAGACTGATACAAATGTGATCTCCAAGCCTCAGATCATCCAGCCGACAGCCTCTGGTCGCACAACCCAGCAGTACACCACTGTTGCAGGTGATAGTGTGCAGACGGTTGCGGCGAAATTTGGCATCTCTGCAGACACCGTTCGTTGGGCAAACAACCTCACTTCTGACGCGCTCGAAGCAGGGCGCACATTGACGATTTTGCCAGTCGACGGCGTGACTTATACTGTCAAAGATGGCGACACGATCGATAGCATCGCAAGCAAATACAGCGCAAACCGTGAAGGAATTGTCACATACAACGACCTTGATTTGACCGGTGCAGCAGCGACAGGGGCACAGCTCATTATCCCTGGCGGTTCACTGCCAGCAACCGAGCGCCCAGGATACGTCGCACCATCTACCAATGCTGGCCTGTCATTTAGTCGGTACGCTGGTGGCTACGGTAGCGCATATTCTGGCGGCATTTCTGCCGGCAACAAATACGCATGGGGCAACTGTACCTGGTACGCCTACGAGCGCCGCGTACAGCTCGGTCGCCCTGTCGGAAGTTTCTGGGGCAATGCGAGCACATGGGCGTACGCCGCCAGTTCAGCAGGGCTTCGCGTCGACGGTTCACCGGAAGCCGGTGCGATCATGCAAAACGGCGGTGGCTATGGACATGTTGCAATCGTCGAATCGGTCAACCCTGGCGTCTCTGTTTCGATCAGCGAAATGAACGGCTATCGTTTCGGCGGCGGATTCAACCGCGTCGGTCGTGGCGAAATCTCTTGGGGCGAAGCAACCTCAGGTATGTACAAATACATTCACTAGAATTTCCATCATCACCCCATCCCGCCCCCTGTGAAATGAGGGCGGGGTATGTTATAATGACACAATATGTTTGTCGATACTGCAACTGTAACTGTTCAGGCTGGCAAAGGCGGCGATGGAGCCGTCAGTTTTCGGCATGAGATTTATGTCGACAAAGGCGGCCCGGATGGCGGCGACGGTGGACGTGGCGGCGACGTGATTTTTGTTGCGAGCGAGCAGCTCAATACGCTGCTTTCTTTTCGTTACCAGCCACGCCTTGCAGCCGACGACGGCGTCAATGGTAGCAAACGCAAAATGGCTGGCCGTTCCGGCGAAGACAAGTACGTCAAAGTTCCGGTTGGTACGCTCGTGCGCCGCGACGGCGAAGTCATTGCGGACCTCGCAGCGCCTGGCCAGGAAGCGATCGTCGCGCGTGGCGGCGATGGTGGATTTGGCAATGCGCATTTCAAATCGAGCACGCGTCAGACACCGCGCATGGCTGAACTCGGCGAACCGGGCGAAAGTTTTGAAGCAGAACTCGAGCTGAAATTGCTCGCTGACGTCGGGCTGATTGGTTTTCCAAACGCTGGCAAATCGACATTTCTCTCAGTCGTGACAAACGCACGTCCAGAAATTGCCGACTATGCATTTACGACGCTGACACCGAATCTTGGCGTGGCGGATATCGATGACGGTAGCGTATTGATCGCAGATATTCCAGGATTGATCGAAGGCGCGAGTGAGGGCAAAGGTCTCGGCGACGCGTTTTTGCGCCACGTCGAACGTACGGCAGTATTGCTCCACTTGATTGATGTCTATAGCGACAACGTCGCTGAAAGTTACCGCACGATTCGCCGCGAACTTGAGCGCTATAGTCCAGAACTTAGTACTCGTCCGGAGGTGATTGCACTGACAAAATGCGAAGGACTCGATGAGGATATCGTCGCGATGCAACGCGATGCGCTCGCGGCTGTAGCTCCCGACGCGCAACTATTCACGATTTCCTCGACCGCGCATACCGGGATAAAAGACGTTCTACGCGCACTGCGGACGATCGTCGATCGTGTCCGTGCCGAGCAAAAAGTGACGGC
>CAZYRC010000028.1:0-9058 GCA_964649505.1 uncultured Candidatus Saccharibacteria bacterium
ATATGCTTAACCGAACCGACAAAGATAATGGGAATAACAGAGGCGAAACAAACAAAAAAGACCTCAAAAATGAGATCTATCCTGTTTGGCAGGGGCACTAGGAATCGAACCTAGGTCGTCGGTTTTGGAGACCGATATACTAGCCGCTGTACTATGCCCCTATGCGGTGTACTAGCGTATTATACCAAAAAACAGCGAGGGGCGCTACGGGGTTATTTGTGGTGCTCTTCTTCTTGTTTGACACGGACAGCGCGTTTGAATGAGCGGTCGGCGGCTTCGTCGGCGTAGCGTGACATCGCGGGGAGCGCGAGGAGACGGTCTTTGTATTCGACATTGGCATCGAGGTCGTTGACGGCTTCGACGAAAAATCGCTCGATAAGCCATTCGCGACCAGGCGCGGTTTGGCCGGTGACGGTGATGCGCCAGCGGTTGTCGCCCCACTGGTCGGTGTGGGTGATTTTGAGCGGTCGCGCGAGCATGGTTTTGCCTTTTGGAATGGCGCGGATGATTCTTTTGATGGCATCAGTTCCCTTTTCTTTGTCGCGGACAAACACGTCGACAGCGAGGGTGCGCACGCCTTTTGGTGTGACGTGGACGCTCGAAATGTTTTGGTTGTGGACCCAGATGACTTCGCCGTTGAGGGCGCGGAGTTTGGTGGCGCGCAGTGTGAATCGCTCGACGACACCGGCAACGTCACCAAATGGCTCGACTTTGACGAAATCACCGATTTTGTACCAGCCCTCGGTGATCATGACGGCGCCAGCGGTCAGGTCGCGCAGGACGATGCCGACGGTCTGTCCGGCGATGAGGGCAAAAAATGTCCCGGCCCCGATCGCGGCGATGCCGTTTGCGGCGCTCGATGCTCCGGCGAATGGACTGAGCATGCGCCAAGCAAAATATCCGACGATGGCGACGACGACCATGCGGATGACGGCAACGGCGATGCTGAGGTAGGTTTCGGTTTGGCGGAGGCGCGTGGCGCGGAGCTCGTTTGACTCGTTGTCACTGCGCGTGGCGACGATTTGCGCGATTTTCACAACCCCGAGCGCAAGAAAACGGCTCGCCCAATATGCGATGAGCAGTGCGACGATGAGGATGATGACCGAACGAAACGCGTTTGGCTCGGTGAGGAAATGTTTGAGATCTTTGATGAAGACTTGTGACGCTGAGGTATCCATAGCTCTAGTATAGCAGGCGTAAGAATGTTGCCTGTGTATAACTTTTTAAAAAAGTGCCGTTCATCTGTTGCAAACCATGAGCATAACGCGCTATACTGGTTATGAATATGAAACAAAACAGGGGATATTAGATTACGCGGTAGTCTAACGGGGTTGACATGAAGATACTAATGCTAGGGTGGGAACTTCCGCCGCACAACAGTGGCGGACTTGGAGTGGCTTGCTACCACCTCTCAAAAGCCCTCGCGCAGGCCGGCGCGACCATCGATTTTGTCCTCCCCTACGACGCCGAGCACCCTGGTACCGACTACATGACGATTCACGCGGCGACGCGGCTCAACCCTTTGCACAAATTTGGCCTGATGGGCGCATATGATAGCAAATCTGTCGACGAGCTGGACCTCGACAAGGTCGATTTGCGCGATCTCCAGACAATGCGCGGCGTGCAGAAACGCTACGTCAAATTTGTTGAGCGATTGGTTCAAAAAATCGATCGCCCCGACGCGATTCACGCACACGACTGGCTGACGATGGAGGCTGGTATGCGCGCAAAAGAACTCACCGATGCGCCGCTGATCGTGCACGTTCACGCGACCGAATTTGACCGCGCAGGCTCGTTTGGAACAGGCAACCCAGTCGTTCACGAGATCGAATATCAGGGACTGATGATGGCTGACCGCATCCTCGCAGTGAGCCAGATCACCAAAAACATCATTATCCACCGCTACGGCATCCCCGCGGACAAGATCGAGGTCGTACACAATGCCTTTGATCCGAGTTCGCTCGCACCCTACGACTACGACGGCCGCACCTACCGTTATCTTGAGGCGTTGAAGGCTGAAGGCTACACGATTGTCTCGACGGTGACGCGATTTACCGCCCAAAAAGGCCTCACACAGCTGATGCGTGGCATGGCGCGGGCGTGCGAACGCTATGACAAACTCGTCCTGCTGCTCGCGGGAGACGGCGAACAGCGCGATGAATTGATCGGGCTCGCGGCAGAGCTTGGCATCGCCGACAAGGTATTTTTCACGGGATTTGTCCGTGGCAAGCAGTGGCGCGACGCATATAGTGTGGCGGATGTGTTCGTGATGAGTAGCGTGAGTGAGCCGTTTGGTCTGACTGCACTCGAGGCGGCACACCACGATACGGCGCTTGTCATCAGCCGCCAGTCTGGCGTGGGCGAGGTTTTGCACAGTATTTTTCGCTATGATTTCTGGGATACCGACAAATTGGCCGACCAGCTCGTCGGTATCGCGACGTCTCCGGCGCTCGCTCGCCAGCTCAAAGACGACGTCAAACAAGAATACGCCCGTATCAGTTGGTCTGACGTGGCGCACAAATGTATGCGTTTGTACGAGCGCATGAAGATCGGAGCGACCGCATGAGCAAGCGCGGTATCGTCCTCTACCTCCATGTGCACCAGCCGTGGCGCGTGCGCGAATACACGGTGTTTGATACGGCCGAGAGCCATGACTACTGGTCACCGACCCAGGAATTGCACCGTGAGAATAGCGAAATTTTCCAGAAAGTCGCCGACAAATCATATCGTCCGATGAACGCACTGCTGCTTGATCTTTTGCGCAAACATCCAGAATTCAAAGTTTCCCTCTCTATTACCGGAGTATTTCTCGAGCAAGCCGAGCAATGGGCACCAGACGTCATCGACAGCTTCAAAGCCCTTGTCGACACCGGCCAAGTCGAAATCGTCGCCGAGACGTATTATCACAGCCTCGCATTTTATTACAGCCGCAGCGAATTTGAACACCAAGTCGAACTGCACAAAGCAAAAATTCGTGACATTTTCGGTGTCGAAACGAGCGTTTTCCGCAACACCGAGCTCTGCTACGACAATAGCCTCGCAAAATGGGCCGACGAATACGGCTTCAAAGGCATTTTGGCGGAAGGCTGGGATCCGATCCTCGGCTGGCGCTCGCCAAATTATGTCTATCAGCCTGTCAATACCGATTCGATCAAACTCCTGATGAAAAATTATCGTTTGAGCGACGACATCGCCTTTCGTTTTGGCAACAAAGCCTGGGAAAGCTACCCGCTGCACGCGGACACCTACGACGACTGGGTCAACAGCGCCCTCGGCGACGACGGCGAAATCGTCAACCTTTTCATGGATTACGAAACATTTGGCGAGCATCAATGGGCAGACACCGGGATCTTTGATTTTTTTGCTGATTTTGTCGGGCGCTGGTTGGCAAATCCGGCAAATACGTTTTACTCTGTTTCCGAAGCTTGCGATGCGTTTGACGCTGTCGACACGGTCGATTGTCCGTACACGATCACTTGGGCGGACACCGAGCGCGACCTCTCGGCGTGGCTTGGTAATCCGATGCAGCACGAGGCGATGCGCCATCTGTACGATCTTGAGGGCGACATTTTGCGCACTGATGACGTCGCATTGATCGGTGATTGGCGCCGCTTGACGACAAGCGACCACGCCTACTACATGTGCACAAAATATTTCAATGACGGTGACGTGCATGCGTATTTCAGCCCCTATGATAGCCCGTACGACGCATTTCTCTACTATATGAATGTCCTGCGTGATGTGCGATACCGAATCTACGATCACCACCGAAATAGGAGTTTGTAGATGGCGCGACCCGTTGTTCTCAGTAACGGCGAGCTGCATGTCGGGATCAACAAATTTGGTGAGGTCCATGATTTTTACTATCCGTACGTCGGACTCGAAAATCACTCGGCCGGCAAAGATACGCGCCACCACGTCGGGGTGTGGGTTGACGGCACGTTGAGTTGGTTTGACGACGGCAAATGGGAGTTCGACTTCTCGTACCATCACGAAACATTGATTTGTCATATGATCGCTAAAAACCCTGAACTCGAGGTGATGCTCGAATTTGACGGTGCAGTCGATGCAGAATTCAGCGCCTACATGCGCAATATTCACGTCATCAATCTCGCAAATCGCCCGCGCGATATCCGGCTCTTTATGCATCAGGCGTTTGTGATCGGCGACGCGCGCAGCAACACCGATACGGCGCAGTACCTGCCGGATGTCAATGCGATTTTGCACTATCGCGGGCGCCGGGCGTTTATTGTCTCGGGACAAGATGACACGGGTGCCGGATTTGATCAATATTCAATCGGTCTTTTCGGGATTGAGGGCCGCGACGGGACGTACCGCGATGCCGAAGACGGCGAACTTTCGATGTCACCGGTCGAGCACGGACGCGTGGACTCGACAATCCGTTTTCGTTTTGAGCTCGATCCGCATAGCTCGGCGCGTGCCTACTACTGGATCGCCTGCGGTACGTCGACGCGCGAGGCGCTATATGTGCACAAACAAATTGTTGCGCAGGGCGTGCATGAGCGTTTTTCAGTCACATCGAAAGCCTGGCAAAAATGGCTTGCGCCTGCGCGCAAAATCTCTGAAAAAATTGCGCCCGAACACCGCTCGCAATTTCTGCGCTCAACATTGCTGATCAAAGCGCACATCGACAAACGCGGCGCGGTCATCGCGAGCACCGACAGCGGTATGCTGAATTATTGGCGCGATGCGTATGCATATTGCTGGCCGCGAGATGGCGCGTATGTGCTCTGGCCGCTCATCCGGATGGGATACCGCGAAGAAGCCCACCAATTCTTTGATTTTTGTCGGCGCGCGCTCAACCCAGGTGGTTTTTTGATGCACAAATACCGTGCAGACGGCGCGCTCGGCAGTAGTTGGCATCCGTATCTTCACGAACACGGTGTCGTATCGCCACCGATCCAGGAGGACGAAACCGCGCTCGTGCTCTTTGTCTTTGCTCAGTTTTATCATATGACCGGCGATGATGGCCTGCTCAAAGAATTTTATGAGCCGATGGTCCTGCCGATGGCGAATTTCCTTTCGAGCTTCATCGATCGGCGAACGAACTTGCCAAAACCTTCCTATGACCTCTGGGAAGAGCGCTTCATGACCACGACCTACACTACGTCTGTGACCTACGCGGCACTGCTCGCGGCGGCCGATCTCGCCGAATTGCGTGCGGACAATGATAGCGCTGTGCGATGGCGCGCGACGGCGGACGATATCCACGAAGCCGCCCAAAAACACCTCTACAACGAATCGCGAAAGGCATTTTACAAAGGCATTTCCGTTGCCGAAGACGGCGCAATCGAGCCCGACGAAACGATCGATATGTCGAGTATCTACGGTTCGTTTATGTACGGATTGTTTGGAACCAAGAGTGAAAAAACCCGCAATGCTGTTGATGCTGCGCTCAAAACATTTGGATTCGATGAGGATGCGCCTGGTCTGCCGCGCTACGAACACGACACCTATCGGCGCCCAGATGACACCGAGCAGCCGAACTGGTGGTTTGTCTCGTCACTCTGGATGGCGCAGTATTTCCTCGAGACTGGACAGCAAGATCGCGCAACGAATATCCTCCACTGGGTGCATGATAGTGCTTGGGCAACGGGGGCGCTCACCGAGCAGATCAACCCGCGCACGCGTGACGAAATGTCCGTTTCACCTCTCTGCTGGAGCCAAGCCGAATATCTATCAACCCTTCTCGATACGATTCCGGAGGCCTAAATGTCACGTCGAGAACGCACTGCCCTTCGTCTCAAACGCGCCGCTCGCCACATGAAACCGACGCATATCATCGCGACACATCTGACACGCCGCGTATTTGAGGCGTTCGCTGATCGCGTCGGCCTCGTGTATTTCGGCTATGTCGATCAGCGTGACGACGATCATCGCCTGATCCGAGGCCATACTGTGTCAGCAACGCACCAGGACAATCACTACTGTATCGGCTCAATTCGAGGCTACGACGTGATGATGGTGCTGCGCAACGACGTCGTCAAAGTCCCGGGCCAGAGCGAGGACCAGCGCTGTCACTGGCTGATTTGCACCGTCGATTTGCATACGCGCGCTGACATCCCGCATTTTTATGTCGGGCACCGCAACCGCGACGCCGTGTACGGCGCATCATACGGACGACTTTCACCGATGTCGATCGGTGCGCTCGGTGCCTATCCGTATCAATTTTTGAGCGAATATACCGTCTACGGGACCTCGACGCACGCGATCGAAATCGAGCAAACCTTTCCACCGCAGATGGCTGCAGTCGTCGCATCGCATTTTCAGCACGCGAGTTTTGAAGTCCAGGACGGCACCGTCTATCTCTATATCGAAAACCCTCGTCCTGATGGTGCGGCGCTCGAAAAAATGCTGTCGAATGCGCTTTGGGTTGCCGAGGCGATCGACACGCTTCGCGCGCCAAAGCCACTGACAGAGAAATAGCACCGCAACGAAAAACAAGCGATAGAATCGCTTGTTTCGCCGCGACAGCAGTTCGGGTGAACTAGCCTTTGCGTGGTTTGACTTCGTTGCGGCCGAGAGATTTTTTGGTCTCAACGTAGGTTGCGTGTTTGCGAGCTTTTGGGTCGTACTTGCGCAGCTTCAATTTATCAGGGGTGTTCATTGTGTTTTTGCGCGTGACGTACGTCCGATGGCCTGTCAATTCACTGACAAGCGCAACGATTTTTCGCTTTGTATTGCTCTTCTTTGCCATGATTTCCTCTTACTCGGTTGATATTGCAAATTCAATTACATAGTATAGCAAAAATCACCGAGAAGTTCAAGGGGTCGCCTAGGATTCCTTTTTCGTAGCAATTGCTCGAAGCACGTCGTCGTAGGTTTTTTCTGAGATCTTTCCTTCGTCTAGCAGGCGAATAAGCACGTCGACTGATCCCGGCGTGTCAACGACGAATTCCGGATCGCGCGCGACAAATTCACGACTTGCGACGAATTCAACAAAATCTGTCTCTTCTTCGTCTCCGCCTTGTACGCGTGTTGCAAGCTCACGGATAGCTTCGTCTTGGATTTCTTCTGGACTTTTTTGGTGTAATCTCTCGTTCATAGCTCTTTTATAGCACGCTACCTATAGTTTGTAAATACGACGGGAAAGTCAGGGTCGCTTGCGCGGATCGTCTGCATGACGGCCTGGAGCTCATCTTTGCTATTGCTTGTCACGCGTACTGACGCGCCCTGAATCTGCGTTTTGACTTTTGGGTGCGACTCCTTGAGGATTTTGGTCAGTTTTTTTGCGTCGTCTTGGCTCAGGCCATCTTTGAACGGCACATCTTTCCAGGCTCGCAAATTCGCTTCAGTGACCCTACCGCTGAGGTCGAGTACCTTGCTGGTCATGCCGCGTTTGGCAAGCTGTTTTCCGATCATGTCGACGACGGCATCGAGTTGCCATTCGTTGCTCCCGATTACTTTGAAGCCTTTTTTGTCGGTGAACCACTCGATCGCTGCCGGCGTGCCTTTGAAGTCATAGCGATTTGCGATCTCGCGCGTGACGAGCTGCTCGACGTTATTCATCTCGGCTTTGTCGTAGGTGCTCTCAATGTCGAAGCTAAATTGCGGTATTATAATTCTCCTATATTTTTTACGAAACGTGCGCCAGCAGCACTAAATTCTTTTGCCGATGACATACCAGTTGTGACACCGATGAAATGTGCGCCAGCATCTATCGCGGCGCGAAAATCTTTGTTTTCATCACCGATGTAGAGCAGTTCTTTTGGTGCAATCTGAAATTTATCCAGCAGCGGTTCGAATACTCTACCGTCCGGTTTTTTGTACTCGCACATATCGACGGTTTGGATATAATCGAAGAAAGCGCTCGGGTCCAATTCGAGATCTGTACTGTCGGTTGTGAGCATGTCACCCGTGAGGTTTGTGACAAGTGCGAGACGGTAGCCGCACTCGCCCAGGCGGTGAAGTACCGGCTCGGCAAATTCAAATCGGCGTTTTGCAAATTCGGGATTGTTGTAGTCGCGTTTGACCACACGCATGATCGCGTCTAAGTCGTCGGTCTGGCAGAGTTGTTGCATGAGATCAGGAAACCCTGACGACGCATTCCAAATCGTGCGGACTTGCTCGAGCGAGAGGTCATTGCCAAACTCGGCTGCGAGAGCCTGGTTTTGTTTTAATTTTGGCTCGACTGAGTCAACAACTGTGCCGTCCCAATCAAATGCTACAGTGTTCACCCCACCTGGTACTACTTCCAAACTATTCATAGATTTAGTTTACCAGAGACCACGCCGCGCACCAAACGGACGGACGCAGCTGCCGCTAGATGTGGCTAATATTTTCGATGTGGCAGGCGCCGACTTTGTTGAAATCTGCGGCGGATGCCATGCCGGAAGTCACGCCGAGGAAGTGCGTACCAGCGTTTTTGGCTGCATTATAATCATCGATTTTGTCACCAACATAGAGCAGCTCTTCAGGCCCGATCGAAAAATGTTCTAGAAATCCGTCGAAAACGGCACCATCTGGCGTTTGCACCGGTGAGGTGTCGGGCGTCTGGACGTAGGAAAATGCTGTAAAGGGGTTGAGATCAACATTGTTTGAATCAAATTCGAGACGTTTGTGTGTGAGTCCGGTGAGAAGACTGAGTCGCAGGCCCTGTGCGCCGAGTGCATGCAGCGTCGGCGCGGTTCCCTCGAATGTCCGGCTGGCATATTCTTTGCGGTCGCGAGTGATGTAGTAGCTATGCATGAGCCCCTCGAGATCATTGAAATCGTCGGTCAATTCACGAAGCCGTGTCGGACGATGCGCTACGGTTTTTTTCAAGACCTCGCGAACTTCGTCGAGTGTGAAGTCTTGGTAGAAGTGCCTTGCGATTTCTTGATAGCGAAGCAGTTGTGGTTCGATCGAATCAACTACCGTTCCACCCCAGTTAAACGCGACAACTTTTACCCCACCTGGAATATGTTCACCAGTTTTACTCATGCCACTAGTATAACAAAAATCACTCCGCATGGAAGTGATTTCATCATTTCGTGGAGCCGCGATCGGGATTTGAACCCGAGACCTCATCCTTACCATGGATGCGCTCTACCAACTG
>CAZYRC010000029.1:0-352 GCA_964649505.1 uncultured Candidatus Saccharibacteria bacterium
TCACATCCACAAAAACGCCGAAGCTGCGCTGCTCGCTGAGCAATGGCTTGGCTTGACCGGTGAAATTTATCCGAAGCACACGTGGAACGCCGCCTCACTTGGCTCAGTGCCACATTTCGAACAGAGTGATTACCTCGAGTTTTGTTTTTATGGGATTATGCGTCCCGACCGCAGGCGAATTACATCGATAGAGTCTGAGTTCAAACGTGTAATTTCGCGCTTTGCCGTCAACCTTGCTCTTCTCAATGACAATGCGGCAACATCTCAGGAACGGCTTCCGGAATATCGAGCATTCAGCGAGGCATTTTGGCACACCGTCGAATTTGAGCCTACCGACCCGATCAATCGAATG
>CAZYRC010000029.1:372-8663 GCA_964649505.1 uncultured Candidatus Saccharibacteria bacterium
CAAGCCTCGGCAGCCGCAGCGAAGACCATCTCGCACACCTCGCAAATATCAATCAACACAACGCGACATTTTCGCGTCATGAAGTCACCTCGACCGCTCAAAATCTCTCGCGTTTTGCACGGCTACTCGGCGAACTCGATGCGCTTGGCTTACCAGAAATCGACGCGTAGCACCTGCACGTCGGTGCGTCGCTCCGCAGAATACGCTATACTGAGGATATGTTCAAGCATTTTTTGCATCGCTACCTGAAACTTCCGTACATCTTGCGAGCGGTGGAATTTCGCGCGCCGACTCGCCAAACCGTCACCGTCATCATGCTGCATGGCATCGGCAGCTCGCACGCGATGTGGGTACCAATCGTGAAACGTCTGCCCGAAGACACTCGCATCATCGCCGTCGACCTACTCGGCTTTGGTGCCTCGCCAAAACCAAACTGGAACACATACAACGTCCGCACGCAGGCTGACAGTCTCGCAACGACGCTATTCTCAATGAAGATTCGCGGGCCGGTCGTGGTCGTCGGGCATTCGCTCGGCAGTCTTGTCGCGATTGAATTTGCCCGTCGCTATCCGCTGATGACCAAGTCACTCGTCCTCGTCAGCCCACCGCTCTACAACCCCGACCGAATCCGCAAACGCCGCGATTTCAACCCCGACGACGTTCTCAAACGCATGTACGCAATCTTTGCGAGCAAACCCGACGCTGCGGGCAAAATTCTCAAACTTGCCAGCCGATATTATCTTGCAAACAAAGGCATCGTCGGCGCCACCATTGACCCGATCATCTATCTACAAACGCTCGAATCATCTATCATCAACCAACGCTCGTACCGTGACATTTTGCGTATCAAACGCCCGATCCACATCGTCACCGGGCGTCTCGACGCGATCGTTCTCGAATCAACCATCCGTGACGTCGTTGCACAGCGCCCGAACATCCAACGCGTCAGCGCCATCGGCGGCCACGAAATCACCGGCCGTCTCCTCACGGCTACTGTCAAGGAAATCAAAACCGCCATCAGCGAAGCCCGTGCGCGAGATGACAAAACGCTGGTATAATAGATATATATGACAAAACCAGTTATCCTCACCGGCATCCGCGCAAACAACGATATTCACATTGGCAATTATTTCGGGGCGATGTTGCCGATCATCGAAATGGCAAAAAATCGCTCAGATGAGTACGATGTCAATCTGTTCATTCCAGATTTGCACAGCTTCACGACGCCGATCGATCACTCACAGCTCAGCCAGAGCATCATGAATAATGCTCGCGTGTACGCAGCCGCAGGTCTGCCGCTCGACAACGAATCGATTCATTTGTACCGTCAAAGTTTCGTGCCGGCGCACAGCGAGCTCACCGTCATCCTGAATAATTTCGTTGGCTTCGGCGAAATGGAGCGCATGACGCAATTCAAAGACAAAGCGTCGAAACTGTCGGGCGACCGCATCAGCGTCGGCCTCTTCGACTATCCCGTCCTCATGACGAGCGATATCCTGCTCTACAACGCGACCTACGTACCGGTCGGCGACGACCAAACGCAGCACCTCGAAATCACACGCGACATCGCTGAGCGCATGAACGCGCGCTTTGGTGAACTTTTCACGGTACCCGTCTCGGTACACGACCAGCACGCGTTTTTTGGCAAAGACCAGGGTCTGCGCATCAAAGACCTCGTCGATCCGAGCAAAAAAATGAGCAAATCCGACGAATCAGGGAGGGGAGTGATTTTCCTGAATGATACGCCTGATGCCGCCCGCAAAAAAATCATGAGTGCGACGACCGATGACAAAGCACACGTCACGTATGACAAAGAATCCCAGCCAGGCATTAGCAATCTCCTCGAGATCCTGACGCTCGCGCGCCAGGCAAATGGCCAAGCCGTCACGCTTCAGCAAACGATCGAAGAATTCACCGGACTCGAACGCTATGGTGATTTCAAAAAAATCGTTGCCAACGAAGTGGCGCAATTCCTCGCCGATTTTCAGCAGCGCCTCGCGAGCGTTGACGATGCTGCCATCCTCACCAAACTCGAAACTTCCGAACATGCAATGAATCTCATCGCAAACGAAACCTTGCACCGCGTCCAACAAGCCGTAGGGCTGAGGGGCTAATGAAAGTCACCACCAGCGATCTTCTCGCGATTTTGCGCCGCTTTGACAAAGCGGATGATAGTCACGTGCCGCGCCTCATCGATCAGATCAAGGTCACGCACCCAAATCCGATCAACCAGCTCGTGGCATTTCGCTTTGAAAAACACCATTTTTTTGCTCTTTTTGACGAAACCGCCGAAGACGACGCGCACTATATCATGTCACAAATCTACACCGCAAAATCCGATGCCGAGGGTGTGATTTTCGAAAACCCAACGAGCGAACTCACGACGTATGGGCTGCCTTTCAAAGGCAAGGACGTCTATCTTTTCGAACTCATTTCGACCAAAAAACGCCTCGATGTTTTGCTCGCCGAACGCTATCCCGAAACCAGCCGCAGCACCTGGCAAAAACACATTAAAGCCGGCAATATCGCCGTCAATGGCATTTCCGCAAAACAAGCGAAACAAGAGGTCACTGACGCCGATCACATCGCGATCAACATCCCGGATAACACCGATTTTAGCGCGCACGAACTGCCTATCGTGTACCTCGACGACGACGTGATCGTGGTCAACAAACCCGCCGGCGTCCTCACCCACAGCAAAGGCGCGCTGAATGACGAATTCACTGTCGCCGACTTTTTCCGCCGCTACACCAGCGTCGGCCTCGACACCAATCGCCCCGGTATCGTTCATCGTCTCGACCGCGATACCAGTGGCATTATCATCGGTGCGCGTACACCCGAAGCGTTTACACTGCTCAAATCCCAATTTGCCGACCGCAAAGCGAAGAAATACTACGTCGCAATCGCCGCTGGATCACCAAAAGAGCCTCGCGCCACAATCGATGTCCCTATCGGTCGCAACCCAGCACATCCGAGCACGTTCCGCGCTGACAGCAAAGGCAAGCCCGCCGTCACGAACTACCAAGTACTCGAAACGCGCGACAAATTGTCACTTGTCGCGCTCCATCCGCTCACCGGTCGCACCCACCAGCTACGCGTGCATCTCGCGCATCTCGGCACACCGATCCTCGGTGACCGCGTGTATGGCAAAGCGAGCGATCGTCTCTATCTACACGCCTACAAACTTGAAGTCACTACCGCGCCAGACCAACGCCAGACGTTCATCGCGCCGATCCCGGCAGCTTTTGAGCGACATTTCCCAGAGGTAGCAAATGACATCGCTGACCTATAACCCGACTACCAAACATACGCTCGAAGCGCTCCGCACGGCACTCCCACAGGCCGTTTTGCTCACGGGTGCACCTGGCGTCGGACTTTGCGCCACAGCAAAAGATCTTGCGTGGCGCGACCTCGCCGGACTCATCCAGAGCACCGACAAAGATGGCAATCCCGACCTCTCCGCGCGGGGCGTCATCCGCATCGCGCAAATCCGCGATCTCCAGCAGCTCACTCGCGGCAAATCTCGCAGCGCTCGCGTCATCATCATCGACGACGCAGATCGTATGAATCGACAGGCTCAAAACGCCTTTCTCAAACTCCTCGAAGAACCCCCTGAGCACACACACTTCATCCTCACATCACACCACCCAGACCTGCTTTTGCCGACGATTCTCTCGCGTGTACAGCGTATTCATGTTCGCCCGATCAGCGAGATCGCATCAAAAAAGTTGCTCAGCACAAAAGGCATTTCCGACATTCGCGTCCAGCAACAAATGCTATTCCTAGCAAAAGGTCGACCCGCAGAGCTCTCTCGTCTCGCCGATGATCCCACGTATTTCTCGCGCCAAAGCACGATGATCACCGACGCTCGCACGCTACTATCGGGAACTGCACTCGACAAAATTGCGATCATTGCACGCATCGCGAGCGATCGACCGCAGGCGCTCACACTCATCGCTGCCGCACTCGAAATCGTGCGATTTAGCATGCGCAACCAGCCCTCGCGCGAGCTACTCGACACCAGCAAACACCTCGTCGACCTCTATGACGCCGTACAAGCCAACGCCAACATCCGGCTACAATTTACCAATTTTGTGATACAATAATAGGGAAATGTTTGGACTAATTTTTGTAATGTTGGTGGGCGTATGGGCGATTTGGCGACAACAAACCGTCACCGAAACCGCTAGCGACATCCCACAGCGGCTCTCGGGCAAACTCGAGCAACTCTGGAATATCGCCCAGGAAAGTTTGCGCGATCGCAAATACCTCCGTGCTGAAAAAGCCCTGCTCACGATCCTGCGCGTCGACGAACGCAATGCCACTGCGTACAATCGCCTTGGTATCCTCTACGCAAAACAACAGGCCTATTCCGACGCGATCGAATGCTTTGAAATCGCCCAGAGCCTCGAGCCAAGCGCCTCAAGTCTCCACAATGTCGGCCTAATCTACTACGAGACAGCCCACTACGAAAAGGCCGCGCTCGCATTTGAACAAGCGCTCGCCATGGAAGAGGGCGTCGCCTCACGCCATATCGCATACGCAAAAGTCCAGGAAAAACTCGAACACCCAAAGAAAATGATTCGCCACCTCGAGCGTGCCGTCGAACTCGAGCCGAGCGTCCAGAGCTACAATGTCCTCGCCGATGCCTACGAGCGCGACGGCCAAACCGAAAAAGCAACGGAACTTCGCGACAAAGTCAACAAAGCGCTTGCCAGCAGCAACCCACCTGCACGCCAGGTCCACCAGGTACGTAAAGTTGTTATGTAGCCCCTTTCGCGTGATTGACTTATCGCGACAATCTCGTGAAATATATTGACTTTTTATGTACTTTGTGCTAAAATGTATCTATGAGTCAGAAACGACAACTTTCTCTGTTTTCTTCGCTACGCCCATCACACCAGCGGGTGAGTGATATTGACGAAGTGTCGTACCTACGCCTCTACGGCAATCGCAAATCGAGCTCTATCACTACGCCGCGCGTCGATATTGTGACGCCACAACCAAAGGCGTTTTATGCATATATGCGTATGCCGCAACCTGAAATTATCGAAGTGAAGCACCGCCGCTCGGCTGCCGAACGTCCGATTCGTCGCGCACGCATCGGCGGCAAAGGGAAACTTCAATGAAAATTACCGACCTAGACCTGAGCGACATCGACCTCGATCTCGACGACCACCAACGCCTCACGCTCCGCCGCCGCTAGCTTGCTATTTTCCCCTGAGTCAGGTACACTAGTACAGTACTTTTGTACGAGAGTTAGATGTGCCGATTTAGCTCAGCTGCTGTCCGAGACGGACGTGTCCGTCGAGTCAAGAGAAATATCTCTAACCAGCTGCCAGTTAGTAGCGGTACGTTCCTTACAATTTATACATTATGCCGATTTAGCTCAGCTGCTGTCCGAGACGGACGTGTCCGTCGAGTCAAGAGAAATATCTCTAACCAGCTGCCAGTTAGTAGCGGTACGTTCCTTACAATTTATACATTATGCCGATTTAGCTCAGCTGGTTAGAGCAGCTGTTTTGTAAACAGCAGGTCCTGGGTTCGAATCCCTGAATCGGCTCCATGCGCTGGAATCGTGTAGTGGCAATCACAGGAGACTGTAAATCTCCCGCCTTTCGGCTTCGTAGGTTCGAGTCCTACTTCCAGCACCAACGTAAAATACCACTCTTGCAGTGGTATTTTACGTTTAGCTAAGCACTTAGCGCATGCTGATCATGCGCGTGGTTGGCGATTGCTTGTTTAATAATCTCTAAACAATCCTGAAAATCATCTACTGTATACTCGGCACTCGTTAAGATCTCATATAGACCCGGTTCGACAGAATTTACAGTTCGCTTAATTTTATTTGCCGCCTCAAGTTGTGTTTCTGGCTTACGAGCTTGTATCAGTAAATCTATCAAATCTACTCCAGTGTACTCACTCAGAAGCTGAATACCAAACGAACAGTAAGCTGGGTATCTAATGCCACGCTCATTATCGTGTTTTGTTTCATCAATGGTCACAGGTGGGGAATACATCCTAACCGGAACGGCCGCCCTTTCACGTGTCGCAAGCAGGTCTCTGTCTCTATCATGAAGATTGTGATCAAATTGCACCCGCCATCGACTAGCGATCTCTTCGGCCAGCCCCTCTTCAAAAAAGTGATCACTATGAAATGAGGGTGTGACCTCCGTAATGTGATGTGGAAACAGAGTATAAATACAGTGACCCTCGCCATTTTGAATATCGAGAACTTTTGCCGTATCGACCGAAGTACTGTGGGTTAGCTCGTGCACCAGTAGGCTACCGAACGAAATTGTATCGCCAAACTCACTGCCGACACTTTGCTTATACACGGCGACACGGTGGAGGGACACATCATAGGCACCAACCATCCCATTTCGTAATTCTGTATATTTCTGTAGTGGACTCGTAACGGGAATACCGGTGATCTGCTCCACAAAGGCTGAGGCGTCTGCTATAAGCACCTGCTCTTCGGGAGTAATCTCAACAGGCTCCCCGGGCGCAATTTGATACTCATCACCAAGAAACCGCTCATAAGCTAATAGTTTAAAAATAGCTACACCAAAACTGCTTGGTTGAACGGTCTTCCATCTATCAGTTTCGCCCGTAATATCAAAATGTTGATATCGGTCCGCCAATCTAGTGCTCATTTTAACATTATAGCATAAAAAGTATAAAAAAGCAATATCTAGTCAATATATTCCATGCTCACCGGTGGCGCAATGGTCTTTGCCTGCTTACCAATACTCACTGGGTATTCACCCGTAAAAGCCGCCAGATTCAGCGTGTCATATGGCAATTGCGTTGCCTGAACCAGTTCCGAAACCGACAAAAACCCGAGATAGTCAGCACCAATACTCTGTCGAATTTCCGCTACGCTCATATTTGCGGCCATTAGCTCATGCTGGCTTGGTGTATCTACTCCGTAAAAGTCAGGAAAGCGAATCGGTGGCGAGGCAATCTGCACCGACACCGACTTTGCGCCTAGTTCGCGGGCGAGCTTAGTGAGTCGGGGCAGCGTGTTGCCGCGTACAATCGAATCATCAATCATCACCACATCCTTACCCTGCACAAGTTCGGGTATCATGGTGTGCTTCAGGCGTAGATTGCTTTGGCGAGATGTTTGCGTTGGCTGCATAAATGTTCGCCCAATATAGCGATTTTTAATAATTGCCGAGCGGTAGGGCACACCAAGTGCCTCGGCGTATGCTTCAGCAGCAGACACCGACGTATCGGGTACGGCCGTCACTAGCATGGTGTCCGCCGAATAGTCAGCTGGCGCATGGCTTGCAGCAAGCGCTTGACCAAAGCGCCGCCGCACCGCGTCGACTCGCTGACCGCGCATCACACTATCGTGCCGCGCAAAATACACGAGCTCGAATACATCTGAGTGCAGGCTCGGCTCCGCGAATTGAACACTCTGCATCAGCCTGCCGTCACTGATAAGCACCAGCTCACCAGGGTCTACCGAGCGCACATGTTCAGCGCCTATCGTATCGAGTGCACACGTTTCGCTCGCCAGCACTATACCGCCCTCTAGTTGCCCTAGTTCTAGCGGGCGTATGCCATGCGGGTCACGAAAGCCGGCCAAAATCCCGCCATGGGTTGCTACGCACGCAGACGCTCCCACCGCATGCTCAGCCGCCTCGCGGAGCGCTTGTTCGAAATCTCGCCCGCCGTGCAGCTTGCTCGCGATCGTGTTACCTAGTAGTTCCGAGTCGTTATACTGGCCAGTGACGTAGCCGCGCTTTTCAAGATACGCCTCGAGACTGCCGGTATCGGGAATATTGCCATTATGCGCCAGAGCAAAGCCGATCGCATCACTCACCACCGGCTGCAGGTGGGCATCGCGGCCGCCATTCGTAGAGTAGCGGTTGTGCCCAACAGCAATTGATCCGGATAGTCGTTGTATATCCTCGTCTCGAAACACATCTCGCACCATACCTGGTCGGCGAATCGTGCTGAGCTGGCCGCCATCGGTTGCCACAATGCCCGAGCCCTCTACTCCGCGGTGTTGCAGCGCAAACAGCGATGTTGCCGCTAGCTGCGCAGCATCAACGCCACTGTGCTCAAGCGATACACCGACCACGGCGCACTTTTCACGTAGCCTATCACCACCCTTGTTCATTAGTTGTATTATACCATAAACACATTCTTTACTTCTTGGTGATGCCCCTGGATTTTATAGGTACAAAATGCTATACTACCTAAGACTTTGTTGCGCTAATTTCTGCGCGAAACGTCACTACGCAAACACGCGAGCGCCATCAGTACGCCGCGATAGC
>CAZYRC010000030.1:0-8219 GCA_964649505.1 uncultured Candidatus Saccharibacteria bacterium
TATCGGACAAAGACATCTATATCAATGTCGTGGGAGGTCTCAAACTTGCTGATCCGGCCGCGGATCTCGCAGTAGTGATGGCGATTGCGAGCGCTGCGGCAGGACGTAAGCTCCAGGACGAGCTCGTGGTGTTTGGCGAAGTCGGGCTCGGGGGTGAAGTGCGTTCGGCCATGGCAGCGGACAAACGTGTCGCCGAGGCCAAAAAACTGGGGTTTACCCAGGCAATTGCGCCGCAAACAAGCGGTAAAAAGAATTCATTTATCAAAGGCGTACGAGATGTACGCGCCGCGTTGATCGACTATTTGAAATAGCAATTCGCGCGATAGAAAGGAACATATGGAAACAAAAGATATTATTTTTCTCGCGGTGACGCTGTTGATTTTGGGTGAGGTGACATACCTTCTTGCTAGGCTGCCAAAAACCGCAATCAAAACAAAAGACCGCGCGATTTTGGTCGACACGTCCGTACTGATGGATGGTCGGATCACAGGGATCGCGGCGACTGGATTTATCGGTGGGACGCTCGTCGTGCCGCGAAGCGTCATCGGTGAATTGCAATTTCTCGCAGACCATGCCGATGCTGAAAAGCGTTCTCGTGCTCGCGCTGGCCTCGATATCGTGAACGAATTGCAAAAGATGGAGACGGTCGCCGTCGAAATTTTGCAAGACGGATCAAAAGCCGAAGAAGGTGTCGATGAGCGACTACTTTCGCTCGCAAAAGCACACGCTGCCGTCATCTGCACGCTTGACTACAACCTCAACAAAGTCGCGGTGGTCGAAGGTATCACGGTGCTCAATATCAATGAGCTCGCGCAAAGTTTGCGTATGGCGTATCTGCCGGGCGAGCGCATGATGATCGAGCTCACTGGCAAAGGCTCTGATTCGCATCAGGCGGTCGGGCACCTCCCAGATGGTACGATGGTCGTCGTCGAGCATGCCCGCTCGCACATCGGTCAGTCAGTTCTCATTGAGGTCGTGCGTTCACTACAGACCGCAGCTGGCAAAATGATGTTTGCCAAGCTCGCTGAGCCAGACACGGTGAAATCATCAGAGAAAAAACCGCGCTCTTCGGGTCGTGCACCCATCACGCGTCGCGAAAAAGCTGTCGTGAAAAAAGCCGACCACCAGGAGTCAGAGCCTACTCGTGCGGCCGAACCAGAGCCAAAAGCCAAGCCTTCTCGCACCGTCTATCATGCTTCACCTCGCACGCAAAAGCGCTCACAGGAGCAAAAACCTGCTCAGAAATCGCAACAGCAGTCTGCAGAAAAAGAGCAACCTCATGCTCAAAAACAACACAAATCTGCCTCGAACGAGCAGGCAAATGCACCAAAGCGCCAAATCCGCCCCCAGCGCAATTCGCGCCGCCGCAACGACCACGAAGCTGATCTGATCGCCCTCGTAAACAACCAATAACCTTCGCGCCGTAACAAATATCACCCGCATTCCGAGCGGGTGATATAGTATATTCGCGTAGAAACTAGGGTTGATAATTCGTCGACGAAGATGCTGTGTAATACGCCGTATCAGTCACGGTGACGGTCAGCGCGCCGGCGGAGGCTGCTTCGAGATCTTTTTTCGAAAGTTTCCAGCTGCCATCGCTCGAGACCTGTCGGCTCGCAACGACCTTGTCGCCGGAGCGGACTTCGACTGATTGAAGTGGGTAGCGACCGTGTGTGTAGGTGATCGAAACGCCGCTGCCCTCACTGCTGATGCTCGCTGTAGGTTTGGCATCCTCACAGAGGTGTGCGTCGTCATCTTTGGTTGCGTCGTAGCCGTCGCTTGCCGTGATGATCTCTTGCTTCGAGATCGGGTCGGTAACTTTGGTGACGGAAACTTCGATTTTCGCCGATTCTGGGGTACAGTTGGTCGCTTTTTTCTTTGAGACTTTGTCAAATACCATTTTGGCATTCGTCTGCGCCTGCGCTTTGTTGTAATACGACGGATAGAGCTCGTTGTTGATCTTTTGGATGCCAGACGGCGCAGTGTACCAGTCGCTAAATTGCGCTTTGCCTTGTTCGACGTACATCTTGGTTACGTCGGCGAGCGTTCGGTCGAGGAAGAGCGCCGGGATGAGTGAGTTTCCCTGAGTCAGCGGCGTGGTATCTGGATTACCGAGCCAAACAGCCATCGAAAGTGTCGGCGTGTAGGCGACAGTCCAGATGTCTTTCGGCACGACGCGGCTGCCGATCTGACCGTTTGACGTACCGGTTTTGACCGCAACTTTTGCACCGATTTCGTTCATTTTCAGCATGTAATCTTGGTTCCAGCCGAGCCCAGCGCGTGCTTTGCCATCCGCGAGGATGTCGCTGACGATGTAGGCAGATTGTGGATCGATGACTTGTTTGCTCTGAGCTTTGTATTCTTTCAGCGTCTGTCCAGAAGAATTTGTGACCTTGAGCACTGTTGTCTGTGGGACGTATGCGCCTTGTCGACCGAGTGATGCGATGGCATTGAGGTGGTCGGTGAGGCGCGTACCGCAACCACCGATCGCGCTCGAAAGGCCAGCCTGAGCATCGGCACCTTGCGTACAGTAGTTTTTATCGCCCATCGCGCGGATCGTTGCCCAGGTACTACCTGGATTGTTTGACTCATTTACGGCCATTGCTTTGATAGCTGGGAGGTTGCGCGAGCGGTCGAGCGCTTGGCGAATGTTGATATTGCCCTGGAATTTTCCATCGGCGTTTTGCGGCTTCCAGCCTGGCGCTTGAGGAAATGTTGTCGATGTGTCAGAGAGGATCGAACCACTACCGTATTGGGTTTTGCCTTGGCCTTGGTTTTGGAAGAGTTGTGCGTAGACGAGTGGTTTGATCGATGAGCCTGGCTGAATATATCCGGTCGCAGCGTTGTCCTGACCAAATCCTGGGTAGCGGAAATCGCGGCTCCCGACGAGGGCGACGAGCTGACCGGTCTTGGTATCCTCGATGCCTGCCGCGCCATTTGAAAAGCCGGCGTAGGATGCACAGTTGCGGTAGCCACAGTTGCGGTCGGTCATTGTACCATCAAACATCTGTGTCATGCTTTGTTCGAGACGAGTCTGGACATCGATGTCGAGCGTTGTTTTGACCTTGAGTCCACCTTCGCCGACGACCGTTTTGCCGAGCTCTTCTTCGAGTTGTTGGCGCACCATCAGCACGAAATGCGGCGCTTTGATACCTTCGAGCTGATCGGCAAGTGGTTTGAGTGTATCGAGAATCGCGACTTTTTTGGCAGCCTCAGCTTCTTCTTTTGTGATATAGCGCATATCGACCATATTGTCGAGCACCTTGTGTTGACGCTCGATGAGCGCGTCGTGGCCGGCGGTATTATATGGGTTGTACACTGAGGGGTTATTTGGGATTGCGGCGAGCAGCGAGCACTCAGGCAGCGTCAAATCTTTTGATGATTTGTCAAAATACGTCCGCGCAGCCGATTCGACACCGTTGCGGCGTCCACCGTACGGCGATTCATTGAGATAGAGGCCGAGGATTTGCTCCTTGGTGTACATTCGCTCGACTTCGACCGCGAGAATCATTTCTTTGATCTTGCGCGGGATACCGCGGATACCACGCTCGGAGGCTTCTTCATCGGTGAAAAATACTTTTTTGACAAGCTGCTGGGTCAGTGTCGAGCCACCTTGGGTCGCATTTCCCTGGGAGTTCGAGAGCGCCGCACGGATGATGCCGTTGAAACTCACGCCGCCGTGATTATAGAAATCCTTGTCCTCGATCGCGACGGTTGCTTTGCCCATGCACGACGAAATCGTTTTTGGGTCTACGACCAGAGTATAGTCGCCTGAACCTTTGTCTTCCCAGAGAACTTTGTCGTTGCGGTCATAGTACGTCGTCACAGTTGAACGCACTCGCTGGGCCAGTGTATTTGGGTTGATTTGGTCGAGGTCTTTGCGGTAGTAGGCAAAAAGCGCCAAAATAAAGAGGATACATATGATCGCAAACACGCCCGCGGCCTTCAGTAGCGTCACGAGCCCGCGTTTAGAGAACCAGAACTTCGCGAGGCGTTTCGGGTGCATTCGATATGCGAGGCGTTTGAGCGGATGTTTTGGTAGTGTTGCGAGGTATTCGGCTTTTTTGCGTGCTTTGGTGTCCTTTTTCACGCGGCGCTTTGCGGCGAGATTTGAGTACACACTGACACTTCGTGATGGTTTCTTTGATTTGACCACTTTACAATTTTCCCATAAGCAATATTACTCTATATGATAGCACTATTTTTTTGCGTGCGCTAGATGTTTTGTGCTACGATAACACTAGTAAATAAAGAAAGGAGAGTTTTCTATGACGCTCAGCGAAGAACTGGCGTGGCGCGGATTTGTCAACCAGACGACGTTCGCCGATATTACCGAACTAGACCGTGAGACTCGTACTTTCTATTGGGGCGTCGACCCGAGTGCCGAGAGTATGACGATTGGCAATTTCGCGGCGGCGATGATGGTGCGACATTTTATCGACCACGGCTACAAAGCGATTTTGCTCGTCGGTGGTGCGACCGGGATGATCGGTGATCCAGACGGCAAGAAACAAGAGCGTGACCTGCGCGACGCTGACGTCGTCGCGCGCAATGTCGAGGGGCTTGCTGCGCAATTCCGCACGATTTTTGATGGCAAAGAATTCGAAATTGTGGATAACGCCGATTGGTTCCGTGACATGGGCTACATCGAATTTCTCCACTCGATTGGCAAACACGTTAGTATGACGCAGCTGCTCGACCGTGAATTTATCCAATCACGCATCGGCGAAGGCGGCAGCGGTATCAGCTACGGTGAATTTAGCTACGCACTCATTCAGGGTTATGATTTCCTCCACCTCTACCGCGAAAAAGGTGCAACCTTGCAGCTCGCCGGCGCTGACCAGTGGGGCAACAGCGTCACGGGCGTCAGTCTCATCCGCAAACTCGAGGGCGTCGAAGCACATGTTTTCACCGCCCCACTCGTGATCAACAAACAAACTGGCGTCAAATTCGGCAAAAGTGAAGGCGGCGCGATTTGGCTCGATCCTGCGAAGACCAGTCCGTACAAATTCTACCAATTTTGGCTCAACGTCGACGATGAAACAGCCGAGGATATGGTCAAAATCTATACATTGCTCGACCGCGAAACCGTCGAGGCGCTGATCGCAAATCATCGCGAAAACCCCGGAGAGCGTGCGCTCCAAAAAACCCTCGCCCGCGAGGCAACCGATCTTGTTCATGGTCGCGAGCGCCGCGAATCTGTCGAACGCGTCACGAGTGTGCTTTTCGCTGGCGAGCAAGTTTCGACGCTTTCCGACCTCGACCTCGACGCGCTTGCCGCCGAAATCCCAACCGTCGCGCATCAAAGCGTCGTCAGCGCCCTCACCGAGAGTGGTGTCTGCGCGAGCAATGGCGAGGCCCGACGCTTGATCGCTGGCAACGCCATCAGTGTAAATGGTCAAAAAATCAGTGCAGATCACGAAATTACAGAGACAAGTTTAGTCAAAAAAGGCAAAAACGCGTTTATTCTGGTACGATAGAATCATAACAAGGAGGAATATGAAAAAACTTATTGCATTTGACCTAGACGGTACGCTCGCCCCGAGTAAATCGCACTTCGACCCTCGTATGGTTGGATTGTTCGACCGCCTTCTGGCTAAATATCATGTCTGCGTGATCTCTGGTGGCAAATATGAGCTTTTTCAGCGACAATTTTTGACTCAGATTACTACTGAGCCAGACAGTCTTGAGCGCCTTCATCTGATGCCAACGAGTGGCACTCGGTACTATCGGTTCGAAAAAGGCGACTGGAAACTTCGCTATGCCGAGGACTTCACTCCTCAGGAAAAGAAAAAAATTATTACCGCACTTGACGAAGGTCTTAAAGAGTCAGGTTTCGAGGTGACAAAAACATACGGCGAGACGATCGAAGACCGCGACAGTCAGATTACACTATCTATCCTCGGTCAGGAAATTGTCGCTGAACTCGGCGAAGAGGGTGTTCGCATCAAGGAAGAGTGGGATCCGGACAGCTCGAAAAAATTGATTATTCGCGACATCGTTGCGGCAAAAATCCCTGAATTTAGCGTGCGCGCAGCCGGCGCGACATCGATCGACGTAACAAAACCGGGTGTCGACAAAGCCTATGGCATGGAAAAGCTGATGAAAGAGACGGGCTTTAGCAAAGATGACATTCTCTTTATGGGCGACAAAATCGTACCTGGTGGCAATGATTACCCTGTTGAAGAAATGGGAATTGACTGCATCTCGGTCGGCGGCTGGCAGGATACCGCCTATGCAATCGAAGGCATCCTCAGCGTTACCGAATAATTAGTCCAAGATTAAAATATATATAACTTATACACCAGACAATTTGCCGATTTCATCATTCGATTTAAACGCAAATGAGTCGTCTGGATGAGCTTTATTCCACTCGTACAGCGTGTCATCGTTGCACGGTTTGATCGAACGATCGTAGCAAAAATCACGTTTCTGCTGCGCATAAGCATGGTGGGCGATTCAAGCACCCTCTGCAACGCTCCGTCATCTCGGTGTATCATAGAGAGAGTGAATCTCTCAACAAAACTAGACCAGGTCAAAGGGGTCGGGCCAAAGACCGCGGAGCAATTGCGCGCGGCGGGGCTCGAGACGGTCGGCGATGTGCTGACGTTTTTGCCGATGCGCCACGAGGATTTCACGCATGTCACGCGGATTGCTGATCTGCAGCCGGGCAAAGTCACGATCAAAGCTCGCTGCGAAAAGATTTCGACGCGCCCAGTGCGCCGCGGACTCCGCCTGACGACGGCGGTCCTCGCAGATGACAGCGGCAAGCTCAACGCCGTGTGGTTTAATCAGCCGTATCGCACGCAGCAGCTTGGCGGCAGTGATGATGAATTTTATTTCAGCGGAACGTTTGAGTACAATTACGGCCGCTACCAGCTGACCAATCCCAGCGCCGAAACCGCCAAGGAACTGCCCGTCCAGGCTGAGCGCCTGCTGCCGGTGTATCACGCCGTGCACGGGCTCAAAAGTCAGGTCGTGCGCAAGGTTCTCGAGACGCTGCGACCGCTGATGAGCGTTCTGCCTGAGACGCTTCCAGAAAGCGTCGTCGCGTCCGAAAAACTCATGAGTCGCGCCGACGCGATCAGCGCCATGCATTTTCCGCGCACGGTCGAGGAGGTGACGCAGGCGCGCGAGCGGCTGGCATTCGAGGAATTATTTGAGCTGCTGCTCGCGAGCCAGCTTAATCGTCTCGAAAATCAGAAATTACGGGGGTACCATATCCCATTTGAGGTCGATACGGTGCGCGCATTTGTCGAGAAATTGCCGTTTGCCCTCACCGGCGCGCAAAAACGTGCCGCCTGGGATATTTTGCAGGATTTTGAGCGAAAAGTGCCGATGAACCGACTGCTTCAGGGCGATGTCGGCTCGGGCAAGACAGTGGTGGCGGGCCTCGCGGCGCGTCAAGCTGCGAGTCACGGCTACCAGACCGCCCTCATGGCGCCGACTGAAATTCTTGCGCGGCAGCACGCAGAGACGCTCGACACACTCCTGCGTCCATTTGGCGTCAAAGTCGGCTTGCTGATCGGGAGCGTCAAAGGCAAAGCCCGCACGACGCTGTACGAACAGATCGCCAGCGGTGACGTCGACGTAGTCGTCGGCACACACGCTGTGATTCAGGACAAAGTCACGTTCAAAAAACTCGGGTTTGTCGTGATCGACGAGCAGCATCGGTTCGGGGTGGATCAGCGCCAGAAATTACTCTCAAAAGCAGGCGTCTTGCCCCATCTGCTCAGTATGACCGCAACCCCAATTCCGCGTAGTCTGGCTCTGACAGTATACGGCGAGCTCGATGTCTCGGTGCTCAACGAAAAACCCGCAAATCGTAAACCGATCATCACAAAAATCATTTCGCCCGTCTCCCGCGACAAAACCTACGCCGACCTCGACGCAGAGATCGCAGCCGGTCGCCAAGCATACGTCATCTGTAGTTTGATCGCAGACAACCCCGAAAATGACGTCAAAAGTGTCGAAGCCGAGTACAAAAAACTCAAAAATTCCGTCTTTGGCCACCGAAAAATCGGGCTGCTCCACGGCAAAATGAAGCCGAGCGAAAAAGAAGCTGTCATGCAGGATTTCAAAGACAAAAAATACGATATCCTCGTCAGCACGACCGTCGTCGAAGTGGGCGTCGACGTGCCAAATGCAACCTGCATGATGATCGAAGACGCCGATCGATTTGGCCTCGCTCAGCTCCACCAGCTCAGAGGTCGCGTCGG
>CAZYRC010000031.1:0-7905 GCA_964649505.1 uncultured Candidatus Saccharibacteria bacterium
TTTCGAGCGAATCGTGTGGCACGCGACGCGCACAATCGAGTAGCCAGAGTGCGAGGGGTTTGAATGTTTCGTTGACGAGCATAGCTTCGCTCCACGCGAGATGATTGCGATGCGCGGTGAGGCTGAGGCGCCAAATTTCTTCGGCAGAAAACCCAAAACTCGGGTGTGATACGAGCTGCGGCAGCAGGCTATCCGCAAGTTCGTGTTCGCCGTCAGCCAGTGCCACGACAACCCGCGCAAAAAGTTCGAGTGTCTGGATCGGTTCGAGATCGAGGACGTTGTCGCGGCGTTCGTAATTGACGCGAATGTTGTGATGGTGAAGGTACGGCAACAATTCGACGAGCTCGGCGTGTTGGCGCGCGAGCACGACGATCGAGCGCGGATCGGCACCGGACGCGATTTGTTTGGCGATCGAATCGCTGACCCACGATAATTCGTCGGTACGCGTTTTTGTTGCGATGAGTTCGACGGAACCTTTTGGCGCGTCGGGTTGCGCATGGAGTCGTTTGTCGATTTCCATTGAGTCTTCGAGACGACCGGTTGCCTGCGTGATGACTTCGCGTGCATGGTCAAGGATAATTTGCGCCGAGCGATAATTTTCGGTGAGCACGACGCTTTGGTAGTCAGGAAATTGCGTTCGGAAACGGTGAATATTGTTGACATCAGCACCCTGGAAACTATAGATCGCCTGATCGTCGTCCCCCACTACCATCACATTCGGCGCGTCGCCGTGCGCGATCGTCGCGAGGTTGAAAAGGATTCTGAGCTGCGCGAGGTTGGTGTCCTGGAACTCGTCGACAAGAACGTACTGGTAGGCTTCCTGCAGGTTGTACATGAGCTCGGGGTTGAGCTCCATCGCGTGCACGACGCCAAGGATCATATCGTCGTAGTCATACAGACCTGCCTGATCCATACGCGAGAGATAGCTGAAGTACAGGTGTGCGACGACGCGCAGTTTGGCGTGTCGGGCGCGGTCTTTGAATACGTATTTTTTGTGCGAATCTTGCGCAAGCCAGGTGTTGCGCCACTCTGTGATTTTGTTTGTTTTGCCTGAATCAGTCGCTGCGTCGATCGCGTGCGCGAGTGAGAGTGAAAGTTCTGCACTGAGAGCCGCGATAGCGGGCGGTAATTTCCCGATTGGCAAGCTCGCGGCTTTTTGTGCGACGACTGATAGTGGTTCGCACATCGAAATATGAATGCGGTTTTGGAATACTGCGTCGAGGTCGGCTTCGAGTGCGTCGAGCGTGCGGTCGTTTTCATTGAGGACCATCAACAATTCGTCACTTGTTAGACCAGCTTGTTTGAGTTCGCTGATCGAGCGCAACGCGTCTCGCAGGTGCGTGTATTCACCGTTGTTTTTGCTGGCAAGTGGGCTGTCGTAGGGCAACTCGTCAAAAAGTTGCGTCATAATTTCGTACTGCGCGAGTTCGTCGGCTGGTTTGTACTGGGCGCCACGATAGAAAAATTCACGGTGTTGATTGATCACTTCGCTGCCAAAACTATGAAATGTCTGGATCGCAACTTTGTACGCATCGGGCCCGATGATGCTCGCAAGTCGTGCGCGCATCGCCGTTGCGCCGCTGTCGGTAAATGTCAAACATAGGATTGATTCGGGCGACGTGTCTGTACTACGAAGAATATTTGCCACGCGCATGCTGAGCAGCTCGGTCTTGCCTGTCCCCGGACCCGCGATCACGATGAGTGGACCAAAAATCGTATCGACGGCTTTTTGCTGTGCGGGGTTGAGATGCTCGTAGCGTGTTTGAAAATCCATTCTTATAGTATAGCGCGATTCCCGGCTCTCGCGAAGGCTCGCAAAAATTGACAAAAAAGTGTATGATAGCTGTAATGAATGACGAAATGTACGATGACATGGCTCTCGAGAGCGCAGCAAAAGAACGTTTTGGTTTTGCGTTTGAAGTCGACAAGGTCATCGTCCGTGGCGTTGAGGTCGGGCATGGTGCTCGTGCAACGGTGTTTTTGACAAAGAAAAAACAGTTACTGTGCTACATCTACGGTCCGGCGCGTTTGCTTCTTGGTGACGTCAAAAAAATCATGACACGCATGGGGCTCAAAGCAGAATTGTACATGCCACCAAAGGGTCAGCCACATTATTTTGACGAAATTGGCGCCGAGAAATTCAATGACGTTTTTCCTGGCCGCAAGGATGTGACGGCGCAGGATTTGGTATTTTATCGGACATTGGCACCATATTGCCCGGCGCTCGTGCTCGTGAGTGAGGTGCGTGACGGTACGATTTATTGTGCGGATCATGACGCTCACCGCGGCTGGCGACCGGCGGCGAAGTTTGCGTATCGTCGTATCAAAACGAGCTAGAAATCACAAGCGGGTGCATTTGAGTACCAGCCCGGATAAAAGTTGCGCCCGACTTTGCAGGTCGGTTTTGTCTCGTTGCGGATTTCGATTGCCCAGCTAACTTTTGTTTGGTCGGTGTTGATGACGTAGCGATAGTATGAATATGGATTGTCACGGGGTGGTTTCGGGATTTCGCTGATGTATTTTGGGACGAGGAGCGGTGCGAGTATGGCGATATCGTAGGCCGTGCCGGCGGTGTATCCTGTTGCGGGCCACGGTGGTTCGCCGTTGTCGGCGGCATAATGCTCGATTGCGGTGCGCAGAGTGATTGCGTCGCTTTTGCGTTTGTCGTCGCGAGCGCCGGCTTGGACGCGCGCAAATCCCGCATAGACAAGTGATGCGAGGATGCCGATAACAACAACAACGACGGCGAGTTCGACGATAGTAAATCCGCGACGACGGTTCATGCTTCTATTGTATCATAGCGCTTATGGTTTGCGGTCGAGAATAACGAGGTGCTCGATGTGTGGCGTGCGCGGGAAAAAATTGTAGCCGCGGTGTGCGCGGACGCCGTAGATTTCGCCGAGGAGCGCAACATCTCGCGCTTGTGTGACGGGGTTGCAACTGAGGTAGAGGATACGTTCGGGGCGGGTTTCGAGGAGTTTTGCAATGACGTCGGCGTGGAGGCCGGCGCGCGGCGGGTCGACAATGATGAGGGCGTCGGGGGTGATGTGGTCGAGGGCTTTTTCGCTTGGTGCGAGGACTGCGCGTGCGGATGTTTCGCGGCCGAGAGCGGTGATGTTGCGCTTCATTTCGCGCACAGCGTCTTCATTGATTTCGACGAGCGTGACGTTGTCGTCACCGATGGTGAGGCCAATACTGCCTACACCGCTGTAGAGATCGAGAAGACTCCCCGATAGTTTACTCATGCCCGCTTCTCCAGAGTAGGCCGCCGTTTGTACCCATTCTTTCATATCGCGCAGCGCTTGCTCGTAGACCGGGATATTGACCTGGAAGAATCCTTCGGTCGCGTAGCGGAATGGCACGTTGAGTACGGTGTCGGTGAGGACGACGTCACCAAATGCAGCGAGGCGTTTGGTGATGCGGCTGGCGGGACTGCGAGGGTCACTGTAGATGAGTTCGCCGCCGCTGGCTGGTAGTGCTGCAGCTTCGGCTGGGGTGATGATGTCGGGTAGTTCGTCTTTGAGGTAGAGTTGCCAGACGCAATTTCCCTGCTGGTCGCTGCGGATGAGGAGGGTTTTGAGATTGCGTGCGGTGAGAGGTTTTGTCTGTAGTAGATCGCGAATTGCGAGCGCGAGGCGCATCATCGGTTCGGGGAGGAGCGAGCACTGGTCGACAGGAATTTTGCCTTTGCTGCCACGCATAAAAAATGCGAGATCGAGCATATCGTCTGCACTCCCCGCCCCCGTCGTACGTTCGGCCTCCGGTCTCTCTACGTCGGTCGCTAGACTCGGGTCCTGTCGCTGCGATTCAGCATCTGTGAAAATCTGCTCCGCAGATTCTTCTTGATGCTCGGATTCTCGCACCACCCGCTTAGCATGATCGATGTTTGTCGGTTTCTTCGAGCCGAACCAACTAAATTCGACCTTGTTGCGGTAGTGTGATGTCTCCCCATCCGTGTATACGTCGATTGGGTCTGGCAGGACGATGTTATGAAGTTCGAAGGCTTCCTCGATGAGTGCGGCCTTGTAGTGCTGCTCTGCGTCAAATGTCATGATCTGCCACGGGCTGGTGCTGAGATAGCTCGCCGGGTCGAGTGGCGCGACGCGCTCGGGCGATGCGACCGCGACGTCACTGACGACACCCTCGACGAAGTGGGACTTTTTCTTTGTGATGCGGATCGTGACGGTTTCGCCGGGGAGCCCGCCCCATACAAACGCCTTGCGCCCATCTTCGAGCGTGCCGAGGGTTTGGCCGCCGCCGACGATTTTCTCAAGTGTAAGTGTGGTGTATTGGGGTTGTTTCATCTTTATTATTGTAGCAAATCTTGGTACTATAAAAGAGCTAAACAGGAGGATGGACTATGGAATCAGTGTCACGACGACGAATTGACACATACAAAGGCACCACGTACCCGGAAATGCTTGCGGATGAAGTGGAGCGCCAAAGAGAATTCCGTGAATCTCGAGGAAAAGCGCTTCTCAATGCAATTGAAAATAATGATGATTTGACGGACGAGGAGCGGCGCGCTGCGATAAGTTCTTCTGATATTGATATTATCGGAGCCTACTTTAACCGCGAAAAAGCTGAGGCAATTGCTGTGATCGAACGTGATCGACAGATGCGTGAAAAGGCGGCAGCTATGCAGGCGCTGACCATTCGCGGTGCGCTTGGCCGGATCGCCTCTTCTTTTAAGCGCGATCGTCGCTAAATTATTTCAGTACCAAACTACAAATCAGTACGACCGTTGCGACGGCCATCAGGATAAACGAGGCGAGGATACCGACGTTGCTCCAGCGTGAATTGTGATAGTCGCCCATGACTTCGCGGTTGTTGCCGACGCGCCAGATCATGAAAAGAAGCGGAACGCTGGCAACGGCATTGAACACAGCTGTAAAGATTAACGCTTGGATCGGATCGATGCCGACGAAATTGATGACAAGCCCCGCTACTGTCGCAAGCGCGATGATACCATAAAAACCTTGGGCCTGGCGGAATTTGCGGTACAAACCTTCTTTGAGTCCGAGCGCTTCAGAAATTGCGTAGCTCGAGCTACCCGCAAGGACTGGCACGGCGAGCAGGCCGATGCCGATGATGCCGACGCTGAAGAGGAGTTTTGCGATTAGGCCAGCGTGCGGAAATCCTTGGACGAGTGGCTCGAGTGCCGCTGCAGCGTCATTGGCGTTTTCAATGTGCGTGATGCCATGAGTGTGAAGCGCCGCGGCGCATGCTACCACGATGAACCATGCACTGATGCTGGCGAGGCTCATGCCGGCAATGTTGTCGAGGCGGATTTTACGGATGAACGATTTGGAGATGCGCGGCGTACCAAGTCCTGACGATGTTTTGATGCGTTTTTCTTTGACTTCATCTTCCACAACTTCGCTCGTGTTCCAAAAAAAGAGGTACGGGCTGATAGTAGTACCGAGAATGCCCACGATGAGGTAGATCATGTCACGATTGAATTCGAGGTGCGGTGTGAGCGTACTTGTGAGCACTAATCCCCAATCTTGAACGACCATAAATGACGTGACCGGGTACGCAAAAAGTGCGATCGCGAGCCATTTGAGGACGCGAGCATACTGGCGGTACGGGACGAAAATTTGCAACGCCACACAGACAAGCGCAAACATCACGGCGAGTCCTGTGCCAGGGAGCGACGGAAAAATCAATTGCGTTGTCGCCGCCATCGCCGCGAGATCCGAGCCGATATTGACGACGTTTGCCACGACGACGAGGATCACTGCCGAGATCAGAAGTTTGCGCGAATAGTGTTTTTTGAGAATCGCCGCGAGTCCGTCGCCTGTCACGGCGCCGATGCGTGCACAAGATTCTTGCACTGCGAGCAGTAGCGGAAACATGATCGGAAATAGCCACAAAAGCTTGTAGCCATAAATCGCGCCGGCCTGGCTATATGTCGCGATACCACTTGGGTCGTCGTCCGCCGCCCCTGTCACGACACCTGGACCGAGCACGCGAACAGCTCGTCCGAACCGCGAGTAGTGTGTGCGCGCCTGGTGGATGTTTGCTTCGCGCTGGGCATTTGGGTCAATTTTTTTGTGCGAACCGATAAGGTCATGGAGCCAGGTATAGAGAGTGGGCATACTAGTTTTTGGTTATGGTTGTTTCTCTGCTAGAGTATATCACTCATCGTTGTGTTTGGCGACGATTTTTGCGATTTCGCGCGATTCGTCGGTCGGAATGACAATGATTGGACGAGATTTGGCTTTTTGGCTGATGATAGTGAGCACTTCGGGCGCGGTGGTTTCGTCATTGACGTCTCCATCGAGGATAAAATCAAGAAATTCGAGATGCGCAACGATACGTTTGCGCAAAATCGCCGATCGCTCCCCTACTGTCCCGGTGAAAACGAGCAGATCGCAGCCGTTCATCGCGACGATCATGCTGCCAACGGCTTTGTGAATGCTATGGACGAGCGTTGTGAGTGCGAGATGCGCCATGTGGTCACCGTTTTTTTCGCGCTCGATGAGTTCGCGGATGTCGCTTGAGCCACCGATACCGAGAAGACCACTTTTGGTATTGAGATAGCGGTCGAGCTCGGTGTATTCCATACCGAGGCGTGTACGGAGGGCTTTTGCGGCGTCTGGGCTCATGCTGCCGCTACGCGTGGACATGACGACACCTTCGTTTGGCGTGAAGCCCATCGTCGTGTCGATGCTGCGGCCGTGAAATACCGCCGAGACGGACGAGCCGCTGCCGAGGTGACAAACGACGACTTTTGGCGGCAATTTGCCGGCATTCCATAGGCTCGTGATCGCACTCTGAACAGAGATGCCATGGTAGCCGAAGCGTTTGATGTCGAATCGGTCGGCGTCGTGGATGTCGATCGCGTAATTCCAAGCGTAATTTGGTTTCGTGCGGTGAAATGCGCTGTCGCTTACGCCGACGACGGTGGCGTCTGGGTAGGTTTGGCGCAGAAGCTCGAGTTCGTGGAGCGTTGCCGAGATGTGAAGTGGTGCGAGTTCCTCAGTTTCGTGGAGCTTGCCGATGACTTCGTCGTTGATGACGCGGTTGTGCATGAAATATTCGCCCGGCGCGACGATACGCAGGCCGATATCTGTGATCTGCTGGTCATCCTCGATCAAATGCTCGCGGTGAAAAATCTCGCCAATGTGCGCGCCGGCGTCGGCAAGCTCCTGAAATTCGAGCGGAATTTCGCGAGACTTCCCTGCCGCGTGAAGGGTGCCGACGAGATGATCGTCGGACATTTCGACATGGAGACGCGCGAGTTCATTCAGCGCGTCATCATACAGCGCGAATTTGCGACTGCTGCTCCCCGGATTTGCGACTAAGATCAATACCACCCCTGTTGCTCCTAATTTGTCTGGCCGTGCCAGGCTTCCTCTTCGACGACGGCTTGACCGCGCGCCGCAGGCCAGACCCACGCGTCTAGTTCTGGCAGGTCGATGCCGTTTGCAATGATATAGGCGGTGTTGTCAGCGATTTTTTGGCGGTATTTCGCAGCGAGATGTTCGGCTTCTTGGATGGGTACGACGCCGTCATGGCCAAGCTGGCGAAATGCTGCGATCGCGAGATCATAACGACTCGTTTCGTTGCGTACGTGCATGTCAAATGGCGTGGTCGTCGAACCGATTTCTTTGTAGCCGCGCACGTCGAATCGTGTGCTGTCGACTGCGTAATTAAATAGGATTGATTTGATCGTCTGCGGATAGCCGTGAAAATTCAGAATGACTGGTTTGTCCTCTGTGAAGATGTGATCGAAATATTTTTGGTCGGCAGTATTGCTCAGCGTACCAAAGCCCATAGTAGTGAGGCTCGAAATGTTGACGCAGCGAATTTTGACCTCTGGACGTTCGGTTTTGATAATGTCGATCGCTGCCATGGTTTCCTTCGTCGGGTAGTCACCGCATGCTGCCATCACGAGGT
>CAZYRC010000032.1:0-7414 GCA_964649505.1 uncultured Candidatus Saccharibacteria bacterium
CTGTTTCGGGGCGGAGGTAACTGATCGACGCGTCATCGTGCACTGGTCCGACATGCGTTTTGAACATCATGTTGAACTGTTTTGCTTCGCCAAATGTCCCTGTTTTGCCGCAAGCCGGGCATTTGTTCGGATCGTCGAGTTTGTCTGCGCGGAATCTGCCATGACAATTACTACATTCGACGAGCGGATCGGTGAACGTATCGACATGTCCACTGGCCTGCCAAACTTTTTGGTTCATCAGAATCGCCGCGTCGACACCATACATGTCATCACGCTGGTCGACGAACATTTTCCACCAGAGCGCCATGATATTGCGCTTCAGCGCGACGCCGAGCGGACCGTAGTCCCACGTCCCCGACAGACCGCCATACACATCTGACCCCTGGAAAATAAAGCCGCGGCGCTTTGCCAGGCTCACAATGTCTTCGAGTTTTACTTCATTCACGAGATTGCTCCCTTTCTCCGCGTTGGCAACGCGGCGGTAAATTATTTGTTCATAGTATAGCATATTTTCTCTAGATACGTGCCGGCAGTGATACAATAAGACACACAAACAAGGAGGGATTTATGGAACGATTTCGCACACAACTCGAACATGATGAGGACCGCTACCTCGCACAACTCACAGACTCTGAGTCTGATATCGCGACAAGCGACGCGCTGCTCGGACTAGGGCTGACACACCTCGCGATGGAGCCACAACGGCTTCGCCAGGGCGCACGAGAAGTCATGACGAGTATGTCTGGGCGATCGACGCATGAAGCGATTGGTATCGGAGTGTTTACGCTTCTCTATCTCGCAGGCGCGGTCAAAGATCCCCGAGCCGACGAATATGCCGAAGCGATCCGCGCAGATATCGACTAATTTTTCAGAGAAAACACTTGCGCGGCGATCGTGGTTGTGTTATATTCCTGAGTAGGATTACCTCAAATAAAAATCACAGAATATGATGATGACTGAGCGTTTTCACCCACTACCGTTTGAAGAGTTTGATTGTCCAAATCAACAACTCGAGCAAGGCTATTCATTTTTGTCTTCTGCCCACAGCTACCATGCTGTGGGTAATTTTTCACTCGCACTCGCCTATCTCACGCGCGCCGAAACGACATTTGAACATATCTCGACGATTATCAATACCGGCAATATTCACCGCGACATCGCATTTGAAACGCTACGCATAGAGCGCGCGCGTCGCCTCGGACAGTGTGCCGCACTTCGCGACACCATGGAGCTTGCCGCTATCGCTGCCGAGCCGCTCACCGAAGAAATCGATGGCCCCGTCCATATCACCGCGCTTCCTACACAGCCGCATGTTGTCGAGCTAGGAGCCATACATCGGAGAGAATTGCCTCTACTCCCCCAATCTGCGCCGCCGTCTGAATCGGCTTTGTCGCCAACACGCGCAGTAGCTTGATGTGATCCGCATTGATATCGCCCTGTTCTGCGGGGCGAAGACCGCGTTCACCCGTGTCATACATGTACGTTTTTTTGCTATCGAGCGGCTGACCCGTCACATCGACAGTGAGATTGCACTCATAACCCGTCAGCTCAGCGTAGTGCAAATAAAACCAACTCTGCGTCAGTTGAAACGGCACGCTCATCGCATCGAGCCCCATGAACACCTCACTCAGCACACCGTACCACTCTGGCTCATCGATCGATTCGCTCGCTTTTGTGATCAGATTTATCACCTCGTAGCCAAATTGCAGGCGGTCATAGTCCTCGAGAATATGCCGATAAAAATGCACGAGGCGCGCACTCGTCAAAATCCCTAGATCGCCGCGACCCGTCGAAATCACGACGTCGCTAATCCCAAAAAGTTCGATACCGCCGGCAAGTTTACTCTTTTCGCGACGTACGCCTTTTGCTATGACGCTCCGCTGGCCGAGTGGAGTGAGTAATTTTATGATTCGGTCTGCTTCGCCATAATTCGTCCTGCGCAAGACAATTGCACGCGTTCGCTCCATGCTCATACTCCCTCCTTTTTCAGCGCGGTGACAACATCGGCCGGGTGCATCGTCGTTTTGTCGAATACGCGGCGCACACCGTAGTCTGCAAACGACGCGCCCTCGAGTGAATCAGCGCTATTGCTACAGACGATCACTGGAATAGGCGCGAGATCGCTGTGCGATTGCAATTCATGCAGGAGTACGAGTGCATTTGGTCCCGGCATGAAGAGGTCAACGACGATCGCGTCGGGGCGGGCTTTGTCGATCACGCGCATGCCTTCGACCCCTGTCGCAGCCTGTGAAACGTGGTACGCTGCGCCCTCGAGCACGCGAGCTAATTGTTCCCGAAACCACCGGTCGTCATCGATGAGCACGACGCGCGATGATTTCACTAGAGCAACCTCAGCTGCATCGAAGCTGTGATATCTACAAAAAACGTTGCACCGTCACGATGACGAGTCGCCCCGACTTCCGCGCTCATCGCCTCGGCAAATTGCCGCGCAAGATAAATCCCGAGCCCACTGCTCGCCGGCCGGCTATGCAGCGGCTGCTGGCGCTCCCCGAGCGAATGTGTGAGCGACTGCCAGGTGTCCACCGGAATCGCCGGGCCTCTGTCGCGCACACCAATCCGGATCGTATCGCCGTGCGCCATCGCCTGCAATACGACTGGCTCGTCGCTCTCTGCGTAGTGTAGTGCATTGTCCGCGAAATTCAGCAGCACTCGCCGCAACAATTCGCGATTCGCAAGCCCCAGCAGTGGTCGCGAACGCGGCGAAACGACAATATCACGCCCCATCGCCTGATACAGCGGGCGAACCTCCGCGACGACCTCTTCGCAAATCGAAACGGGGTTGAGTGGCTCGAGTGTAAAGAGACTATCCTCGAGTCGCGCATTTTTCGTCAGGTCGGTTGTCGTTCGGAGCGCACGTTCACTCGTCAGTGTGATCTGGTGAGCATAGCGAGCGATTTCGCTGGCCGAGAGATTTCCCTGTTCGATATTGAGCGAGAGCTGTCGCACGAGAGCGAGCGGCGACTTCAATTCATGAGCCGCCGCCACAAAAAAAGGCGCCTTCACGACGGCACCACCCTGATCATCAGATTGTCGCACATGACCCTCCATAGCTACTTCTAGTGTAGCACGGAGGGTCAGGTTGTGCGAGATTATTCGTTGAATTTGACGGTTTTGAGAAGCGCTTCAAAATCGTTTTTGAAGACATCACCATCGGTGCGAATCGTCAACGTGCGGTCACGCATTTTCATCAAAATCGCAGTACCGTAGATATCTTCGTTGAAATTGCCCTCAAGACGCGTACCCGTGTGCGAGCCATCCTGATAAACGCTTGATTTGAGCGTACCCTCCTCGATCTGATCACTGAAATCAGCTACTGATTCGTCGTACGTTTTCTGCTCGATCTTGATACGAATCGCGAATTTTTGCGTATCGCTCACTGGCGGCACAGAAATTGGATTCAGATATGCTTCGTACGTCACGCCGCCACCCTTGCTAACATCAGTCGCCTGGTAGACACTCCACGTCTTCGGGTAGTCGAATGTCAGTCGACCGTAGTCTGACGGGCCAGCAAATTGGCGCATCGGCTCTTTTTCTTTGGCTTCAAATTGCGCCTGGAGGTCCTCGCTGTTCTTTTTGACCGCTTCTGCTGTCGCGACGTCAATTTTTTCGTCGACATTTTGCTTCTGATCAATGTAATTGACATATGCCCAGATGCCAAATGATCCAAATACCAATACCAAAATCACAAGCGCGATAATCGCAAAAATGCTAGCTTTCACGGCGCCCGCTTCAAGTCTACGTTTCATCTTCATGCTTATGATTATAGCGATCAGGCCACCTCTTGTAAACCCTGGATTTTGTAAAGATAATGTGCACCCATTTGTCTCACGGGCGTTTTGCTCGGAACTGTGAATGCGTAGCTCACAAAATAAATCGCTCGGCCAAGCCGCGTCGCTTCCCGCTCGACGTACGCATACATCCGTGCGATATCGCGGCCATCGCCGAACGTATACACAATCGTCGTCTCGTCTGGTAGCGTACTGCGCCAAAAATTTTTCCACCGTATGCTGACACGTGCATCACGCCGCGACAACCATTTGCTGATCAACACCAGCAGAGGATGGATTTCATAGCCGATAGCGCGCGCACCGCGACGACTCGCCGCACGCAGCACCACGCCATCACCCGAACCGATATCAACGAGTGTGTCAGACGCCCCGACCGGGTATAATTCGCCAAGTGCTCGCTCGATATCGCGGCGCAGCGACGGGACGTACGGCGCGCCCGTAAACGCGACGAACCCTCCGAGTACCACGATGCCGACGATGATCCACCAGATCATTCGGCATCAAATTTCTGAGCGACCACGGTGATTTCGTTTTTGAGATTTCCGAGATCCGCCTCGATTTCCTTCGCAAGTTTCTGGACTTCTTCGTATCGTTCAATTGCTTTTTCGAGCTCGAAATCATCACCCTCAAACCACTCGACCAGGCGAGAAAGTTCGCTCATTTTTTCACTAATTGGCTTTGTTTGTGACATGTGTTACCTCCGCTGAAATACTATCTTTTTTGCGCTCAATCACGATCATCTCGCCCGGTCTGACGACGCCGCGCACAATTGCATAGCCCCGCTCAAGCACCGAACGCGGATCATATGCCTCGAGCACTCGCTGTTTCGTGGCGACTTCCTGAAGCAATGTATCGATACGCACTCGCGCTACCTCGCTTGCTTGTTCAACGAGCCGCTGCGTTTGCAGGGCATATTCCGATACTACGCGCTCCATCCGATTTGACACACGCGTGGCAAAACTCATGAGCGAACGCTTCACCTCTGCACGATCCGGGACGAGAAGCTGCGCAGCATTGCTCGGGGTTGCCGCTCGCACGTCCGCAGCGAGATCCGCGAGCGTCTCATCGATTTCGTGCCCCACCCCGACGAGAGTCGGAACACGACTCGAAGCGATCGCTCGAACGAGCAGCTCATCATTGAACGCGCTAAGATCATCCGCACTCCCGCCACCCCTGATAATCACCAAAACCTCAGGCAACACTTCCTGTGTGTTGAAATAATTGATCGCGCGAATCATCTGGTCTGGTGCATCAGCACCCTGGACCTGCACATGGGCGACATCCACCTTCACGCCACCCCATCGATCATTCAAAATTTTCACAAAATCCGCGTACCCTGCCGCCTGTGTGCTGCTGATCACTCCGACATGCGCTGGCAATTCGGGCAATGGGCGCTTGCGATCGAGCGCAAACAACCCTTCTTTGTCGAGCTTTGCTTTGAGCAGCTCGAAACTTTTGCGCAGACTCCCCTCGCCTTTGGGCCGGATCGAACGCACCGTCAGGCTGAATTTGCCCCATTTGGTCATCTTTGCACTCGCGCTGACGACTACTTTCATTCCGTCTTCGATCGGTACACGCAGCTGATAGAGCGTCATGAAGCAGCCAACGCTCGATTCGGCATCTTTCAGATCAAAAAACACCCATTTTCCTTGGTTGACTTTGAAACTCGCGACTTCGCCCTCAATCTCAACACTCGGATACGCATACTCGAGTGTTTGGTTGAGCGACGCGAGAAAATCGCTCACACTAAAGATTGGGACCGTCGGATCGCTTTCCATATTTGATAATTGCCTGTTGATAAAAAATCCAGCCCACGCAAATCGTCACCGCAATAATGATCGTTCGCGTCAGCACAACACCCGCGATCGCCTCGCCATTTGACATGCCAGCGAGTGAGAGGACCATCACCATGATCGCTTCGTATGCGCCCGCGCCACCAGGTGTCACGACGACAAATCCAGCAAGACTTGCCAACCCATACGCGATCAAAATCGGTGCTGGATTGACCGGCGAACCGAGCGCCCAAAAAACGATCCAAAAAATCGCAATCTCAGTGATTGTGAAAAATACTCCCCAGAGAAATGGCTTCAGCAAAATCCGCTTGTCACGCATCAGCTCGACATAATCATCATGCATATCGACAAGCGACGCCGCGAGCTTGTCTGGGTGAATCGCTTGCTGCACACGGCCAAAGGTGATTTTGCGAACGATTTTGTTGCACGCGCGCCCCAGACGACTGACGATGAATGACAATCGATCCGGATTGCTCAGTAGCGCAATCGCAATCACCGTCACAAAAATCATCAAAAACACAAGTGTCGAGCTCATCAAAATAATCCAGCGGTTCACATGACCGTCAATCGTCACGAGAAAGACCGCGATCACGAGTAGCGCGATCAAACTCGCAAACCCCATGATATAGCGCACCGCTTGAGCCATCGTTGCTTTGCCACCCGGAACGCCAAATTTACCGAGGCGCCAGTTCATATACGACATACCACTCACCCCGCCACTTGGCAGGATATGATTCACAAAATTGAGCTCCAGCGACATGCGCATCTGCGTCCAGATACTGACTTCTTTGATGAGGTGTTTTTGACGAAGATACGAAAACACCATCTCCCCCGCCGCGAGATATCCGATCATCACCACTGGAATGAGCAAGAAAAGAATCCACACGTCAACGCGGCCAAGCAAACTCCACGCGTGCGCAAGTTCGTGGCGCGACAGAAAAAGCACTACCCCAATCAGTACAAACGTGATGATACTAATCCATGACCGCACAGAAAGTCGTTTCATACTTATCTAGTATACCATCCGATCCCGGTGCGGTATACTAAAGGTATGTTTATTAGCATTCTCGGCCGTCAGCCAGCACTCGGTGTCGCAGAGCTTGAACAACTTTATGGTTCAGGTTCGGTACGCTGGTTTTCTGATATCAGCGCGCTGGTTGATGATGCGCATTTTGATTTCGATCGCCTCGGTGGCAGCCAAAAAGCCGGCCGAGTCGTCGCAGAATTGCACGGCGATTGGCGACGCGTCAGCATGCGCCTCGTGAAAGAATACGCCGCTGCGTGGCGCGACCACCAAGGTAAAATCACACTTGGGATCAGTGCGTATGGCTTTTCGGTCGGCGCTCGTGACGTCCAAAAAACCGGTCTCATCCTCAAAGCCAAATTGCGTGATGCCGGCGTCAGTCTCCGTCTTGTGCCAAACACCGAGCCTGCGCTCAACACCGCCACTTCTCACCACAACAAACTCGGCCTTTCTGACAATCACGTCGAACTCCTCATCATTCGCGCAGCAAACGGCTCAGTCATCATCGCCGAAAGCGTCGGCGCCCAAAACATCACTGCGCTCGCTGCGCGCGACCAAGCTCGCCCAAAAACCGACGCGTTCGTCGGCATGTTGCCACCGAAACTCGCGCGGATGATGGTAAATATGGGCACTGGACAGCTCGAGAGCGAAGATATCACCCTGCTTGACCCCTTTTGCGGTACCGGCGTCGTCCTCCAAGAAGCAGCTCTGCTCGGTTGCGACGTCTACGGGAGCGATCTTTCTGAAAAAATGGTCGAATATTCTCGCATCAACCTCGAGTGGCTGCG
>CAZYRC010000033.1:0-7296 GCA_964649505.1 uncultured Candidatus Saccharibacteria bacterium
GGCGCGTGGTGGAGCGTGCGACGATTTCTCAAACGCTAGCACTATTTCAAAATATCACAAAATATGATATAATAGAAAGGTATCGTTCTTTTCTAAAGAGAGGCAACCATGTATATGAAACGCATAATCCCGGCCCTCACCGTCATGGTGCTCTGGGCCGGGTTGCAGTTCGCAGGCACTTGGGCAGAAACGCTCAAAATCATCACCGATCCGATGGCAACGGCACTCATCCTGGCAGGTTCGCTTGCCGCGCTGTCATCCCAGACGCGCGTTTGGGAATGGCGCACGGTACAGGTGATGCTCGCAGCATTTGTGGTCGCGGGGGCGCTCTTGGCTTTTGGCCAGTTCATCCCCGGGATCGCGACTTTTGCTGTGGCGCATCTCGTCTTTATGGGCCTCAGTGTGGCGCGCATCATGGTCGGGTTTCGACGCAAGTCACCACCTGTTGGACGCGCCATTCGCCAATGGGGATGGGCGAGTTCGCTCGTTACCGCGATCGCGCTCGTCGTTCTTGTTCCACAGATTGCGCGTTTCGAGATGAAAACGGCCGTGATCGTGTACGGTGTCATCATCGCCGCGTCACTTGCGTGTGCGATGATTGCGAGCTCGTCACTCGCCGAACCGCGTTGGCGGCTCTCGGCATACGGCGCGATGGCGCTGTTTTCGTCCGACTTGCTGCTCGCCTTCATGACGTTTGGAGGCATCGCATTCGTCGGCGCCGGCCACCTCGTCATGGCCACCTACTGGGCTGGCCTGCTGCTGATCACCCGATCGGCCGAAAAGTGATACACTCCGTCCCTCGCTTCCGTTCATTCGGAGGCGGGGGACGCTTCATTTAGTACACGACGACAGCCTGGCGTCCGGGATCGCGCGCAATATTTGCCGCGACTGCGCCGGCACTCCAGTATACGCCGCCACCGCCGAGCGGATCGTTGACCCAAAATCCAATCGGCGACGATGGCTCACCGACAACACCTGTCACGACGGTGACATGACCCGTGAGATTCATGACGATCGTCCCGCCACTCGGCGTTTTCCAGCTTGTCGTTCCCGTCGGTTTGTATGCACCAAACATCAAAACAGGGTTGCCATTATAAATTTGTTGCGCTATCCACCCTGCAGAGATCCCAGAAAAATCTTGTGCGCTGCGACCATATGCGCGCGCAGCTTTGGCAATCGGTGGCGCATCCGGTCCAGCGCCCGTACCAGCGGCAATCGAACCATCTACCGACCCAACAAACATCACGCCCGAGTCATCCCACACGTCGCCCTGGCGATCTCGCGGCGCATAGCCCATTGCGTGCACCAGGCCCATTTCGTCCGATCCAACGCCACGGTAGGCAAGTGCCATACGCAAACTTGCCGCCGAACATGTCGCCGAATGCTGCTGGCGAAAATGCGGAACGTTGAGTCGCACGCTGCGTGTTTCCGTCGTAAAACTGTGTGTATAAAACGTCGCGCTCGGCAGTCCAAATCCGGCATTCGCAACGCCCGCCTCGACGCGCGCCGTCACCGTTTGTTGGTAGCCGAGATCACTCACGCTCACGTACATCGTGTTGCCTTTCCACGAAAAACCACGCACCGTTCCACTCGAAATACTAAATTTACTCTGCGCAGAACCATGATCAACCGGCTGATCAAAGGTGAAACTCACCGTCTGGCTCGCCTGCGAAAGTCCGCGTCCGTCAGGGCTCGCGCCGGTCACCACCACCGTGCCAATCGTCGAAAAACTACCACTCGCAGCCTCGTGCAAAACGCCACCCGCATCCGAGCGCAGCCCCGCATCGACCGTATAATGATACGTCGTCCCTGGCCTCAGTCCTTTCGGCGCAAATTCATATTCACTCGGCGATTTCCATGTGCCCGTGCCCTCGGTGTCGATGTGAACCGCTCCGCGCGAACTCTCAGCGATCGGCTGCGAAAAGGAGATCAAAATCGGACTCTGCGCGGTCAATCGCGTGCGTTCAGCGGGCGACGTCACCTGTGGCTCGTCGGCAATTTTCACCGATTGTTTGTACAGGCTCACGTGATTTTTTTCGTCGTAAAGTTCGATTTCGAGCGGCGAACCTTGCGGCAGCAGCCCTTTTGGTTTCCAGCTCCACGTTTGGTCGGCTTTGTTTGACGTTTCGAATTCCACCGCTGGCGTCGTGCGTAGGACGAGATGTCGTAAATTTTTGTTTGCCGACGTGAGGGTTGCGTCGAACTGATAATCCGCTGCGATCGTCTGTCCGTTTGTCAGCGCCGCGACGCCGCGCGTTTCGACTGAGGGCGCTGCCTCTGTCGTGAATGCCACCTCCGGCACCGCTGTCTCGCCAAACGCAATCCGCTGCACACTCGGCAATTTCACGCGATACGTCGTGTTTACCGTGAAATCTTCCTTCGGCGTAAACACCAATTTGTCCGCCGCAAACATCGAACCCGGCTCCGTTTTCCACACTCCTTTGACCGCGGGGGAAATCGAAATTTTCGCCGTATCAATGGTGCGGATATTTTGGGATAATGAAAGCGAAAATGGCTGGTTCACTTGCTGGTTTTTCGCGACATAGCTTGGAAAAATCGGGAGTGCTGTGCGCACAATAAATGTTGTCAAAAAAACAACGAATATCACAGCGCCGATAAACGCGAGTGTCCGCCGCGGGTGCGTGCGAATCCACGCTTTTGTTTTGGCCAGTGGCGATTGTTTTGTAGATTTGGCTGTCTTTTTTTGTTTCATAGCTGATTCCATGGCCTACTTACGCGGAGCAGGCACAAAAAGTTACACTATTTACGTTTTTTGGAGCGCGCGCGGATCTGTTTGATCGGCGTTTCGGTATCGAGGAGTGAGAGGCCGATGCAGCAGGTCGAAACCCCGAGGAGCATGACGCCGAGCATCGGGTCAATGCGGTTGATGACAGCGAGGATGACGACCATGGCGCCGATGGCGAGCGCGATGACGCAGAGGATGAAATCGAGCATTGTGGTTGGTTTTTTCATAAATTCTCCTTAAGCTTTCTTTTACTATAGCAAAGTTTTGCGAGTTTTCGTATAATTGAGACACTTTATGCAGTATGTCATGATTTCGCTGGAAGTACTTTTGCTGGTTCTTCTGGCGGCGATTTTTTCGGGGCTCAATATCTCGCTGATGTCTCTGTCGGTGAGCGACCTGCGACGCAAAGCAAAGCTCGGAAACCTGCGTGCAAAACGTGTGTTGCCGCTGCGCAAAAACGCACATTTGAGTCTGGCGGCGATTTTGTTTGCAAATGTCGCGGTGGTGTCGACGAGTTCGCTGCTGCTCGAGCATCATTTCAACGGCTTGATCGCGGGGATTGCGACGACGCTGCTGATGGTGGTGTTTGGTGAGGTGTTGCCGCAGGCGATTTTTGTGAAATCTGCGCTACGCTATGTGTCATTTTTTGCGCCGCTGATTCAGCTTGTGACGATACTGACGTTTCCGGTTTCGTGGCCGCTTGCCAGGCTGCTTGACCGACTGATCGGCAAAGAAGGTCAGCGGCTGCACACGCGTGCCGAGCTGGGACTGCTGATCAGCGAACACAAAATCGCGGACGAAAGTGAGCTCGATGAGGGCGAAGTCGAGATTATCCAGAGTGCACTGCAGCTTTCCGAAAAAACCGTCAAAGACATCATGCAGCCGATCAAACAAGTTTACTGGCTGGCGCACGACGCGGTGCTGGATGAGCGGACGGTCGATGATATCACGGCGCACGGCTATAGTCGTATTCCGATTTTTGATCGGAAATTGACGCAGTGCTACGGCGTGTTGCTGATGAAAGATATGGTAGATATTGATTTTGACGAACAGCCGGTGCGCGTGACGGATTTTCGTTTGCATCGGACGCGGCTCGTCGGGTCGCGCACGGCGCTCGATACGATGTTTCACAAATTTCGCGTCATCAAATCGCATTTGATTCCGATTGAGCAAAATGACAAAATTATCGGGATTGTGACGGCAGAAGATTTGATCGAAGAAACACTCGGACACGAGATCGCGGACGAGACCGACCACTCGCTCAAACGCGGTTAAACGCAAGCGATTTTGTGCTAGTATAGAAGTATGGACCTCGCTCAGGAGCTGACAAAAATTGTCAAAGGTGATGTCGATGTGACGGATGAAACGCGGCGGCTGTATAGCCATGACGCGAGTGTTTTTGAGATGATGCCGCAGGCGGTGGTGTTTGTGCGGGATGAGGCGGATATTCAGGCGCTGGTGCGATTCGTTGCGGAGCACAAAAAGGACTTGCCGACACTGAGTCTGACGGCACGTTCGCGCGGGACGGACATGTCGGGCGGCGCGATCAATGATTCGATTATTGTCGAAACGAGTCGATATATGTGTGATGTGCGCGACGTTTCGGCGACGCAGGCGACGACGCAGCCGGGCGCGATGTATCGGGATTTTGAGGCCAAAACGCTCGAATTCGGGAGTTTTATGCCGAGCTATCCGGCGAGTCGTGAAATCGCGGGAATGGGTGGTATCGTCAATAATAATGCCGGCGGTGAAACGTCACTTTCGTATGGGAAAACCGATCGATACGTTGAAGCATTGCGAATGGTGCTCGCCGATGGCAATACGTACGAGATTGCTTCGCTGACGCGCGAGCAGCTGAATGCGAAGATGGAGCAGGACACATTTGAGGGAAATCTTTACCGTCGCACGTTCCAAATTCTCGACGAAAATTATGACGAGATCCATGCTGCCGCGCCAAAAGTCAGCAAAGATTCGACCGGGTATCATCTCTGGGACGTGTGGAATCGTGAAACGGGCGTGTTTGACCTCACGAAATTATTCGTCGGCGCGCAGGGCACGCTGGGGCTGATGAGCGAAGCGACGCTGCGACTCGTACCGAAGCCGACGCATTCGGGCACGCTGGTCTGCTACATGAAGGGACTCGATTCGCTTGGCGAGCTGATACCGGCGGTGCTGGCGCAGTCGCCATCGGCGTTTGAATGTTTCGATGACAGCACGCTGCGACTCGGTTTTCGCTATCTCTTTTCGTTTATCAAACGACTCGGATTTTTGCGCTGGCTGCGCGTGTGTTTGCAGTTGATTCCCGATGGATTCGCGCTGCTGCGCGGCGTTCCGAAAATGGTGCTTTTGATTGAATTTACCGGCGAGAGCGAGGCAGCAGTGCGACAAAAAATCCGCACCGCGCGCACCAACCTCGAGCATTTCAAATTTAGCTATATGGAAGAAGATGGCACTGAAGTGACGGGCATGAAATTTTGGATGATGCGTCGCGAAAGCTTCAATCTGCTGCGCAGCAAAGTGAAAGACAAGCACACCGCACCGTTCATCGATGATTTCGTTGTGCCGCCAGCGCGACTCGCGGAATTTTTGCCGCAGCTGCAGGAAATCCTCAAAAAATACGATTTACTCGCGACCATTGCCGGACATCTTGGCGATGGGAATTTCCACATCATTCCGCTGATGCGGATGGAAGACGCCGCAGAGCGAGACAAGCTCGAGCCGGCGATGAACGAAGTCAACACGTTGGTAATCAAATACGGCGGAAGTGTCAGCGGCGAGCACAATGATGGCTTGGTACGCGGTCATTGGCTGGAACAAATGTACGGAGCATCGGTGCTTGGGATGATGCGCGAGATCAAATCGCTTTACGACCCGCTCGGTATTTTCAACCCACACAAAAAAGTCGAAGCGTCGTGGGAATTTAGCTATCAGCATATACGAAAGACATTTTAGGAGGCGCAAATGGGACTGTTTTCATCGTTTATCAATGGCACGCTGCAGGAAGATATCGTCAACGCAGTCGATACGCTCGAGCGGTTTGCGGACGTTGCGGTCGACAAACTCGAACACGCTTCTGACGCAGTCGAAAAAGGTACTGAAAAAGTCGAGCATAGTGTCGAAAAAACGACGCGCGTCATCGACACCGTCAAAGATAAATTGCCCGGCGACAAAACCGATTAGCACTCTTGCATTTAGAGTGCTAAAAGACTATACTGGAAAAGATGGCAGATAAACGAGATTATTATGAAATTCTTGGCGTCGGCAAGACAGCAAGCGAAGACGAAATCAAAAAAGCGTTTCGCAAACTTGCCGTAAAATACCACCCTGACAAAGAGGGTGGTGATGAGACGAAATTCAAAGAGGCGAACGAAGCCTACGAAGTACTCAAAGACAAACAAAAACGCCAGCGCTATGATCAATTCGGTCACGCCGGCGTTGGCGGTTCGGGTGGCGGTGGCGGCAATCCGTTCGAAGGATTCAATTTTAACGGCCAGGACGTACATTTCGATTTTGGTGGGGCAGGCGGTGGCGCGTTCGGCGATATTTTCAGTCAGTTTTTTGGCGGCGGCGGACAACAAACATACGGGCCAACGCGTGGTCGCGATGTCGAAACACGTGTGACGCTGACGTTTGAAGAAGCAGTGTTCGGCATCGAAAAGAAGCTTTCGCTCACGCTTGACGACGAATGCTCACACTGCAAAGGTACGACTGTCGAGCCGGGTTACGAGATGAAAACCTGCGAAACCTGCAAAGGCGCGGGCCAGCAAACGCGCGTGATGAACACGATGTTTGGACCGATCCAGCAGGCGGTGACCTGTGAGACTTGTCGCGGTAAAGGCAAAGTTCCAGAAAAAGTCTGCTCGCAGTGTCATGGCTCGGGCGTAGAGCGACGCGAACAAACCGTCACGGTTAAAATCCCCGCTGGCATCGACGATGGTGCGACAATTCGTTTGCGCGAACACGGCGAAGCGATCGGCGGTGGCGGCAAAGGTGATTTGTACGTACACATTCGCGTTAAAGCACACAAAAAATTCACCCGCGAAGGCGATTTGATTTTGTCCGAAGAACACATCGGTATGGTCGAGGCAGCACTCGGCACCGAAATCGATGTCGAAACCGTCGACGGCGTCGTCACCATGAAAATCCCCGCTGGTACCCAGAGCGGTACAGACTTCAAGCTGTCCGGTCATGGTGTCCCACACCTCCGCAGCGAATCACGCGGTGCGCACATTATCAGTATCGTTGTCGATACACCAACGAAGCTGACCAAGAAGCAGCGCGAATTGCTCGAAGCATTTGACAGTGCGAAAAAGCGCGGTATTTTCTCTTAAACTGATTCACATAAGCGCTATACAAAGATCAAGTAACCGATAAGGGGTGGTTCATGCTGACACACGCCCAACCGTCAACACCGCCCTGCATGTTGCGGCACTTCTGCTCATCTCGGAGACAAGCGCGTAAACGATCGGAGTATCAACAGAGGTAAAACTATTGACTATCAGTAATGTTTGTGCTACAATAAGAGAGATGAAAACAGTACTGATCCTTAC
>CAZYRC010000034.1:0-6893 GCA_964649505.1 uncultured Candidatus Saccharibacteria bacterium
TTTGGCTGGCTTTCGCGGATTCGCAATTTCATCCTCGCGCTGATTGCGATTGTCATTCTCGCAGTCGTGACTCGACTCGTCTTCGTCGGCTAGTCGGTGCTATACTAGACCTATGGAAATGTTACTCATAAGTCTTTTGGTTATTGTGATTATCGGGCTGGTGGTCGGGCTCTTTGTCATCACCCAAAAACTCAACGAAATGAAAAATTCGACAGCGGTCGAGATGATGAAATCGGATGTCACTGAGCTGACGCGTAGTATCGCGGGGCTGCAGCAAACGATGGGCGACAAACTCGACAAAGGCAACCAGTCGATGAGTCAATCAATGGCAAAACAGCTCGCCGAAAGTGCAAAAATTGTCGCGCAGGTCACGCAGCGCCTCGCCAAACTCGACGAAACGAATCGTCGCGTTGTCGACGTCGCGGACGAGCTAAAGACTCTGCAAAATGTCCTGCAGAATCCGAAACAGCGCGGCGTGTTCGGCGAATTTTATCTCTCGAGTGTGCTCGAAAATACGTTGCCGCCAGGGCAATTCAAAACGCAGTATCGATTCGACGACGGCGAAATTGTAGATGCGGTGATTTTTCTCGACAAAGGTCGGATCCTGCCGATCGATAGCAAATTTAGCCTCGAAAATTACAATCGTATGATCGAAGCAACGGGTGAAACGCGTGAAAAACTTCTCGCGAAAGTGAAAAGTGACCTGAAAGGCCGCATCGACGAAACGAGCAAATATATTCGCCCGAGTGAAAAAACGATGGATTTTGCCTTCATGTTTATTCCGAGCGAATCGCTCTATTACGATCTCCTGATCAATAATGTCGGCACGGGTAGCAGCTCGCGCGATCTTATCGAGTATGCGTTTCGTGAAAAACACGTCATCATCACGAGCCCGACGAGTTTCATGGCATATCTCCAGACGGTGCTGCAAGGGCTTCGTAGCCTTCAGATCGAAGAGCAGGCCAAAGACATCCAGGTGCGGGTCGGCAAGCTCGGCAAACACCTTGATCGCTACGGTGAATTTATGGTGAAGCTTGGCAATAGCCTGGGCACGACGGTGAATCATTTTAATAATGCGCACAAAGAATTTGCGAAAGTTGATAAGGATATTGTGAAGATTGCTGGGGGCGAGGCGACGGTCGAGGCTTTGCAGCTCGATAAGCCGACGTCGGAATAGGAGGCTGCAAGAAGCGCTGTTCTTTTCTTTTGGAAAAAGAACCAAAAGACCACTTCTTTTCGTCGCGAAAAGAAGCAAAAGCCTTCTCTTTTTTCGATAAAGAGAAGCAGAAAGAGCGACTTGGGATATCCCCTCGTGCGACGCCCAAGACCAACCGCACAACAAAAATAACCCCCATAATTGGGGGCTATTTTTACTGACGGCGCTTAGTCTTTTTTGCGACCAGCGACGAGCAGGTAGAGGTTGCCACCGAGAGCGGCGCCGACGAGTGTTCCGAAGATCACTTCGAGTGAGAGGCGGCTTTTGGCAGTTTCTTTGGTTGCTGATGAGCTTGAGTTGAGCTCAGCTTCGGTGCGATCAGTGACCGCGAGGGCGACTGCAGGGTTTGCGGTCACGCCTTTGACGTACGCGATGTGTGGGATTTCAGGCGCTTTTGTTTTGCTGTCTTGCTGGGTTGCAAGATATTGCGACTGATAATCAGCGACGGCTTGCGTGCGGACTGACGTGTAGAGCGTGCCACCAGCGACGAGACCGACGGCGAGCGAGAGGCCAATGCCGAGGGCTTTTCCACCCTTTGAGAGCGTGTCTTGGCTGCTAACTGCGATGAGACCGAAGAGGAAGATCGCGGTTGCGACGAGCTCTGCGCCAAAGACCGACCAGTTCATGCTGGTGAACCCGTCGAAGCTCAGGCTAAGTGAATTGTTTGACACCCAGTTGATCACGATGACAGCGAGCATCGCACCGAGGAATTGTGCACCCCAGTAAAATGGCACGAGGACGGTTTTGAGGCGTCGTGCTGCCCAGAGACCAAATGTCACTGCTGGGTTGACGTGGCTGCCTGAAACTGCACCGATGCCCATCACGAGAATGGTGAGCGCGAGCCCGACGTAGAGTGCGCCATTTTCAGTGAATGTTGCGAGTGCGATCAATGTCAGGATAAATGTTCCGACAAGTTCGGCAAAGACAATATTGACGATATTTTCTGGCAAACGATTTGCGCTACGAGTGCGAGGCGCAGGTGCAGCGGCTGCACGTACGACAGGTTTGAGCGGTTTGGTTGCTTTTGCGTCAGCACGTTTTGTGCGAACGGTTGTTTTGTTGGCTGCGGCCGGCTTTTTGGCGGTCGCTTTTTTGGTAGAAGCGGCTTTTTTGGTAGCCATGCGTATATCCCTCCTTTATATAAGATACGTTTTCAGTATAGCATAAACTCTAAACCCTCTGTCAATCCCGAGCTATCTGTTATAATGAACGTATGGGACGATATCTTGAACAAAACGAAGGACGAAGTGAGCTCCAGCAGCGTATTGCCGCCGAACTTCGTGCAAAAGCCGAAGCGCGCGCAAAAAACGATGGCGGTGAAGGGCCCGCGCCCCACGACGGTCCTGATGGCGTCGATGACGCAGCCTATCTCAACGGCACCAAAGTCACGACCACGCTTGCACCTGCCTGGGTGGTACTCGGCATCCTTGGATTTGTTGTGCTCGTCTACTTCATTTATCAGATAAGTCGCCACTAGGAAAATTATGAATACCGAATCCGTACAAATTGCACTCCTCGAACGTGTCGCTCGATCGACGAATCCACAGGAAGTCCTCAAAGACCCGGCGTTTCGTGATATGTACGCAACGATCCGCACACTTCCTGCAGAAGAGCGCGGTGAATTTGGCCAAAAAGTAAATACGATCAAACGTGCTGTCGAAGAAGCGATTGTTGCGCGGCAAGCCGAGCTCGAAGCAGTCGATCTCGCGCCGATTGATGTCACCGCACCATTTGATGTAAATACCACAACACCTGATCTGCTGCCAGCAAGCGAGGGGACGATTCATCCACTGACCCAAGAGATCGCGAAAATTACTGATATTTTCAACCGTATGGGATTTATCGCCGAAGGTTCTCGCGAAATTGACGACCAATATCATATGTTTGAGACGCTGAATTTTCCGAAAGGCCACCCAGCGCGTGATGATTATGATACATTTATGACCGTTGAAACCGATGCGGATGGTGAGCCGCTGATCGCGCCAGCGCACACGAGTACGATGCAAAACCGCATGCTCGTGAAATACCGTGATCAGCTCGCTGCGGGCAAATCGATAGCCGTCGTTGTGCCCGACCGCGTGTTTCGCAACGAAGATCTCGATGCGCGCCACGAGCATACGTTTTATCAGGTCGAGGGAATTTATGTGGCAAAAGGCGTGACGGTCGGCAATCTCGTCGCGACGCTACAAAAATTCATCGAGGAATATTATGGCAAAACGCTGCGCGTGCGCATCAATCCGTTTTATTTCCCATTTACCGAACCGAGTTTTGAATTTGCGTTGAGCTGCCCGTTCTGCGATGGCAAAGATCCTGAATGCAAAGTGTGTAGCGGCGAAGGCTGGATCGAGCTACTAGGATGCGGTATGATTCATCCAAATGTGTTGCGTGCGGCGGATATTGATCCGAACGAATACACAGGATTTGCATTTGGCTGTGGCATCGATCGTCTCGTCATGATGAAATATCAGATCGAAGACATTCGCCATCTCGAATCAGGAAAACTTAATTTTTTGAGGCAATTTTAATGAAAGTCAGTCTAGCAATTGTCAAGCAACTTATCGGCGTTGAGCTGCCGCCGGTCGATGAATTGGTGGCGCGGATCAATGAGCAACTTGGCGGCGTCGAAGAAGTGACCGATCTCGGTGCGAAATACAAAAATGCGGTGATCGTCAAGGTCGTGAGCGCTGAAAAGCATCCGGATGCGGACCGTCTGACGGTATGCCGCGTCGATGATGGCGGTGTGGTGAATGATGTCGAGCGCGATAGCGATGGCTACGTGCAGGTCGTGTGCGGTGCGCCGAATGTACATGCGGATATGTGGGCTGTATGGCTGCCGCCGCGGGCGACGGTGCCAGCGAGTTTCGACGACGCAGAGCCGTTTGTGCTCGATGCACGCAAACTTCGCGGCGTGATGAGTTTTGGTATGCTCGCGGCGGGGGATGAGCTTGCGATCAACAGCAACCATGATGGCATCATCGAACTGACCGAGCGGGATTTGCCGCCAGAACTCGAAGGCCGTGGGCTCGCAGTCGGGCAAGATTTTGCCGAGCTTTTCGGGCTTGATGATACGATCATCGAGATCGAAAACAAGATGTTTACGCACCGTCCGGATTGTTTCGGACAGCTCGGTGTGGCGCGTGAAATTTCAGCAATCCTCGGCGGCGTGACTGCGCCCGACGAAGGCGTGGTCGATACGCGTTTTGAAAATCCGGAGTGGTATCAGGCATCGCCAGAATTTGAATCTGCGACTGGCCTGAAGCTCGAGACGTTCAACGACGCAGGCGAAAAGGTGCCACGCGTGATGTTTGTTGCGATGGACAATGTCGAAATCAAACCAAGCCCGTTGTGGCTGCAATGCCGACTTGTCGCGATGGGATCAAAGGCGATCAACAATGTCGTCGACGCGACGAATTATGTAATGTTGATGAGCGCGCAGCCGACACATGCCTATGACTATGACAAATTACGTGGCGCAACCATCGGCGCGCGTATGGCGCATGATGGCGAGAAACTGCCATTGCTCAACGGTAAAGTATACGAACTTGACGCAAGTGATATCGTGATTGCCGACGGTGAGGGTGCGATCGGACTTGGCGGTATCATGGGTGGCGGTAATAGCGAAGTGAGCGCCGAGACGACACGCATCGTGCTGGAAGTTGCGACATTTGATATGTATACGGTTCGCAAAACGAGCATGCGTCACGGTGTGTTTACGGACGCATTGGCGCGCTTCAACAAAGGCCAATCGCCGCTGCAAAATGACCGCGTCATGAAATGTTTGATGAATATGATTCAGGATCTTTCGTCAGCCGAGCAAGCCTCAGCAGCTGTGGATCTTGGGACGAAAGACTGGCGCAAGGAAGATTCGCTTTCGGGTGAAATCGACGTGAGTGTGACATTTATCAATGATCGACTTGGCTCTGATCTCAACGCTGCGCAAATCGGCAACATGTTGCGACGCGCGAATTTCGCGACAGTCGCGAGCGATGACGATACCGGTATGCTGCATGTCACCGCGCCGTTTTGGCGTACCGATATCGAGCTGCCGGAGGATATTGTCGAGGAAGTCGGGCGACTCTATGGATTTGACGCGCTGCCACGCGAATTGCCAAAACGTGACATGACCCCGACGCCGCGGCTTGCGCGTGAGACGACGATGCGTGCGGTCCGCGAGAGTTTGTCGCGCGCGGGTGCAAACGAAGTCTTGTCGTATAGTTTCGTGCACGAACGTGTTCTGAAAAACGCCGGCCAAGATGCGAGCGAAGCATTTCGTTTGTCAAATGCACTGAGTCCGGATCTGCAATTTTATCGACTGAGTATTTTGCCGAGTTTGCTTGATAAAGTACATACAAACGTCAAACTCGGATACGATGAGTTTGTCCTCTTTGAAATTGGCAAAACGCACAACAAAACGCAACACGCAATGGACGGTGAGGACGGCTTGCCGAGCGAACCGGAGCGCGTCGAAGCGGTGTATGCAAGTAAAAAGGATCACGATGGCGCGGCGTATTTTCACATGCGACGACTCGTCGAGCAGCTCGCGCGAGATCTCGGCTGCGGCATCACATTTCGTCCGATCGTCGATCGCATCAGTGATGCCTATGCGGCGCCGTTTGACCAAAATCGCAGCGCGATCGTCGAAACTCGTCAGGGCGAACGCCTCGGCATCGTCGGCGAACTCACTATGTCGGCGCGCAAAAATTTCAAATTGCCTGACTACTCAGCGGCGATAAGTCTCGATTTTGCCGCGTTGATAGAGTGTATGCAGGTGCGTGGCAATTCGTATAAGCCTCTAAGTCGATTTCCGTCTACCAGCCAGGATATTTCGCTGCGTGCGCCGGCGTCACTCGAATATGGCACGCTGTATCATACGGTCTGGAATGCATTCGCTGAGCGTGCGGACAGTCTCGAAATCGACATCGAACCGATCAGCATCTACCAGGCCGAAGACGATCCGACGGTCAAAACGACGACATTCCATATCGTTTTTACAGGCTTTGACCGCACGCTCACCGACGACGATATCAAACCAATCATGGATCACGTCGCCAGTGCCGCCCTCGCCGCGCATCAGATCGAGCGTGTGTAGCCGCCCTGAGATATTGACAAAACGTATCTAAAAGAGTATAATATAAACTATGGAAACGCCATACTGGCTCCAGCCATCAGATCATGATGCACCGTGTCCGAAAACGGAGCGGCTTGAGTACTGTGAGCGTGAATTGGCGGAATTTTCTCCTGATGATATCGATGAAATTTGCGACGCAATGGAGCGTGTGCGACTTGGCGTGACGGCGCGCTCGCATGATTTGATTACTGATGTATCGAGAGAGCCGCAGATGTTGTCGCGCTCATATACGATCGAGTTGCCGCCGGAATATCCGGAGCAGAAGGTGTCTATCATCCTCGAAGTAGATTTGATTCATGAGATCGAGAAGCGATACGGCGGGGTTCGCACACATACGCACACGCTCGACGTCCAAGAGTTCGCGACGACGCCTGACGGGTCGTGGTGTGAGATGACGGAGCGGATATACCAAATCGAGCGTACTGGCGATACGGTCGCCGCGTTCGTGATGGAACCTGACGAAACGATGGCTGATGTCGAGGCGGAACGCGCCCCTGAGTCGGTAGGTACTGAGCGTCTGATGACGCCCTACGACTTGCGCGAGATCCA
>CAZYRC010000035.1:0-6837 GCA_964649505.1 uncultured Candidatus Saccharibacteria bacterium
CGGTGCGGCCTCGTATCGCCATCGTCTGCGATTTTCTCACCACCATGGGTGGAGCGGAGAATGTCGTCCTCGCGATGCACGAAGCATTCCCTGACGCGCCGATTTATACCGCCGTATACAATCCCGACAAGATGCCGGCGTTTGCGAAGCTCGATGTCCGCACAAGTAGCCTACAGAAACTACCGAAAAAGTTGCGGGGTTATCACAAACTTCTGCCGACAATGGCCGTCAAGGCGATGCGCAAACTCGACCTTTCAGAGTACGACATCATCCTGACGAGCTCATACCTCCACGGTCACCAGGTGACGAAATCGCGTCCCGACCAGGTTATCATCAACTACTGTCACACGCCACCGCGCTACTACTGGAGTCACTATGATCTGTACCGCAAAAATCCCGGGTACGGCAAGCTCAATCCCATCATCCGTACGCTTATGCCATTGATGATTCCGCGTCAACGAAAACTCGACCTCGAGGCGGCAAAAAACGTCGATTTTTTCATCGCAAATAGCACCGAAACGCAAAAACGCATCAAAAAATACTACGGCCGCACGTCGACCGTCGTGCATCCGCCTGTCGATGTGGCGCGGTTTTCGCCGCAACGTGAACGTGGTAATCACTACGTGACGATCGGGCGCCAACTCCCCTACAAGCGCTATGATTTGGCCGTCGCGGCTGCGACGAAGCTCGGGCGAACATTGATCGTTTTTGGCAACGGCCCGTCTCACGAAAAACTCGTCGCGCTCGCTGGCCCGACGGTCGAATTTCGCACCGACCGCTTTGGTGATGCGAGCGACGAAGCATACGAACGCGCCATCAGCACGGCACGCGGCTTCATCTACGCCGCCGAGGAAGATTTTGGCATTGTGACCGTCGAAGCACTTGCCGCTGGCGCACCCGTCATCGGCTACGGCCGAGCTGGCACGCTCGACATTGTCACCTCACCCGACGTCGGTGAACTCTTCGACCACCAAACCGTCGACGACGTTGCCGCCGCCATCACCCGCGCCGAATCACGCACATATTTCCCCTCCAAGCTCAACCGCACCGCCCGACGCTTCGACAAATCACTATTCATCACAAAAATCCGCAAAATCGTCGCCGATCAGCGTTAATTCCGCGTCTATATAAGACTTCTATAGGAAAACTCTATGCAACCTCATGTCCCGTCGCGCGATTGATCCGCGTCGACGAATCTGGCTTGCCCTCGCCCGCGTCAAAACGCATCGCGATATTGTACCGATGACACACATCCGCTTCTGGGATCGCTTTTTCGGTGTCGCGGTCGCCACCATTTGCAAAAATCAATTCATCGTCCGGATATTTTTGCGCGACCATCTCGAGCGTTTTGACAATCGTCGGATCTTCATCGATCGAAAGCACCGCCTCGTCAACCTGCCGCAACGCGCGCATCAGTCGCAAACGATTTCGCTCGTCGAGGATGATTTTTCCCTTTTTCAAAAGTTGCTGTTTGTCATTATTTACGATCACGAGCAATCGATCGCCCATCTCCGCCGCTGACTCGATCATATCGAGGTGTCCACCATGCAAGGGGTTGAAATACCCACTGACTATCACGATTTTCATCTGTCTTCCTCCTGTTTTCCTCCTCATTGTATCATCTCTGCTATGATGGAAGTATGAACATTCTCGTCACCGGAGGGACAGGGTACATCGGTAGCCACACGCTGATTGCTCTTTATGAGGCCGGACATACAGCTGTCGTGGTGGACAATCTCATCAATAGCTCGCGCGAATCACTCAGGCGCGTCGAGGCGCTCGTCGATGCGACGATTCCTTTTGTCGAAGCGGATTTGCGTGACGATTCGGCGCTCGAAACGATTTTTTCTGAGCACCAGATCGACGGCGTGATTCATTTTGCCGGGCTCAAAGCCGTCGGTGAATCAGTCGAAAAACCGCTCGAATACTACGACAACAACATCGGCGGAACGCTCGCCCTCCTCGAGGCGATGCGCGCCCACAATGTCCAGCGAATCATCTTTAGCTCGTCGGCGACCGTCTACGGCGATGCGCCTGTGCCCTACGTCGAGACCGCCCAGACGGGGGTCGGTGTCACGAATCCGTACGGCCAAACAAAGGTTATGATCGAACAAATTCTCCGCGACACCAGTGTGAGCAACGCCGATTTTCAGTGCATCGCGCTACGCTATTTCAACCCCATCGGCGCCCATCCATCGGGCCAAATCGGCGAAGATCCACAAGGCATTCCGAATAATCTCATGCCCTACATCACGCAGACCGCGATCGGCCGGCGCGAGCACCTCAGCATTTTTGGCAATGATTACGATACGCCAGACGGCACATGCATCCGCGACTACGTTCACGTCGTCGATCTCGCCCGCGGCCATGTCGCCGCGCTTGAGCATTTGCAGACAGGGTTCGACGCGATCAATCTCGGCTCGGGCAAAGGTGTCTCCGTACTCGAACTTGTCAATGCGTTCATCTCCGCAACAGGAGTCGATGTACCGTACGTTTTCGCCCCGCGTCGCGAAGGCGATCTCATGACGTCATATGCAAATGCCTCAAAAGCCGAACAACTTCTCAATTGGAAAACCGAAAAATCGATCGAAGATGCCTGCCGCGATACCTGGAAATGGCAGTCGCAGAATCCAAATGGCTTTGCCGCAGAGTAAATGTTGTATTTTTTACATTTATAGTGTCAGACAAAAACTACAATAGTCTCTCGGGCGCGCACCCTGTATAATGAAACCATGACAAAGATGTTAGTAACAGGTGGTGCAGGGTTCATCGGGTCGAACTTTGTGCGCCTCACTCTCGCAGAACGACCCGAATACGAAATTACTGTCATCGACGCACTCACCTATGCTGGCAATCCAGACAACCTCCCGCTCGACAAAATCACCTTTGTCCAGGGCGATATTTGCGACCGTGAACTCATGGACAAACTCGTCGGCGAAACCGACATCGTCGTGCATTTTGCGGCTGAGAGCCACAACGACAATTCACTCAAAGATCCATGGCCATTTCTACACTCGAACCTCGTTGGGACATTTACCGTCCTCGAGGCGGTGCGCAAACACGGCAAGCGCCTTCATCACATCTCGACCGACGAGGTTTACGGCGACCTGCCGATCGACCAGCCCGAACTGAAATTTCACGAGGACACGCCGTACCACGCATCGAGCCCATACTCGAGCACCAAAGCCGGCAGCGACCTACTCGTGAAAGCCTGGGTGCGTAGCTTTGGCATCAACGCAACGCTCAGCAACTGCTCAAACAATTACGGACCGTTCCAACACATCGAAAAATTCATCCCGCGCCAGATCACAAACATCCTGAGCGGTATTTCACCAAAACTCTACGGCACCGGCGAACAAGTCCGCGACTGGATCCACGTCGACGACCACAACCTCGCCGTCCACGCCATCCTCGACAAAGGCCGCAGCGGTGAGCTCTACCTCATCGGCGCAAATGGCGAGCAAAACAACAAATACGTGCTCGAAACAATTCTCGAACTGATGGGCAAACCGCGCGACGCCTACGAACACGTCAACGACCGCCCAGGCCACGACCAACGCTACGCGATCGACAGCAGCAAACTCCGCGACGAACTCGGCTGGACGCCGCGCTACACCGACCTGCGCGCCGGCCTCCAAGCGACGATCGACTGGTACAAAGAAAATGATGCGTGGTGGCAAGCCGAAAAAGAAGCCGTCGAAGCAAATTACGCAAAACAGGGGCAATAGTCATGGAAAAAAATCCTATCGAATTTTCAAAATCACTCGAAGCTCACACCACGCCGATCGACGGACTTGTCTGGTACGACCTCGCGGTACACGGTGATGCACGCGGGTGGTTCAAAGAAAACTGGCAGCACGAAAAAATGACCGCGCTGGGTCTTCCCGACTTTGGCCCTGTACAGAATAACGTCAGCTTCAACGCCGAACGCGGCGTGACGCGCGGATTGCACGCTGAGCCGTGGGACAAATACGTTTCGCTTGGTTCAGGCCGAATTTTCGGCGCGTGGCGCGATGTGCGCGAAGGCAGCTCGACATTTGGCGAGACCTTCACGCTCGAGATGGACCCGAGTCATGCGATTTTCGTTCCGCGCGGCGTAGCGAATGGGTTTCAGGCACTCGAGGCCGATACGGTTTACATGTATCTCGTCAATGACCACTGGTCAGCTGACGCACCAGAAGGCTCCTATAGCTTCGTGAATCTCGCTGATCCGACCAATCATATCGACTGGCCGATTTCGCTCGACGAGGCGATCATTTCTGAAAAAGACAAAAACCACCCGAATTTTGATGGCGCTGTCGTCATCAAACCGAAAAAAACCCTCATCACCGGTGCAAATGGCCAGCTCGGGCGCGCGCTCGCCGCACTCTATCCAGACGCTGATTGCGTTGACCGTGATTCGCTCGATATTTCTGACCGCGATGCTGTCGAGCAGGCTCGACGGTGGCGAGATTATGGCTTGATTCTCAACGCCGCTGCCTACACCGCCGTCGATGCCGCCGAAACACCTGAGGGTCGCGAGGCTGCGTGGAGTGCAAACGCCAGCGCCGTCGCAAACCTCGCGCGCGTCGCCATGCGCTACGGCATCACGCTCGTTCATGTCAGCTCCGAATACGTATTCGACGGCACAAAGACACCACACACCGAGGAAGAGCCATTCACACCACTCGGTGTCTACGGCCAGACCAAAGCCGCCGGCGACATCGCCGCCGCGACCGCTCCGCGTCATTACATCGCCCGCACCAGCTGGGTAATCGGCGACGGCAACAATTTCGTCAGCACCATGGCGTCACTCGCCGATCGCGATATCAAACCATCGGTTGTCAACGACCAGATCGGTCGCCTGACATTCACCGACACCCTCGCCGCTGGCATCAAACATCTCGTCGATTCTGGTGCCGAATTCGGCACGTACAATCTCACAAACGACGGTGAATCCGCGAGCTGGTCCGATGTCGCGAAGCTCGTCTACGAAGCCCGCGGCAAATCTGCCGACGACGTCACCCCGGTCTCGACCGAAGAATATTTTGCTGGCAAAGACGGCATCGCCCCGCGCCCACTTCAGAGCACGGGCGATCTCAGCAAAATCAAATCGGCTGGATTTGCACCACAAGATTGGCGCGATCGCCTCAACGATTATCTGCAGAATTCTCTTTGAGCACCGCGATAGCCGCCTCGACTGCCCGCCAAACCCCGAATTTTTCTTCGAAATCTTCGGGGTTTGCTGTTGCGATATCATAGTGTACGAGCTCCGCGACGTCATCACTCGCGTGAAGCGCCGCCACGTCGTCGATCCGCGCGAGAAACGCCGCGCTCGTCACCGATTCGTCCTCACCCATCCACGGATACCACGTGTGGTAGCTCGTGAGATAGCGCACGTCTTTTAGCGTGTCGCTCGTTTGTCCGGTCTCTTCGGTGAACTCGCGTTTCAGCGCATCCTCGAGCGTTTCACCTCTGTCGAGAAACCCGCCGATGATATCGAGCGCTCCCGCAAACGGCTCGCGTCCACGTCGCGACAACACGATCGTGCGCTCATCTATGTAGAGCACCACGCCCACCGCCGCCTTCGGGTTGTGATACGCCACATATCCACACCCCGGCTTCGCACACGTTGATTTGATTGCCGTTTGCTCGGTGAGCTGCGATCCACAGCGCTGACAGTATTTCATACATCTATTATACCCTGGTATAATAGTGGCAGAATAACGGAGGACATATTTTGAAAGGTATCATTCTTGCGGGCGGATCTGGCACGCGTCTCTGGCCGATCACAAAGGCAATTTCCAAACAACTCATGCCGATTTACGACAAACCGATGGTGTACTATCCCCTCGCCACACTCATGCAGGCGGGGATTCGTGAAATTTTGATCATCACTACACCAGAGGACCAGGCGGGATTCCAGCGCCTCCTCGGCGACGGTTCGCAGTGGGGCGTCTCGCTCAGCTACGCCGTCCAGCCATCGCCAGACGGCCTCGCACAGGCATTTATCATCGGCGAAGAATTCATCGGTGATGACAAAGTCGCGCTCGTGCTCGGCGACAACATCTTCTACGGCCAGCGCCTCGACGAATCGTTGCGCGAATGCACCGATCCAGAGGGCGGCGTTGTCTTTGCCTACGAAGTCAGCGACCCAGAGCGCTACGGCGTCGTCGAATTCGACGAGCAGCAAAATGCTATCTCAATCGAGGAAAAACCGACTCAGCCGAAATCAAACTACGCGGTCGTCGGATTGTATTTCTACGACAATGACGTCGTCGAAATCGCCAAAAACGTCCAGCCATCAGAGCGCGGCGAGCTCGAAATCACCGCCATCAATGCCGAATACCTCCGCCGCGGTAAGCTCTCCGTCCAGACCCTCGAAAACGGCGACGTCTGGCTCGACACCGGCACCATCGACAGCCTCACCGACGCCGCAGACTTCGTCCGCGTCGTCCAAACTCGCACCGGCCAAATCGTCGGCAGCCCCGAAAAAATCGCCTTCCGCCAAGGTTTCATCGACCAATCCCAGCTCGCTAGCCTTGCCGAACCACTGAAAAAATCCGGGTACGGCACATATCTCACGCGCTAGTATCGGGGGGTTATTTCTTCTTGCTCGTGGCGCGGCGCGTCGTTGGCTTTTTTGTTGGTGCAGGCACTGGCTCAGGCGCGGCTGGCGCTTGTGGCGCAGAAGTCGTAAACCCGAACCCATCCGGAGCCTGTTTTCACGTCGCCGCATCTTTGTGAAACGTGATCGACACGCGGTTCAGCCGCAGCAAGTCGATATAGTCGCCTGCTGTATTCTTTACCCAATAAACGTCTAGCGGGGCGGTGCTCATTAGTTAGTATTGCGCAAAA
>CAZYRC010000036.1:0-5251 GCA_964649505.1 uncultured Candidatus Saccharibacteria bacterium
ATAGCATACCGCGCCGTGAGGCGTGGCGTTTTGGTATGCTGACCACCGTTAGTAAAGCTTCGTGCGCCCAGGCTCAACCTTTTGTCGAGATCTCCGCAACGACCCAGGCGAGGATTCTCAACAGAGGTACGCACAACAAATCACTATCAAATCTAATACTCTAAGCGAGAGGGAGTATATCTATGGCAAAGGCCAAAAGCCCCAGCGCCGCACCTGTGAAACGCGTGTATTTCACAGATGAGGACACCACCCTACAGGTACCAAACCTCCTCAGCCACCAGAAGGAATCATGGAAAGATTTCGTCGAATCAGGGCTGAGCGAGATCTTCGCGGAACTCAATCCGATCGAAGATTACACTGGTCAAAAACTTGAATTGCGTTTCAAAGACTACAAATTTGAGGAACCAAAAAACGACGAAAAATTTGCCAAAGAAAACAACATCACATTCGACGCGCCGCTTTTGGTCAATGTCGAGCTGACAAACAAAGTCACCGGCGAAGTCAAAGAGCAGGAAATTTACCTCGGTGACTACCCATGGATGACCGACCGCGCAACACTTGTGATCAACGGCACGGAACGTGTCGTGGTGAGCCAGTTGATTCGTTCAGCCGGTGTGTTTTTCACCCCAGAGCGTGGTGGTGCCGCAGGCCAAAACCTCTACACCGCAAAATTGATCCCAGGCCGCGGTGCATGGCTCGAATTTGAGACCACTGCCAGTGGTGCGATCTACGTAAAAATCGATCGCCGCCGTAAAATTCCTGTCACGACACTGCTTCGCGCACTGGGCTACAGCAAAGTTTCTGAAATCAAAGAGCTCTTCGCCGACATCGACAATGGCGACGTGAAATACATCGAAGCAACGCTTGAAAAAGACCCAGCGCACGGTGTCAACGAAGCGTTGATCGAGGTCTACCGCCGTTTGCGCCCAGGCGATCTCGCGACGGTCGACAACGCCCGCCAGATGATCGAACGCATGTTCTACGATTTCAAGCGCTTTGACTACAGCCGCGTCGGCCGCTACAAGATGAACCAGCGCCTCCACATGGACGTGCCAAACACGACCGAAAACCGTGTCTTCCGCCTCGAAGACCTGGTCGCAATCATCCGTGAATTGATCCGCATGAACAACACCCAGGAGCCGGGCGATGACATCGACGCGCTCTCAAACCGCCGCATCAAACTCGTCGGTGAGCTCGTGTCGCGCCAATTCCGCGTCGGTATGCTTCGCATGCAGCGCAACGCGATGGATCGCATGAGCATGACAGATATTTCCGCAGTGACTCCGAGTCAATTGATCAACGCGCGTCCTGTCGTGGCCGCCGTTCGTGAATTTTTCGCAAGCAGCCAGCTCTCGCAGCTGCTCGACGAGGTCAACCCGATCTCTGAGCTCTCACACAAACGTCGCCTCAGCTCGATGGGCCCTGGTGGACTTTCCCGCGAACGCGCCGGATTTGACGTCCGCGACGCCCACCCAACTCACTACGGTCGTATCTGTAGCGTCGAGACGCCAGAGGGTGCAAACATCGGTCTCGTACTCAACCTCGCGACCTACGCCCGCATCAACGAATACGGCTTCATCGAAACGCCGTACCGCAAAGTCACAAATGGCAAAGTCAGTGATGAAATCGAATATCTCGACGCCAGCCAGGAGGTCACTGAAGTGATCGCTGATGCCGGCGCAGAACTCGACAGCAACGGCAAATTCGTCAACGACCGCGTCAGCGCACGAAAATTCCTCAAACCAGGATCGGTCGAAGCCGGCGAAGTCACCTATATGGACGCATCGCACAAACAAATCCTCGGTGCAACCGCCTCTCTCGTGCCATTTATCGAGAAAAACCGTATCGACCGCTCGCTCACTGGTTCAAACATGCAACGCCAGGCGGTGCCGCTCCTCACCCCTGAAGCCCCAACCGTGGGTACGGGTATCGAGGGCCAGATCGCACGCGATTCGAGCCAATTAATCGTTGCCGAAGCCGACGGTGAAGTCACCCGCGCCGATGGCGATGTCGTCGAAGTCCAATACAAAGACGGCAAAAAGACCTACGAGCCAATTCATTTCGCAAAAAGCAACGACGATCGCTGTATCAACCAAAAAGTCCGCGTCGCTCGCGGTGACAAGGTGAAAAAAGGCGATATCCTGATCGAAGGTATGTCGATTGCAAATGGTGAGCTCGCCCTCGGAAAAGACCTCGTCGTGGCCTTTATGCCATGGGCCGGCTACAACATGGACGACGCTGTCGTCATCAGCCGCCGTCTCGTCGAGAACGATACGCTCACGAGCATCAACATCAAAGATTACAATGTCGAAATCCGTGAAACCAAACTCGGTGAAGAAATCGTCACTCGAGACATCCCGAATGCAAACGAAGACAGCCTCCGTCACCTCGACGAAGATGGTATCGTACAGCTCGGTTCAGAAGTGTCTGCCGGTGATGTGCTCGTCGGAAAGATTACGCCAAAAGGTGAGCAGGAGCTCAGCTCTGAGGAACGTCTGCTGCGCGCGATCTTCGGCGAAAAAGCCAAAGACGTCCGCGACACCAGCCTTCGCATGAACAATGCGGGCGGCGGCAAAGTTGTCGGCGTGAAAGTCTTCTCTCGAGAAAACGGTCACGAACTCAAAGCCGGTGTGCTGAAACAAATTCAGATTTACATCGCACAACTTCGCAAAATCAACGTCGGTGACAAGCTCGCCGGTCGTCACGGGAACAAGGGCGTCGTCGCGCGCATCCTCCCTGTCGAGGATATGCCGTACATGGCCGATGGTACCCCGGTCGACATCGTGCTCAACCCGCTCGGTGTGCCGAGTCGTATGAACCTTGGTCAGCTCTTTGAGACGCACCTCGGTATGGCTGCTCGCGCACTTGGCTACAAAGTCGCAACGCCACCGTTCAATGGTGTGCCAAACGCGGTCATTTCTGAGCAGCTCAAAAAAGCCGGATTTGCCGAAGATGGCAAGAGCCAGCTCTTTGACGGTCGCTCAGGTGAAGCGTTCGAAGAGCGCACGACGGTCGGTGTGATGCACATGATCAAACTCCACCACATGGTCAGCGACAAGATCCACGCCCGCTCGACCGGTCCGTACTCGATGATCACCCAGCAGCCACTCGGTGGTAAAGCCCAGAACGGTGGTCAGCGCTTCGGTGAGATGGAGGTATGGGCCCTCGAAGCATATGGTGCCGCAAGCACGCTTCAGGAAATGCTCACCATCAAATCCGACGATGTTTATGGTCGTGCAAAAGCCTACGAATCGATCATCAAAAACGACATCATCACCGGTCCGAAATTGCCAGAATCGTTCAACGTCCTCGTGAAAGAGCTCCAAGGCCTCGGTCTGCGTGTCGATCTCGTCGACGAGAGTGAAACGGTAGATGCCGAGCACGTGATCGAAAATTCTGGTCCAGAGGACAAAACTGTCCCAGCTAATACAGATGACGAAGAAACCGTCCTCGACGAAGCTGACGAACTTGGCGATATCGATGATGACGATGGCGTTTCAGTCCGCGAAGTCGACGATGGCGGTCAAATCCAAGACCTCGACGAATCATATGATGACATGTACGAAGAAATAACAACCGAAGAAGAACGAGAGGAGGAAGCGTAATGCCACGAGTTGTTGCTACCTCAGGAATCGCTGATTTCGACGCCGTGCGCCTCGCTGTTGCGAGCCCGGACGACATCCTGAAATGGAGTTATGGCGAAGTTACAAAACCTGAGACGATCAATTATCGCACGCAAAAACCAGAACGTGACGGGTTGTTCTGTGAACGAATTTTCGGTCCAGTCAAAGATATCAACCCCCACGACAACAAACTAAAAGGTGTCCGCTCACGTGAAGCTGCGGTCGACAAAAATGGTGAGCTCGTCACCAAATCGATCGTTCGCCGCGAACGCATGGGGCACATTCAGCTCGCTGCTCCAGTTGCACACATTTGGTTTATGCGCGGCACCCCGAGCGCGATGAGCTTGCTCCTCGGTATCACCGTCCGCAACCTCGAACGCATCGCATATTTTGCGACATATGTCGTGCTCGACGTTGACGCTGAGAAACGCGACCAAATGCTTGCCGATCTCGAAGCCGAGACAGACGCAGGCCGTGTTGCGATCAAAATCCGCTACGAGAAAGAATCTGAAGCCGAAGGCGCGGATATCAAAAAACTCGCGGAAGCCCAGACTCGCGAAGTCGAAGAGCTTGAAGGCGAATACAATGTCAAAAAATCACAGCTTGAAAGTCTGACCAAGGGTGCGCTGATCAACGAAACTGATTTTCGCAACTTGCCTGAAGAGTACGAAGAGCTCGTGAAAGTTGGCATGGGCGGCGAAGCACTCAAAGCCTTGCTCGATGAAGTCGATCTCGACGCGCTCATCCTGGAACTTCAAGAAGAGGTCGAAGGCGCCAAAGGCCAGCGTGAAAAGAAACTTCTCAAGCGCCTCAAGGTGCTCGAGGGTATGCAGGCGGCTGGGATCAAACCAAACAGCCTCTGCCTTACCGTGCTGCCAGTGATTCCTCCGGATCTTCGCCCGATGGTACAGCTCACGGGTGGTCGTTTTGCGACAAGTGACCTCAATGACCTCTATCGCAGCGTTATCAACCGCAACAACCGTCTGAAAAAACTCATCGACCTCAACGCTCCAGAAGTCATCCGCCGTAACGAAATGCGCATGCTCCAGGAAGCCGTCGATAGTCTCATCGACAACTCGGCCGCTCGTGGCGGTCGCGCGGTCAACGCTACCGGTGGTCGCCGCCGCCTCAAGAGCATCTCTGATATGCTCAAAGGTAAACAAGGTCGTTTCCGCCAAAACCTCCTCGGTAAACGTGTCGACTACTCTGGTCGTAGCGTCATCGTGGTCGGTCCAAAACTCAAAATCCACCAGTGCGGTCTGCCAAAACAAATGGCGCTTGAGCTCTTCAAACCATTTGTCATCAGCTGGCTCATCCGTGGTGAATACGCACACAACATCCGCAGCGCAACTCGTCTCATTGAGGCTGGTGATGCGGTGGTTTGGGATGCACTCGACGCATGTATCGAAGGCAAATACGTCCTGTTGAACCGTGCACCATCACTTCACCGACTCAGTATCCAGGCCTTCCAGCCGGTGCTCGTCGAAGGCAAAGCGATCCAATTGCACCCACTCGTGGCTAGCGGGTTCAACGCCGACTACGACGGTGACCAGATGGCTGTTCACTTGCCACTTTCAAACGAAGCTCAGGCCGAGGCCCGTGAGCTGATGAGCGCAACCAACAACCGC
>CAZYRC010000036.1:5261-6533 GCA_964649505.1 uncultured Candidatus Saccharibacteria bacterium
AGGACATCGTCCTCGGCAACTACTACTTGACATACAACAAACCTGCTGCACAAAGCGAGCACATCCAAGCGTTTGCAAGTAGCCGCGATGCCGAGCTCGCATACGACATGGGCAAATTGCACCTCCAGAGCCCGATCCGTGTCCGCGCAAAAGGCGCGATTCGCACGACGACTCTAGGGCGCGTGTTCTTCAACGAAATTCTCCCAGAGGATTTCCCGTACAACAACAATATCCAGAACAAAAAAGAGCTGAAAAAAGTTCTCGCGCAGATTTTTGACAAATACGGCGCCGATGAAACAGCCAAAACCGCAGACCGCATGAAAGGCTTGGCGTTCCGTTTTGCGACGACCTCTGCTGTATCGACCGGTATGCAAGATTACATCCACTTTGACGAAGTCGAAGATCTCGTGAAAGAAGGTGACGAAAACACTGCGCGTATCTCTGAGCAGTACGACGAAGGTCTCATCACCGAAGACGAGCGCTACGGCCTCACCGTCCAAAACTGGCGTACTGTCGACCGCAAGATCGAAGACTTCCTCAAGGGTCAGCTCGCTCACATGGACGCATCTGTCGCAACGATGGTCAACTCTGGTGCGCGTGGTAATATCACGAACATCAAAATGGCCGCCGCAATGATCGGTATTCAGGTGGATGCAACCAACCGTGAGATTGAGCTTCCAGTTCGTTCGAATTACAAAAAAGGTCTTTCGAGCCTCGAGGCGTTCGTCGCAACCCGCGGTGCGCGCAAAGGTTTGATCGACACCGCGCTCAAGACTGCCGACTCAGGATATCTGACACGCCGTCTCGTTGACGTGAGCCAGGACGTTTTCACGGTCGAAGACCAAGAAGGCGACGACAAAGGCTTCACGATCTACCGCAGCGAGTCTGAGTACACGATGATCGAATTTGGCAACCGCCTCTTTGGCCGCTACACGGCCGCAGCAGTGCCAGGTCACGTCGAAGCCGATCAACTCATCACGCGTGAAATCGCCGATGCGATCGAAAAAGACGAAAAAGTCACGGAAGTACAGATCCAATCTGTTCTCAGCGCAAACAACCTCGAAGGTATTCCGCGCAAGAGTTACGGTATCGACATGTCGACCGGAAACCTCGTAGAGACCGCAGAGCCTGTCGGTGTGATCGCTGCGCAGTCTGTCGGTGAGCCGGGTACACAGCTGACCCTCAACACCTTCCACAGTTCTGGTGTTGGTGGTTCGGACATCACCCAAGGTCTGCCGCGTGTCGAAGAGCTTTTCGAAGCGCGCAATCCAA
>CAZYRC010000037.1:0-6469 GCA_964649505.1 uncultured Candidatus Saccharibacteria bacterium
CACATCCGCATAGCCCCAACTATACCAGATATTGACATTTCTTACAAACTGGAGTATAATATATCAGCTACGGGAAATTCTCTAGCAGAGGCAGCCGCCTCGTACCTTTGAAAGAGGGCAAAATGAAACAACACACCCTGCGGCGTATCACTACTGCGAGCGTCGCCACCGTCATCGGCCTCGCGGCCGGAGCGAACGCTGCGTTCGCCTGCAACCTCGGCACCCAAGACGGGGTGAACTCGTCTGACTGTTCCACTCGGTGGAGCGCGGAGTCGATGCACTCCGACGATGCGGGTCAGTACCCGGAGAGCCTCACCAAGAATCTCGACGGAACTGTCGCGCACGGCGGCGCGTCAGGTGGCAACTGGGGGTACATCACCGATGTCTCGCCCGACCGGGGCAACCAGGGGATCTTCGAAATCAACCATTTCCATCCGGGGAACTACTCCACGTTCGCGTGGCGTCTCCCGGTGGCAACGGTCGATCCTCTGCAGAACGTCGTCATCAAGGTGACGCTTCCGCAGGGCATGACGAAGGATCAGGTGTCGTTCGACGCTCAGTCGACGTCGGCCATGATGACCAGGTGGGGCGGCAACTACGCCGACTACACCTGGTCGGGTGGGAAGGCTCGCGTCACGGACTACGACGCCGCGACGAATACCTACACCATCGCGATCGACAGCCTCGAGGCCAAGTCTGGAACGGTGTTCCAGTTCTCGGTGAGCGGACTGCCGAACCAGCCGATCGGTGAGGCCGTCAAGGCTTCGGCGACCATGAGCGCGACCAACACGAACTCTGCTTCGTGTGCGCCCAAGTCCGCCATGCCGACTGTCACGCAGAAGTGCGTGCCCGGGCCTGACAACGATACGCTGAGCTTCAGCGGCATCGAGGTCAAGTGGGGCAAGCTCGACTTCGCAAACGGCAAGCTGCATACGGTGGGGACGCTCGACAAGGTCTACAACCTGAAGCAGCCGGACGGTTCGTACGTCGCAACCGATTCCGTGACGCTCGACGCCACGGACGTTGGTGACTGCACCAAGACGACGACCATCAAGATTCCCGTCGTGACGAAGGTGCCGGTGTACAAGACTGTCACCAGCAACCCGCTCGTCGGTGACTTCCAGGTCGATCGTCAGCTCCCGTACCACAAGAAGGGCACGTGGGCGAACGGTCGTCTGTACAAGGTCAACACCCCGCTCACCGCGGCGGAGAATGCCCTGGCGGTCGCCGAGGACAACGACAACCTGCTTCGGTACCGCGAGAGTGGTACTAAGCTCTTCGGCACTCAGGACGTCAAGGTCGTCCGGATCTACCTGAGTGATGTCAAGGCGGCGGGCAGCCTCCAGAAGGCCATCGAGAAGAAGTCCGGCTGGAAGATCTCGCCCAACATCACGTCGTTCCCGGCGGGCGGCTACGCCAAGGCGTGGAAGATGCCCACTGGCTGGACCAAGGGCCACGAGTTCGGCCCGAAGAACAACCAGCCCCAGGTCGACTTCGACGTCGTCAAGCTTCCGACCGCAACGACCACCAAGGTCCAGACCGGCTGGAAGACCGTGACCACCTACGAGACCAAGACCACCACGGTTGACGTCCCGCAGGTGTCGCCCAAGATCAGCGTCAACCGCTGACCTCTACGGGCCCTTCCTATACGCACTGCGTGTAGGAAGGGCCCTTTTCTTTTGTCCCGAGACCCCAGCTATGGCGTAAATCCTCTCGCTTATGCTAAAATGAATCTATGAAACTCGGAGGGGAACATGAGTAAGGTAGCAACCTATCTGCGGGGGCACGTCACTGGTGAGGTCGCGACGCGTGACGATGTCCGTGAGGCATATTCTTTTGACAATGGCGTACTGGCGATCAAACCCGAAATGGTGATTTATCCACGCACCACAAATGACATTCGCAAAATCACACGATTTTCGTGGCAGCTCGCCGAAAAAGGCCACGTACTCGCGGTCACAGCCCGCGGTAGTGGTACGTCCGCTCTCGGTGGCGCACTCAGCAAAGGCGCGGTGCTCGACCTCTCGACGCACATGCATCGGATCTTTGAATACGATGCCAAGCAAAAACTCGTTCGCCTCCAGCCTGGTGTCACCATCGCGGCGCTCACCGAAGCGCTCGGTCTCCAAGGCACGATGGTCATGCCACTGCTCGGCATCGCTTCGTCGAGCACCGTCGGTGGTGCAATCGCGAGTGGTACGAATGGACGATTTGCCGGCAAATACGGCACCATCACCGACGCAATCGACCAGCTCGAAGTTGTCCTCGCAAACGGCGACGTCCTCCAGACAGGCCGCGTCAGCCGCAAAGAAGTCTCCGCGCGCAAAGGGTGGCAGAGCTTCGAAGGCGACATTTACCGTGGCGTCGACGCCGTCCTCGAGGAATACGCTGACGTCATCGCCGAGCTCGACCCGCAGGATACGACCGGCTACAATGCCATCGCCAAGGTCAAAGCTCGAGATGGTAGCTTTGACCTCACCCCTCTTTTCGTCGGCTCCGAAGGCACTCTCGGCATCATCAGCGAGATGATTATACGCGCCGAATTCCGTTGCTTCGAATCGTCCGATATCGCGCTGATTTTTGATGATGTCGAAAAAGCCCGCGACGCGCTCGATACTGTCGCGCAGCTCAACCCTGCGTACGCACAGTATTTCGACGCCGTGCTCTTTGACACAGCGCGACTGGCTGGCAAAACGTATGCGTGCTACGAGCTTGCCTGCAAAACAATCTCGCCTGCAGCGGTGATCATCCTCGGATTTGATGATTTCAATGCGCATCACCGCGCAAAAGCGCTCAAACGCGTTGCGAAACAGTTCCGCGGACAGGATGTTGTGATGGTTACAACAGACGAAGAAGAAGGTGCCGATATCGTGGATGCACTCGATGTCGCGTATACCACCACATTGCCCGATCGTACCGCTGACGCAGCGCCTGCATTATATGGAGATTTTTCGGTCCCAGCGGAGCGATTCGAAGATTTCACCCAGGCCATTCACGAGATTGAAGCCAAAGAACATGTCGATTTGCCTCTTTCTGGCGATATTTTGCGCCGTGTATTTCAGATGTATCCGCAGCTCGCGCTCAGCAAAGTTTCTGACAAACAAAAAACGCTCAAATTGCTCGATGTGATCGGCAGGCTCGTCGCGAGTCACGGCGGGACGATGGTCGCGCAAGGCGGCGAAGGCCGGCTCAAAGCGCGTGCGTCGTATGGAGCAGACGATGCGCGAGAAGTCGCGATGTACGAAGCGATTCGCGCGGTGTTCGATCCGCATCATACGCTGAGTCCTGGAGTCAAACAAGCGATCGACATGCGACTGCTCGCGAAACAATTGCGCAGCGCTCACCAAGCAGGGTATAGTGAAAGATAATCAACGAAAGGAAACTTATGGCAACACAATCAACGAAAAAAGCGACTGTAGTAGAACCAGTCACAGCACAGCCAGTGCCGCCAGCTGACATACCGGCGAGTGAGAAAAAAGGCTTCGCGATCACCTCGATGGTACTTGGCATTGTCGCGTTGCTACTCGCAGTACTTTGGTTTATTAGTCCGATTCTCGCGATCACGGGATTGGTATTTGGAATCATCGCGCTCACGAAAAAACAAGCGGGCAAAGGCATGGCGATCGCCGGTGTGATCTTGTCATCTGTTGCGATCCTCGTTTCGATGATCGTATTTACACTTTTTGTCATCGCAATCATCTCGACCGACACCAAACGCCCATCGACCGTGCGCATGCCGGCGCAGGCTGACCAATCACTTCATTCACGTATCAATGATTCGAAACGCCAGACCAGTCTCAGCAGCGCCAAATATGCTGTCGAGCGCTACATCTCGGCGAACGGATCGCTTCCTGCAGTAGATGACGTGACTATCGAAAACCTCGAAAAAACCTCAGGCACTTCGCTCGACGTCCCTGGCACCACCCAGAAATTCAAAATCGTCAAAGGCGAAAGCACTCGCACCGACACGATTGGTTACGCTGCTGGAACGAACTGTGACGGTCAGGCCGGTGAAAAAGAATTTCACCTGACCGTCAAACTCGAACGCGGCGAAGTCTACTGCCGTGGCTCATACGCGGCTATCGACATTTCGCTCTAGTCGCTACGTGCTAAACCGAGGCTTCTCTTGAGAGCCTCGGTTTTTATTGCCAAAAAGTCATGAATGTGATAGAATATACCTATTGGGGCTAGACCGTCTAGTTCTATATAGCAGAAAGGAAACGCGTGAACACTATCACGCTGACGCCGGAGCAGCACGGGAAGCTCGCTCAGGAGATCGTTGAGATGGCTGCCTCGGTGGCGCCGTCGCTGAACGAGCTTCTCGCGGGCGAGTACATTCTCATCCGACGGTTCGAGGACAAGGGTCACGTCACCGCGATGGCGACGCTCGTCAACCGCGCGGGAGGCGAGGTCGCTCCCAGTGATCTCGAGGCCTTCAAGACCTCGATGAACAAGGCCGTGCGTCTTTGGTCCGTCGGGCTGTAGCCTTCTGCATGCAACGTCTCGGTGGGCGGGGTTTGACCTCGCCCACCGGGACGGTTTTTTATTTCTATAGATTAGTGAAGCCATAAAAATGCTAAAAATATCAAAATAAAACACAAGTCGCTGGAGGTTCAGACAAAATAACCTCACAAAGTAAAAAGCCGAGACAGCGCTCGACTTTTTACTTTGGTGCAATTTTACACTTTCGCGCGAACCCAGTTCCAGCGGAACGGTGAGTGAGCCGCGCCTAGGGCGGGCAAGCCCGCACGCGCCCCACCAGAAAACCCTTTGCATATTTTTTGAAATTTCCCCCGCCGTGATTTTTTGGATTTGGTAAAGGGTGTTTCTGGTGGTTCGCCTACCGCAAGCGGTAGAGGCGGCACGGCTCCAGTCGGCAAAGCCGACGCGCTACGCGCAACCCAAAACAGAGTAAAATCTGGTATAATTAGGAACGAAAGTCAGGAGAAATATGAAATATATTGATATCCCAACTGTATCTTACGAAACTGCTGCTGAAGTAGTGAGCGTGGCAATAGCCGAGGGTACAAAAGTTGGCGTTGCTGTATCGGTAGCAGTTGTTGACCTCGGTCTAAATCTTGTCGCGTTTGGCAAGGCAGACGGCGCAACGGCGCATAGCGTAGAAACAAGCCGCCGCAAAGCCAATACAGCAGCCTCTACAAAGAAAGAAACAGGCTGGATGCCCGCCGATTTGGAGCTAAAGCTCTCACTCGGCGCGAACAACCTACTCACGAATATACCAGGCGGGCACCCGATTATTTTTGACGGAAAGGTTGTGGGTGGTTTTGGTATTGCTGGTGGTACAGTTGAACAGGACGCAGAGGTGGCGGCAGCAGTTAAAAGGCAGATTGGTAGCGAGTGAACTTTCAGGGAATAATAATTGAGGAAAGTCTGACTGATACATCGGTTCTCGACGATGTAAACATCGTATCAACCAAGGTTGAACCAGTAACGGAAAAACACAAAACGCCTTGGGTGAAACAATGGACGTTGCATACGGTTGAAATACCAGAGGAAAAAGCGGCGGCAGTAGCCGACAAAATAAGCAGGGCGCTAGACAAGGAGCAGGACTGGTATGCTGACTTTAAGACAGAAACTGAGCATTATGTCGTCTATGCTGACAAAGTTTTTCATATCATTGACCGAACAGACAAAAAGCAATATGACGAGGCTACTGCATATGGAATATCTATCGGTATTCCTGATTATCAGGTGGATTTTTCGCCACATTTGAAACAGTGGGAGCGATAAATGAAAGTTCTTGACGTTCCCTTTATAGCGAACCCAGGCAATCACTGCGTGCCAGCCACAACAGGCATGATACTGGCGTATTTTATGCCTGAAAAGAAATACACAATGGACGAGCTAGACGAACTTTGCGGCTATGTCGAGGGATGTGGCACTTGGCAAGCTCAATCATTACTAGCGCTATACAAACTTGGCTTTCAGGTACACCAGATTGAGAACTTTGACCATGAGGCGTTTGCAAACGACCCTGTAAAATATCTTTCGTCAATCTTGGACAAAGAGGCACTAGATTACCAGCTCAAACACACTGACTTGAAACTTGAAGCGGCAAGAATAAAGGAATATATGGATTTGGGCTTGCCACTAGAAAGACGACCAGCCACAAATGACGATATTCGTCATTTTATAGATGACGGCTGGCTTGTTCGTCTTGAAGTCAATGATCGCCCACTTGCGGGGCGGACTGGCTACAACGGACACTCTATTGTAGTTGTTGGCTATGACGATAACGAGGTAACTATTCATAATCCAGACGGCATGAACGGCAACAAAGCCAATCAAAGAGTGTCGTGGGAATTGCTCAACCAAGCATGGAGAGAGTTTGGCGGCTCTTTCTCGCTGTACGCTTTCAAGAAGTAATGTCGCAAGTCGCTAAAGCGATACGCCACCACCAGAAACACCCTTTACCAAATCCAAAAAATCACGGCGGGGGAAATTTCAA
>CAZYRC010000038.1:0-6249 GCA_964649505.1 uncultured Candidatus Saccharibacteria bacterium
CTCGACGATTGGCGCCGCCTCGCACGAGACGCTGTATGATCGCGGGCGACCAGCCAACGTGTTTCCCGCCTGAGCTCCTCGTGTGCGTCTCGTCAAAATCAGACGGTACGGTGCTCGACCGCACCGTCGGTGTGCACAACCCCGCGATTGTCACGAATCGCACTGCATTTTGCGAGCACATCGGCGTGAGTTACGGCGACGTCGTCTACCAGCGAATTGTCTACGATGAAACGCAAACATATGACAAAATAACAGAGGTCAAAGAACAAGATACCTGCAAACATATTGACGAGATCCAGGCAGACGCGCTCGTCACGGACGAGCCCGGTGTCGCACTGATGCTGCCGATCGCGGATTGTGTCGGTACGGTGATCTACGACCCGGTGCAGCGGCGTCTAGCGCTTGTACATCTCGGGCGACATTCGACGATAGCGCAGCTCATGACGAAAACAATCGAGCATTTCGTCACTAGTGGAAGCAACCCGCGTGATCTCATCATCTGGATGGCGCCGAGCATCAAAGCCTCGCACTACCGCATGGAATATTTTGATCACGCTGAGGCGCCGGAATGGCGGCCGTACGTCGACGCGCGCGACGACGGATTTTATCTCAATCTGCACGGATTCAACCGCTCACTTGCGGTCCATGCGGGCGTACTCCCGGCGAATATCCACGAATCGCCACACAACACTGCGACACATGACGAATATTTTTCACACAGCGTAGGAGACCCGACAGGGCGCTTTGCGGTGCTTGCGATGATGCGCTAATTTCCGACCTCTGGTATAATAGAGGCAATGGGAAAGAATTTATACATTACCACTGCAATTCCATACGTCAACGGCGCGCCGCACATCGGCCACGCGCTTGATTATACGCTCGCCGATATCTGGGCGCGCTACCAAAAACAAAATGGCCGCACCGTGCGTTTTCAGGCGGGCGTCGACGAACATGGCAACAAAATCGCTGCCAAAGCCGCCGAAAACAACCTCGATCCGCAGGCGTACGTCGATCAAATGCACGGCAATTTCAAAACACTGATCAGTGCGCTGAACGTCGAAGTGACCGATTTTATCCGCACGACTGATGGCCATCACAAAGGCGCGGTGCAGTATATTTGGCAGGAACTCGCGAAAAAGGATTTGATTTACAAGGGCACTTACGAGGGTTGGTATTGCACGGGCTGTGAAAATTTTGTCACCGACAAAGAAGCCGCCGACAACGACGGTACCTGCCCAGAGCACCAAAAACCATACGAGCGCTTGAGCGAAGAAAACTACTATTTCAAAGCGAGTCAATTTTCGATTGAAATCCGTGACGCGATCGACCATGGCCGTCTCAAAATCATCCCCGAAGCCCGCAAAAACGAATTTCTCGAGCTGATCAAAGACGGCATCAAAGACGTCTCGATCAGCCGCCCGCGCAAAAATCTCAGCTGGGGCGTCACGGTCCCGGGCGACGAAAACCAAGTGATGTACGTCTGGATCGACGCGTTGTCGAACTACCTCACGGTGCTCGGCTATCCCGATAACGATTCTTGGCGAGAGTATTGGCCCGCTGATGTGCAAGTCGTCGGCAAAGATATCTTGCGATTCCACGCCGGGATCTGGCCAGCGATGCTGATGGGGCTGGATGTCCCATTGCCAAAAACGCTGCTCGTGCACGGGTTTGTGACGGTTGGCGGCGAAAAAATGAGCAAAAGCCTCGGCAACGGCGTCGGTCCGATGGAAGTGATCGAAGCCTATGGCACCGATGCATTTCGGTATTATTTCTCGCGCCACGTCCCGACCCAAGAAGACGGCGATTTCACCTGGGAGAAATTCGAGACGGTCTACAATTCTGAGCTTGGCAATGACCTTGGCAACCTCGTACAGCGCGTCGCAGCGATGCTCAAACGCTACCAATCTGGCGTGATCGGCGATGCACCGCAAGCCGAACATGACATGGGCCCGTACCGCGAAGCGATGCAACATTTCGAATTCAACCGCGCACTCGATGAAGTCTGGAAAACCGTCCGCGCGCTCAACCAATACCTCGAGCAAGTCAAACCATGGGAAATCGCCAAACACCGTGAAACCGACACCGAAGCCGAGCCGCACCTCGCGGAAGTGCTCGCCTATGCGGCCGGCACACTCGTCCAGGTGGCGGACCTTTTGGTGCCATTTATGCCACAAACCGCGGCGACGATTCGCAACATGTTCGAAACAGGGGTCGTACCAGACACGATCACGCCGCTTTTCCCGAAAGTCTATCTCCACACGGCTGATCCACGAGCGAAGAAAGAATAGCGATGGCGATGGTCTTGATCGACTCGCACTGCCATTTGCATGACAGTGAATTCTACTCGGAAAACCGCGAAGACGCCTACCGCGAATCACGCGCAGCGGGCGTCGAAATGTTATGTGTCGGGACGGATGCGCGCAGTTCGCGTGAGGCGGTGGAATTTTGCCGCTCGCACGAGGGCTGCTATCCGGTGGTCGGCATCCATCCTCACGAGGCGAGCGAGGCTGATGTGGCGCAGATTCGCGCGCTTATTGAGCAACATAGAGATGAAATCGTCGGAATCGGCGAAATCGGACTTGATTATTTCTATGATCACAGCCCGCGGGATGTGCAGGCGCGGGTGCTGCGCGAGCAATTGGCGCTCGCGGTCGAATTTGATCTGCCGGTAAGTTTTCATGTGCGCGAAGCATTTGATGATTTTTGGCCGATTTTTGACGAATTTACTGGGGTGAAAGGCGTGATGCATAGTTTCACCGATACGCAGCAACAGCTCGAGGAGGGTTTGCGGCGGGGGCTGTATGTTGGGATCAATGGTATCAGCACGTTTACGCGCATCGAAACACAGCAAAAACTCTACAGAGACGCACCTCTGGAGAAAATAGTGCTCGAAACTGACGCTCCCTACTTGACCCCAAAGCCATTTCGTGGTACAATGAACATACCAGCGTATGTGGGGAGGGTCGCAGAGCACCAGGCGACGTTAAAACACGTGCCGACAGAGGTGGTCGCGCGAATCACAACCGACAACGCGAGGCGAATATTTGGGATTTAGATTATGGCAGAGACGAACGATACGTTTCAGATACCGACAATGAAAACACCTGCACCTGCGGGTAATTTTGGGTACACGGAATTTGCTCCGCAGCAGCCGGTTGCTTCTGAACCCGAAACGACGCCGCTGACCCCAGAGGAACAGGCACGATTTGATGCGCTGACCTCTGCACTTTCTGCAAATCATGTCGATGAAAAAGCAACCGAAAATGTCGACCACCACCGCATGGAGGAAACTCCAGAACCAGCCGTAGAACCGTCGACAGAGCGTGAGCGTTCGGTGGGTAGTGGTGTGATCGCAACGGCCGAAGCGCGCGCAATACCACAGCAAATCGAACGCGTCACCCAAGAAGCGCGTGACTCAGCGATTGAAACCATACCCGCAAAACTCGAGACTGGCGTGATGATCGGTATGATTGGCCAGATGGCACAACTCGTCGCGGAAATGCGTCGCATCGAACAAGAATTGTCAGCCGAAGCCGCGCGCCGGGAGAGGTAGTATGGCTAGCAAACATCCCGTTTTCAAAAAAACGCTGACGCTTCTCGTCGGCGAAGATGCGACCGTGACAAGTCTGAAAATGCCGCATCGCAAACGTCCACTCAAGGTTTTGACCGAGCGTGAATTGCTGACACTCGAGAGCGAAATTGGCTCGCGTCTCTTTGGTCCGATCCCGGATGGGCATCGCCGTGAATTTTTCTGCCTCGATGATCACACTTGGATCTGGCATGAAGAATGGCTCGATAGCAAAAAGAAACTCGAACGCAGCACCGTGCGGTATGAAATCAGTGACCAAGGTGTGCTAAAAGTCCAAGAAGGCGCCCGCTACAGCTATCTCGCAGGTGAAGAGCTCGAAAATTTCTACGTCGCCGTCCGCATGTATTATGAACAAGTCGCGCGTCACGTCTACCACCGCGACCCGACGACCGGACAAAAATTGGTATAATAAAACGATGGCGATGATATATCTGGACCATGCTGCGGCGACGCCGCTTGATGACCGTGTACTGGCCGCAATGCAGCCATTTTTTGCGGATCAATTTTTCAATCCGTCGAGTCCGTACGCGCCGGCAGTGCTCGTGCGTCGCGCATATGAGGCGGCCAAAGATTCGATCGCGCAAGCGATTGGGGTAAAAGCAGACGAAATCGTGATGACCGCGGGTGCTACCGAATCGATCAATTTGATGTTTCGGAGCACAACAGGGCACGTCGTGACGAGCAGCATCGAGCATCATGCGGTGCTGTGTGCCGCTGAAGCGCGCGGCGAGGCGACGCTTGTCGATCCGGATGTGCGCGGCGTCGTTTCGTCGGCATCGATTCGAGCGGCGATTCGCCCGACAACGACGCTGGTCAGTATCCAGCTCGCAAACAACGAACTCGGGACGATTCAGCCGCTGCGAAATATTGCGGAAGTGGTGCGCGCGGAGCGACAACGGCGGTTTGAGGCGGGTGAGCAGACACCGATTTGGTTGCACACAGATGCGTCGCAAGGCGCCGGTCAAATCGACATCTCGCCGGCACGACTCGGTGTCGATGCGATGACGCTCAATGCCGGCAAAATTTATGGCCCCAAGCAAGTCGGGCTGCTCTGGGTCGATCGGCGCGTTCAGCTGACCCCTGTCATTGTCGGGGGCGGTCAAGAGCGCGGGCTGCGCTCTGGCACCGAAAACGTCGCGGGCACGGTCGGATTTGCGACCGCACTGACGCTCGCTCAAGAGCATCGTCAGGGCGAAGCAAAACGTCTCCAGACGTTGCGCGACAGCCTTGAAACAGCATTGACCAGCGCCTTCCCTGGTGCGGTCGTGTCTGGCTCGCGCAAAAAACGTCTTCCGGGACATTTGCATATTTCATTTCCAGGACTCGACGCCGAGCGATTGATTTTTCTCCTCGAAAACGAAGGTGTGCTCGTCGCGACCGGCAGCGCCTGCGCAGCAAACAAAGGCACGCGTAGCCACGTGCTCACCGCGATTGGTCTTGCACCCGACGTTGCCGACGGCAGTCTTCGCATCACGCTCGGACGCCTCAGCGACGAGGCGACAATCACGCGCGCAGCTGATATAATACAACGTATAATCATAAGCGAAAAGGAGCGAATCGCCGCGTGAAAGCATTCAAAATCATCATCGCAGTTCTGCTTTTTTTCGCGATCGTGATCTTTGCGATTGACCGCTATCTTGGCCCAGACGACCTCGCACGATGTGACACTTCGCCGTCGTCGCGTAGCGGCTGTGGAGAGGCCGATGCGATTGTGGCGATTTCCGGCGGCGACACCGCAGCGCGGGCCGATGAAGCGATTCGTTTGTACAAAAATGGCTGGGGCAATTATTTGATTTTTTCTGGTGCAGCAGCGGACAAATCTGGTCCATCGAACGCCCAGGTCATGCAAGAACGTGCGATCGATGCGGGCGTTGATCCAAACGTCATCATCGTCGAGGAAAACAGTGAAAATACAATCGAAAACGCAGAACAAACGACCAATATTTTCAAAACGCACGACATCAAATCAGCGATTTTGGTGACGAGCGGCTATCACGAACGCCGCGCTTTGATCGAATTTCATCGCCGCGCGCTGGGTGTCGAAGTCCGCGCGCATCCGGTCGCCGAAGACAAACAATGGAGCCGCACGTGGTGGCTGACACCAACTGGCTGGGGCCTCGCGATACCCGAGCTTATTCGTTCATTGATCCTTTCGACTGGCGGAGTTGACCGAACGTGACACGCGTCTATGTCGGTATGAGCGGTGGGGTTGATAGTTCGCTCACCGCGGCTCTTTTGGTCGAGCAAGGCTACGATGTGACGGGGGTCTACATGAAAAACTGGAGCCAGGATTTGCCGGGCATGAAATGTCCGTGGGCCGAGGATCTCGCCGATGCCAAGCGCGTCGCAGTGCAGCTCGGTATTGATTTCAAAGTGTTTGATTTTGAGCGAGAATACAAACAAAAAGTTGTCGACTACATGATCGACGAGTATAAAATAGGGCGCACGCCAAACCCTGACATTATGTGCAACCAAGAGGTCAAATTCAAACTTTTCCTCGAGACCGCGCTGGCCGACGGTGCTGATATGATCGCGACTGGACACTATGCTCGCACGAAAAACGGCGAGCTACTGCGTGCTCGCGACGAAAACAAAGACCAGACGTATTTTTTATACCGCGTGAGTAGTGATGCCTTGAAAAAAACGCTCTTTCCGCTCGG
>CAZYRC010000039.1:0-6082 GCA_964649505.1 uncultured Candidatus Saccharibacteria bacterium
GAATCTGTTTCTTGCTTTCCTTGCCCTGCTCGGTGCTATCGTCAAAGCTTTTGTTGTCCCTCGCTTTGACAAGTGATCTCTGAAGCTGTTCTACGCCACCGTCGCCGCTTGATTTTAGGGTTTGGATCGCCGCTCGAGCGCGGATGGTATTACCCTGTGAAAGCGCCCCCTCGAGCATGCGCCCGACATATTGAGTTTCTGATTCGGTTCCTCCGCCCGGCAGCGGTTTGCGGTTATTCACATTCATTGATTCGTCATTGAGTGCGCGCGATTCGCTATTGATATCTTTGAGTTCCTCCTCGCGGACCGCTGCCTGTGCGCGGCGATCAAGGCTTTCTTTGACGTATTTACCACTTGCAGTTGGCGGCTGTATGCCACGCGCGATGGCGCCTGTGATACCTTTTTTGCCGAGATTTTTCGCAAATTTTGCCCTATGGTATGATTCCCGAGCGGCTTTCCGCGCGGCGATTCCCTGGGCCAATGACGAGCGGTTGTATGCAGTTTGTCCTCGCTCAGAAATATTCTTTCCTATCCCTTTGACTGATGCCGACATCGGTTTGCCAGCGAGACCACCGATCTTTGTTCCAATCGAGCCAAGTCCGTTGAGCGCGCCCTTCAGAATCGAAGGCACCGCAACAAATGGAAGCGACATCACCGCAAGCGCCATCAGCTGCATCGTCACCTGCTGCGCACCACTTGCAGACGAAGCCGCGGCATTGAGCACGCGCGCTGCGACCATCGACCCGCCGTAGACGAGTCCGATGATCGGAAATACCAGTAAAAGTGTCGTGAACATTTTCCACCATTTCTGGAAAAGCGATTCGGTATTAGGTAGGAGGTATGCAACAAACGCCAGTGGCGAAACTACGATCAAAATCACGATCGCCGCTTCACGTCCGATCAAAATCAGCGCAACCAGCAGTACCGCGATGAGTCCCATTACCACCACGCCGAGTCCGAGCCCAATCGCTAAAAAGAGCCCGACTCCCACCAGCCCCACACCCGAAAGTACATTCCCCGTTATCTGCAGCCATACGGGCGCCCCCTGAACAAGCCCATTCGCCCCGCGCACATTGATCGACGCAAAGAGGCTATTGAGACCGTAGCCTAGCACGTTGCTCATATCCACCATCGCCTGGCACACATAGAAAGATAAATTCACGAGTACCGCCGCGACGATCAGCTTCGGCAGCAACTTTTTGATACCATAATTACTAATACCGACACTCGTCACCTGCGAAAGCACGATGATCAAAAATGCAATGATAAACGCAACGTTTGCGATATTGCGAAACACCACCCATGCCGTTCGTGTCCCGCTTTTTTCGTCAAAAAGCTTCGGGTGTACTGACAGGAAATTATCCGCCAAAAACGTGAACACCCCATCATTCACACCTGCGAAAAAGTCCATCACCGGGCAGATCAACCACCCGAGATTCCCGATATCCGGCGAACACTGCGTTTTGCCACCATCTGTCTTCGTCCCATCATAGGTGGCCGCAGAAGACTTAGCCTCTTGGTTAAGTACGAATAGCATCTTGTCGGCGTCATTTGCAAACATCGGGTCGGTCTGCGCGATACAGCTTGCGATCTCGGTATTTTTCTTTGCCGGGGAGCCCTTCGGAAGACAGGTGTTAAAGGCGTCAAACATATGATTGGTACAATCTTGCACATTCAGGTTGAATATTTCTCGCGAAGAACACCACTTAGCGAGCGAATTCCACTGAGCATTACGTTGGTCTTCGGCGGAACTTGTTGTTTGACCGCCATCAGGAGTATTTGTGGTAGCCTTCCAATAGTACCAAACACAATTGTCTCCTTCTCTCACCCACCCAGCATTATTATTCGGAATCGACTGGGAGTATTCTTGATTTGCAAACGAAACAACGGTCTCCAAACAATTATATGTCGCTGACATTGGTGAGTTATATGACGGCTCCGTGGGGGCGCCAGACACATCGATAGTCATTAGCCCTTTTCCGACCACTTCGCCCCTGGTAAGGCCTACGCGCGCGTAGCACTTGCCGTTGTCTGCTTTTTCACCAGATGCACACGCCGCAGAAGCAATATCATTTTGAGAAAAAAACCCGCTCAGGCTCGATAGGAGTGTTGAGAGTACAAAAACCAAAGAGAGAAACAGATACCTCCCTTTGACCAGACGCAACAAATGAGCGGACTTCATAACCATAAGCTATACCCGTATCATACCACAAAACCCCCGTATACCCGCGCAAGCAAAAACACCCCACCGAGAAGTGGGGTGTTTTAGCGTAGTGGCGGTGGCAAAATTATGAATTTACGGTTGGGATGGTTGGGATGCGAAAGTCATCAGATGTAAGTCCTTCGATGGTCGCAAAACCCACCACGTCGCTCGCCACTGTGTAGTTGCCTCCGTTCAGAGCCTTGCCAGTCTTGAGATAGATCGTTATCCTTTGCGACCCCTTATCAACAGCTGGCTCATTCTGTGCCTTGAGTTTTGCCGCGAATGCCTTTCCCGCGGGGCTTGACTGGTCGTATTTCGACTCCCAGTGTAATGTTGCCTCGACGCTGACAAGGGCGACGTATTCGCTTGATGTCGTCTCGATGTCACTCACCGACATCTCATAGCGGTACCCTTTGTCATCTCCGTGATTGATGATAAAGTCGTTGTTCTTTGCGACGGCGGCAGGCATTAGCTTGAACATATTAACAAGCGATGGGTCGTTGACCTCGGCATCTGTGGTACCATACCCTCCGATAGTCATTGCGCCGCGCGCCTCCTCTGATACCCATGCGTCATATCCAGCCGCTGAGCCAGCTATTTTACCCAGCTCTGGGGTCGCGCTCCATATGATAAGCGGCTGATTCTGATCAACGGTGTCGTGGTCGTTGTTCGAGTTTGGCGTTTTGCCCGCGTTTGTCATATCATACATCATTTTCCCTGTCCCGGCGTTCAGGACATTATCATTGTATTTCTCCATGAGCTGTTTGAGCGCATCTGCAGGTGCAAGCTCGCCGCGCTTGACAAGTAAGTGCTCGAAGAAGTCGCTGCGGCTCATGAGAGTTTCTTTACCTGTTTTTGGGTCAACGTAGCGGCGCGGCGCATTGTTAGGTGTGAGGGTGTCGCCAAACGGTGAATTGTAATACTCGATCTTTTCGTCAGTTGGGAACGAATATTTTCCAGAATCAGGAATGAGCTCAACCGGAGGGGTGATTTCGGTTGTCGGCGTGACTGTTTCTGGGGCGCTTGCTGCTGGCCCACCACTTGTGTTTTCAGGAGAGTTCGAGGCCGAAACGCCTGGCGCACAGCCGGTCAACGCGGCGGTAGCGAGACCGCTTGCGAGTAGTTTTTTCCAGGCTGGGATTTTTTCTTGTGATTCGTGTGAACGTGGCATATGCTTGATTCTCCGATTAGCGTTACATTTGGTTACATTATAGCAAATTGCTTGTGTTTTGTCAAGAGACAGCGCACTCTGCGGACATAAAGAAACCAGCGCCCATGAGAGCGCTGGTTTCGCGAAGGGCCGCAAACGATTAGCTGGGTTGATCGGTCCTCCACGTACCATCTCCATTATTGACAAGCTCAAGTGGCATAACAGTCTCGCCATTTGCATACCACATATTCTTTACGAACTCGTCATCCAATCCGACTCTGCTTGCATCTGTTGGATTTGCTTCGAACTGTTTGTAGTTGTTTTTTTGGTTGATTGTTGCTGAGACATCTACGCGGCCACCACCCTTGTCGGTCGACTTCAAATCCGAGATATCAGGGAGGGAGAACTGAGGATAAAAATCCTTGAGGCCTAGTTCCCTTGAGAGGTCGCTGGCTTTGCCGATCTTGCTCATAGCCTGAGCGGTGTCTTCTGGGCATTCAGCTTCGCTATTGCCATTGGTGCCTTCGAGGAACGCGTTGCATATTTCAGCTGCATATACGTCATTCACGAATTCTTCTTGAGTACCAGAAGGAACCACGTCGGCTTTGCCGCTAACGCTGGGAGCGTTGAGAGAGGCGGTCCAGATATTTATATAGGAATTGTAAGCCTCCTCTGGTGTTTTGCCTCGGATGGTAAATGCCTTGACGCGCTCTTCATGGTTCATTTTGCGCAGGCTGTATGGCGTGAGGTCGACTTCGTTGTTTGACTCGGTCTCAACCGCAACAGGCACTTGTGGTGGTGCGTCGGGTGATTTCGCTTCGACGGCACAGCCTGTCATAGCGCTAAAAGAAGCCGCCAGCCCTGCGATTGTCGCGCCGACTTTCGCGCGGCGCTTCCATTTGTCATTTTTATCTGTAGTTCGTTCGTGGTCCGACATATGAGATATTCTCCTATTTACATGCTTTAAACCAATTATGGTTGTATTATAGCAAAAAGGTTGTGTTTTGTCAATAGAGTGAGCATGTTGCCCTAGCGTTCTTTTTTGCGCTGACTCTTTATATCACTGAGGATAGAGGCGTTTTCGTCCTTTGCGAGGAAGCGACGGATGACATCCAGCGATTCACCCGAAGTGTCACGACCGACATTTGGATTGGTGAGGACGTTGTAGACCATCTCCACGACGTTCTTGCGCTGATCAGATAGCTTTTTGTCGACCTGTTTCAGGGCGGCTTGGCGAATCTTTTGATCGGTATCGAGGTGTGCCACGGTTGGGTCGCTCGGGTTAGCTTCTCGTAGTTGACGAAGTTCTTTTGCGACCGATTCAGCGGCTGTGAGCTTGAAGCGCTCGAGAGCGTTGCGGTGAACATCGCCACCCTCGTTGTCTCCCATGAGCAAGATGTTTAGAGACGCTGGGTTAGCTGCAGCTAGGTCGCCCGCCTTGACGCGTCCTTCGTAGATCTCGCGGATGTTGTGGTAGTGGAAGTCTTCTCGACCGTTGAAGTTACCCTGGATGGTTTCGTTGATGGAGATGTCGCGTAACCCTGGGGCGGCAGTGCCGAAGTCTTTCATGATAGCATTGATCGTGCCGCGGTGATTGTAGGTGTAACCTTGGCGGACGACCTGATTGCCGTCTTTGTCGAGAACTGCGTTACCGTTGGTATCGTAAACTTTTACGTTTTTACCAGACTCTTCGACGAGGCGAACTTTCTGGTTGTGCGATCCGATAGCTCCGATGCGTTCGATGGCTGCGTCTTGGGTGTATTCGTCTGTCGGATCAAACTCAAAGGCGACGTTGCCTGCACTATCGCGTCCAACAACCTTAACTTCTCTACCTTTGTCGTCTAGTCGTTGACCGAGACTCATAAAGGCAACCTCACCCGCTTCAATCTTGTAGTGTTTCATGAGCTCCATCTGAGCTTTCGCCTCTTTGTCCCAATCGGCTCGATATTTGGTTGCGGCGCTCGCGAGCACCATATGCTCCTTGCCGATACCTGCGGACAGATCGCGGATAGACATGTCGTCAAATTTAATTTGGTCAGTCTTTGATTTGAGCATTTCCTTGGCGTATATCGTCTGTATTTCTGAGTCTGCTTGAGCCTTTGCGTTGGTGAGCGCGATGTTCTTTAGTGTGTCAATCTTTGCGTCTGCGGCGAGCTTGCCGATAGTCTCACCAGTGAAGCGGATATTCTTGGTTTCACCGGACTTTAACTCACTATGATGAGTATCAATTTCAATTTTGGCGGTTGCGGCTTTCTCGACAGCGTTGCGCAGCTGCATTTCGCCCTCAAATGATTTTTGGTCTGTGAGGTTGCGGAAGTGCCACGCAAATTCATTATCGGCCTCCACGCGTTTTTTCGTGCGATCAGCTTCGCGTCTGGCGATATCTACCTGCTTACCGGCACTGCTTTGGTCAAACTCGTTTGTGACGTTGGTTTTGTCGACCTCGGCCATCCGTATCTCTTCCTGAGTTTTTACACCCCAACGGCTGCGATCAAACGCAGTTTGCGCACGGGTTTCGGCGGCTTTTCGGCGTCCTTCGACACGTCGACCGTACTTCATCGCGCCGATGACGGCTTGTCGGGTTGGGTCGTAGCGGTGTAGTTTTTTCTTTGGATCGTAGTCGCCGAGAACTCTGTTGCGGCGTTCTTGGGCGGCGCCCTGTGCCCAACCGCGTGCGCGGTCGACTGGGCCTTTGCTGCGGTCATTTATCATGCCGGCGACGCGGCCGA
>CAZYRC010000040.1:0-5969 GCA_964649505.1 uncultured Candidatus Saccharibacteria bacterium
ACATTCATAGCAAACGTCAGGATAGTCACATCATCGACCTGACAAAAACAGTCGAACAACTCGACAAAGCGCTGCCATTTATTACGAAAGTCGCTGCAACAAAACCAGTGCTTTTCGTTGGCACGAAAAAACAAGCCAAAGAAATCGTCAAAACTGCTGCTGAAAAAGCAGGACAGCCATATGTAACCGAGCGCTGGATTGGTGGTATGCTCACCAACGTGACGACCGTGACCGCACAGATCAAAAAACTCAAAGACCTCGAGCGCCGCATGGCTTCGGGTGATCTCGAAAAACGCTACAACAAGCTCGAGGTGCAGCGTTACCAGGAAGAAATCGATAGCCTCAATGCAAAATACGGCGGTATCAAAGACATGAACGGTCGTCCAGGCGTGGTGATTGTCATCGATACGCTTGTTGATGACAATGCGATCGCAGAGGCAAAAACACTCGGTGTGCCAGTTGTGGGTATCGTCGATACAAACACCGACCCAAGCAAGGTTGACTACCCAATCCCAGGCAATGACGACGCAATTAAAGGACTTCAGCTGCTGCTCGACTACTTTGTCGAAGCGGTCAACGAAGGCAAAAAGAAAGCGGAGTAATCTATGGCAGTAACGATCGAAGATATCAAAAAACTCAAAGAATTAACCGGCATCGGTCTGACTGACGCAAAAAAAGCACTCGTCGAAGCCGAGGGTGATTTCGACAAAGCGCTCGAAGCGCTACGCAAAAAAGGTCTGACGAAGGCCGAGAAAAAAGGCGACCGCGAAACGCGTGAAGGGCTCGTCGAGAGCTATGTTCACTCGGGGCGAATCGGCGTTGTTGTCGAGGTAAACTGCGAGACAGATTTTGTCGCACGCCTCCCAGAATTCAAAGAGTTTGCACACCAAATCGCGATGCAAATTGCAGCGATGAACCCAATATATGCAACGATGGAAGACATCCCAGCAGACGTGTTTGAAGCAAAGAAAACTGAACTGCTCGAGAGCGAGGGCCTGAAGAGCAAACCAGAAAACATGCGTGAGCAGATCGTCGAAGGTCAGCTCAAAAAACATTTCGCCGAACAAGTGCTCACCGAGCAGCCATTTGTGCTCGATGACGCAAAAACAGTCGGTGAGCTGATCAAAGAACAAGTCGCACTGCGCGGCGAAAACGTTCGCGTCAGCCAGTTTAAACGCATCGAACTCGGCGTCAGCGAATAATATCGCCCCGCCGCACAAAGTAGCCTCATCGCGGGGCTACTTTTGGTATAATGACAACATGCATGCGGCTGCATCTTCATTTTATAGATATGGGATCGTCACGATCAATTAAGGTATGCGAGGAGAGCGAAACTTCGACGGCTGGCCAGGATACGACGCGGAACGCGCCGAAGGGAACGCGGAGCGGTCAAATGAGCGTGAGCCTGATGTTGATTTACGGCGCGAACACGAAGTGTTTGCCGACCATGAGCGTATCGACAATGGGCGCGACATCGACACTCAACTTGCGAAGTTGCGCGATAGCCTGAGCGAAGACAGCGACGGTATCATCCATATTCCGATCGAGGCGTATGAGTACGATATGATGACGAATCCATTTGTCGGTACAGGGTTCGCCCATACGAAAACCTATGAAATCTCACGCTATATCGACATCGTATTTTTGCATCGATTTATGTACCAGGATATCATCGTGTGTGGACTGCAATCGCGGATGTTTGTCGACGAGCGGGGCAGGGCGAGTTTCGTCAAACATATCCGCGAAACAGGCGGTGTTCCTCTGCGGACCGATAACCCGGCGCCATACGATATCATCGGGCAGTTGTTTTCACCATTCCTCCAGTATCACTCGACCGATGCGGTGTTTCGGCTGTATCATACGACGATGCCGCGCGTTGAGCAGCGACCACAGTATCCGATCGATGTTTGGCTGATTTTTGATGCCCACGCCTACGAACCGTGTGATGGCTCGGAGGATTTCCGTCAGGCATTTCGACTGCGCGACGGGTACGATCGCCGGGCATCGCTACTGGGAATTGCACAGATAAATTAGTATAATAAAAGGATTAACGGAGGAAAGATATGTTTGATACAGACGAATATGAATTGAAAATGCAAAGCGCGCTCGAGCGTCTCGAAACGGAACTGGGAAAAATTCGCACGGGCCGCGCGCATCCGAGTATGCTCGATACGATCAAAGTTGAGGCGTATGGGACGGAGATGCCGCTCAACCAAGTTGCGAATGTCACGGCACCAGAAGCGCAATTGCTGCAGATCACACCGTTTGATCCCAGTACGATGCAAGCGATAGCCACAGCAATTCGCAACGATCAAAGCCTTGGACTCAACCCTAGCGATGACGGGCGTGTGATTCGCGTACCGATCCCGGCTCTCACTGAGGAGCGTCGCCGTCAACTCGTCAAACAAGCGAGCGAAAAACTCGAAGAAGCACGTATCGCGCTGCGCACGATACGTCAGGACGGTCTCAAAGATGCGAAACGCAAAAAGGAAGACAAAGAGCTTTCCGAAGATGACGTGAAACTTGTCGAGAAAGAATTTGATCGCTTGATGGGCGAGTACCAGACGAAGTTTGAAGACGGGTTCAAAGCAAAAGAAAAAGATATCCTCACGATCTAATGACGAAACGTACTGATTTGCCAAAACACGTTGGATTTATCATCGACGGAAATCGCCGATGGGCAAAGGAGCGTGGTCTCGAAGCACGCGAGGGGCATCTGGCGGGATACGAAAAAATCAAAGAAGTCCTGCTCGAGACGTGCCATCAGGGCGTTCCGTATGTGAGCGCATATGTGTTTAGTACGGAAAATTGGCACCGCAGCGGGCCAGAAGTGAAATGGTTGATGGATCTCGTGGTGCGGATGCTCACGGAGGACCTGCATATCTTCATCGAGAACGGAGTGAGACTTCGTATATCAGGAACACGAATTCGACTGAGCCCACGGGTGCGGCGGGCGATCGATCACGCAGAGGCAGCGACAAAAGACCTCACGAACAATACGATTGTGATCTGTTTTAATTATGGTGGACACCAAGAAATCATCGATGCGGTCAATCGTCTTCGCAAAACCCTCTCTGTTCACAAAAAAATCACGGCACAGATTTTTGAACAATTTTTGTATACACCAGATGTACCGCCATGCGATGTCATCGTGCGCACTAGTGGTGAGCAGCGGTTGAGCAATTTCATGCTGTGGCGAAGCGCCTACAGCGAGCTGATTTTTGTGAAAAAATCTTGGCCGGACATGACAAAACAAGACGTAACCGATATACTAAAAGAATACACGCGCAGACAACGGCGTTTTGGAGGATAGATGAATATTTTGCTCGGGGTGATTATTGGGATTATTGTGCTGACGATTCTTGTGGTTGCGCACGAATTCGGTCATGCACTCGTCGCACGTCGATATGGCACGGTGGTAGAGGAGTTTGGAATCGGATTTCCACCCAAAGCCTGGAGCAAAAAACTGCCAAAAAGCATCCTCGGGAAAAACGTCGAATATAGCGTGAACTGGCTGCCGCTGGGCGGATTTATCCGTCTCAAGGGCGAGCACGACGATGACAATGGCCAGGGGGATTATGGCACGCTGACGTTTTGGCAAAAAACGCAGGTGCTGTTCGCGGGAGTTATCGTCAACTGGCTGCTCGCAGTTGTGCTCCTGACGGTGCTCGCACTCGTCGGGATGCCAAAAGTATTGCCGGATCAATTTCACCTTGCGAATGATGCGACGATCATCAGAGAGCCTGTTGAATTGTCGCTCGTATCAAAAAACATGCCAGCGGAAAAAGCTGGCTTAAAGGTGGGGGACAAAATCAAAACATTTGACGGCATCGCGGTCGAAACGCCAGAAATGCTGTCGCGTTTGTCGGCAGCGGCACATGGCAAGACGGTGACTATCGACTACCAGCGCGGAGGCAAAGACGAATCGACACGCGTCACGCTACGTGACAGCAACACTGACAAGGCTGGGTACCTTGGCACTGATTCAGTGCAGCGAGAATTGATTCGTTCGACATGGTCTGCGCCGATTGTCGGCGTGGGTGCGACAGTACAAATGACCGCCGTCACACTCCAGGGGGTCGGACAGATGATCTGGAATGGCATCTCGGGTCTCGCGATGAAACTTGTGCCCGACCAAGCGGTGCAAACGCAGGCAAACGCCAAACTCACCGAGGTGAGCGCTGGCGTCGCGGGACCGGTCGCAATCTTTGGCATGATTTTCCCGGCAGCCGAAAAAATGGGGCTGAGCTACATTTTGATGATTGCCGCGGTCATCTCGCTGACGCTTGCCGTGATGAATGCCTTGCCGATCCCCGCGCTCGATGGCGGACGGTGGTTTGTGACGGCACTTTATCGACTACGCAAAAAAACACTTACCAAAGAAACCGAAGAAAAAATCCATGGGACAGGGTTTTTGATGCTCATGGTACTCGTCATTCTTGTTACGATCGCTGACATCGGGAAGTTCCGCTGATGCGTGCCTGGGCGCGGAAATCGGGTGCGGTCGTAGCGTGGGTTTTGGTAGTGTGTGCGAGCTATATCGCGTCGATTTTTCTTGCGAGCGTGACAGTGATGATCGTCAATGCTTTTGGTGGCGATTGGTCGACGCAAATTCCGGTCGGAGCATTGATTTTTCGGCTCGTCATCTACACCTACACGCTACTTTTGATCGGTGGTATCGTGTGGCTGCGCGAGCGGCGACTGCCGCTTCATGAGCTCGGGTTTGCGCGGCGCATGCTCGAGTGGAAAGACATCGGGCTGGCGCTGCTCGGCGCTGTGGTATATCTATTCGTCGCGGTCGTGTTGCTCAGTATTGCGCGCTCGATCCCAGGATTTGACGGTTCACAGGCGCAGGATATCGGCTTCACGCACATTTACGGTACCGAACGCGTCATCGCATTTGTGGTACTCGTCATGCTGACACCGGTATTTGAGGAAGTGATTTTTCGCGGATTTTTGTACAGCAAACTCAAACCAATCATACGTCACTGGTGGATCGCCGCAGTCGTCGTGAGCGCGCTTTTTGGTCTCGCACATATGCAGTGGAATGTCGCGATCGACGTGTTTGTGCTGAGTATGGTGGCGTGTTATCTGCGCGAATTGACGGGAAGTATCTGGGCGGGGATCATCTTGCATTGTCTGAAAAACTTAATTGCATTTATTGCGCTATTTTTTGTGAGCACGATGAGGTAGCCGATGCGAGCGTTGCCGATTCTGGTGGTAAAAGTAGGGACGAGCACACTACTCACGCGTAGCGATCGACCGAGCAAGACGTTTGATTACGTCGCCGAGAGTATTCGCGATTTGCGCGTGACGTACCGTATCGTTCTCGTGACATCTGGCGCGATTGGATTTGGCGTGACGCAACTCGGGCTCGAGGACCGTCCGGAAACACCCGCCGAACTTCAGGCGCTCAGTATGATGGGGCAGGTGGGTCTGCTGCGTCGCTGGCGTGAGGCGTTTGGTGACGTGGCGATCGGGCAAGTACTCGTGACACGGCGTGATCTTGAGCGGGATTCGACTTCGATGCTTTTTCGCCAGAGTGTCGAAGCGGTCTGGCGCTACGGCGCGATTCCGATCGTGAATGAAAACGACGCGGTCAGTACAGAGGAAATTAGCTTCGGCGACAACGATCGATTGGCGGCGGAGGTGGCAACTGAGATGAAGGCGAAACGTCTCATTCTACTGACTGATCAAGATGGTATTATGGAACATTTCGGTACCGACGCGGCGCGACGCCTCGAAAAGATTTCACTCGAGGAAGCGGCGAAACATATTCGATCGTCCAAAACAACGCTAGGTACGGGCGGTGCACGCAGCAAATTGACAGCAGCTCGTGTCGCGCTGCGTGGCGGCGTCAAGGTCGTGATTGCGCATGCGGCGACACCTCGAGCGATCGAATCGTCTCTCTCTGGAAAAGCCGGGACAAACATTGTAGAATAAAACTATATGCGATTATCACAAAATTT
>CAZYRC010000041.1:0-5927 GCA_964649505.1 uncultured Candidatus Saccharibacteria bacterium
ATGCTATATGACCCACGTTACACAATCTTCATTACTTCTCAGTGTAGCAAAAATGCCGTGGAATTGTCAACGATTTTTTGTGGAAAAATAGCGCAACATGTCGCGGCGTGACGAGAATCGATCGTTTCGCCGCGACAGTACGCCAAATTCCACTGATTAGTCGCCGAGGACTTCGTCTGCGACACCGTATTTGACAGCTTCGTTCGCGCTCATCCAGTAGTCGCGTTCCATATCGGCTTTGACTTTGTCGAGCTTTTGACCGGTGTTTTTGGCCATCATTTTTGCGAGATTTTCTTTGAGCTGGAGCGCTTCGCGCAAGCTGATCTCCTGATCGGTGACTTTGCCCTGCGTACCGCTACTTGGCTGATGGATCATCACGCGGGCATTTGGCAAGAGGTACCGCTTGCCTTTGGTGCCGCTACTGAGCAAAAAAGCACCCATACTTGCCTGCAGACCGATGCCGATCGTCTGGACGTCGGGTTTGATGTATTTCATCGTGTCGTAGATCGCGAGACCATCGTACACCGAGCCGCCAGGGCTATTGATGTAGAGTTGAATGTCTTTGGTCGGGTCTTCGTTCGCAAGATGCAGCAGCTGGGCGACAACGACATTTGCCGTGTGTTCATTGACGTCTTCGCCGAGGAAAATGATCCGATCCTCAAGGAGGCGCGAGTAAATATCATATCCGCGCTCGCCGTCGCGGGTTTTTACGATCACATTTGGTACGAGATAGTTGCTAGGTTTTGTCATGTTCTCAGTATAAAAAACAAATTAGCACTCGTCAAGTGCGAGTGCTAATACTTTAAGCTCTGCTCGCGATCAATAGGCGCTCTTCGGCGTGTAGTAGATCGAATAATGCCGCCACACGCCCCAGGCTATTGAGTATCGAGTGGTTTTCACCTTTCATGACCAAGTGCTCGGCACCAAGATACTCCGCCAATTCCGCTGCTTCATAGGGTGTAATCACTCGGCTTTTTTCGCCCGATATTACTGTAATCTTAGCTTCCTTGCCAGCTTTTGCATCGGGCAAGCCAGCAAACGCAATGCCGCGCGACATATTCATTTTAGATACCGTATTTTAATAAATAAGCAAGATATAGCCACTAACTCAGGTACAGTACTGCTTTAGTCGAAGCTACAAGCCGCTAGCCGACAAGTCGTGGTGATGGAGGATAAGCGATACTACCGTGTTGAAGTCTACCGATTCACCGATATAGCACGCCGACTCGCCGACACCGTAATATGCCTGAATAGGCGCGCCGGCTTCGCCACCATCATCAATCATACCCAAATGATCATTCCCGACAAACAGATCCCATACTCTACCTCTGTATGCATCTCTATCTGTATTTCGCGGCAAAACAACCGTATCCCCCGCATTCATTCTTTCGATTTGCTGATCGTACCAAGCGTCATCCATCGCCTCAATATCCGCGTCCGTCCACCATACTTGACTATCTGGAAAATTACGCTTGGGATACTCCATGCCTACTACTTCGTATTCAGCCTCACCAGCTCATCTACCGTCTTTTCGGTAATCAAGCGGTTGGCGATTTCGCGCTGGACTTCTGGCTCGTCAAATCGCTTCGCCATCTCTGGATTGTTGGCGTACTGCGTTTTGTAGGTGTTGATCTCGCTGGCGAGCTCGTCGCTCGTTGCTTCGACTTTCAGCGCTTTTGAGAGCTCAGCGAGTGTCAAACCGGCCTTCACGCGGAATTCTGCCGCTTCTTCTGCTTCTTTTTTCACCCATTCGTCGCGGTCTTTGTAGCCTTTGCTCTCGAGGTATTGCTCAAAATTCATCCCCTGGTACATCAGGTTTTGTGTGAGATCCTGCTCGAGTGACTGCAGCTGCATCTCGACGAGCGCTTTAGGCGCGGCGACTTTCGTTTTTTTCACGAGATCGCGCACAAGGTCATCTTTGTACTGGTCTTCAGCTTTTTGGTCATTGCGTGCGGTGATTTCGCGTTTGATGTCATTGCGCAGGTCTTTCATCGAGCTAAATGGCCCGACTTTTGCGGCAAATTCGTCGTCGAGTTTTGGTTTGACAATTTCGTTGACTGTTTTGACTGTTGTCTCAAAAGTAACTTTTTTGCCCGCAAGATCTTTTGCGTGATAGTCCTTCGGGAAACTCAGCTCGACGTCTTTTTTGTCGCCCGCCTTGACACCGACCAGAGCTTCTTCAAATCCTGGGATGAACGAACCGCTCCCGAGCGTCAGCGGATAATCATTTCCGGTACCACCAGGAAACGCTTCGCCCTTGAGCTTGCCGACAAAATCAATCACTGTCTCGTCACCCATTTTTGCGGCACGTTTGACGGCTTTTTTCTCTGACGAACTCTGCGCGATGCGCTCGATCACTTCTTCGACTTCAGCATCGGTGACCTCTGTTTTTTGCTTGGTTGCTTTGAGCTTTTTGTGATCACCCAGCGTGATCTTTGGGAGCACGTCCGCTTCGGCCGTGAATTCCATTTCCTGCCCCGGAACGTATTTTTTGACCTCAATCGATGGCTGCTCGAGAGCCTGGAGGTCGTTATTCAGAAATCCTTCGGCAACGCCTTTTGACAGGGCGTTTTCGAGTGTTTCTTGGCCCAGCAATGCTTGATCGGTGTTCTTTTTGACCAATTCGAGCGGCGCCTTGCCTTTACGGAAACCATTTACTTTGATATCTTTGGCAAATTTATGCAGTGCCACCTGCTCGGCTGCTTCGAGTTCAGCCGCATCGAGCGCGATCGTCACGACCACGCGCGTATCTGATAGATGTTTGACAGTCGTTTTCATAACTATAAATTATATCAGAGATCGGGCCAGCTGTCAGCTCTTAGACGTCGAAGCATTTTGCGCCGCGCATACCCCACGTGTCATGATATCGCATAAAATCCGCGGATGTCGCACCGATGCCGCAGTCTGCGAGCTGCTTCGTAAAATTCGTGTCGTCCGCTGGATCTGGATCGGCTAGCGTGTACATCACTAGAGCGCGCGATTGCCCACCCGGCGTCAGTTTGTATACTATGATGTCGGCATTCGGCACCGTCACACTTGCGGTAAAATAGTTATTTTTGGGCAGGCCTGTGAAAAGATCGCTTGAGAGATACTGCGACGCTACGAGCGTATCTGCGAGGTTGCACGAATAGAGTCCTGTTGTGACAAATCCGCCAGCGCCATCCACACATTCCGATCCGGTGCCGATCGCTGTCGTCGAGCCATTGCCGCCCCTTGGAAAATGGCCTTCACGCGCCGTGAAAAGTTTTATCGCATCGGCGACTTTGTCCGCTGCGTCGCGAATTTTTGTGTCTCCCGCCTGAATCTGCGCGTTGTTGTACGCCATCGCTGTGATCAGCGCCAAAATCCCAATCACCACCACAACAATGATCAATTCGATGATAGTAAAACCAAGATTGCGCCGCTTCATGTCACTACTATCGCAAAAAGCGTGAGCGAAATCAAGCTACAGCTCAGCGATATCAAATACTTCGTCGTCATCGTGATGTGAATGACGGCGGTCAGAAACGGTCGAAATGATCCGCTCGAGGCTGAGTTTTTTCTCTTCGCTCGTGACGGTATTTTTTAGTGGATAAATCTCTTTTGTGAGCTCGTCATCACCGATAAACATGATGTAGGGAATATTCTTTTTGATGGCGGTTTTGAGTTGTTTGTCGATTTTGCGCTCGGTGTAGTCAAGCTCGACATTGACTTTTTCACGGCGGAGCTGGCGCGCGATTTTCTGAGCGCCACGGAGATTGTCGCCGATCACGATGATGTAGATGTCGGTGGTGCTCATGAGTTTTGGCACGAGGCCATGCGTCTCGAGGAAAAGCTCGGTCATCGTCAGCCCTGGGGCGAATCCGACAGCACTGACCGGCTCTGCACCAAAGAGCCCAACCAATCCGTCGTAGCGACCACCACCGAAGAGCGCGCGAGCGTTCTCTGGGTGTGTATCAAAAAATTCAAACACCGTACCGGTGTAGTAGTCAAGCCCACGCATCAGCGTGATGTCAAAAATCGCGTTTTTCACGCCACTGCGCTCGAGCGCCGTGAAAAGCTCCTGGATATCGCGCACTACCTCTGATTCGCGAATCGTTTCTGGCAGATCGTCCATCGATTTTGCAGCAAGCAATTGCGCCAGTTTCTGGAGGCCTTCTTTGGCGCGCTCTGGACCGAAAATATCAACAGCCTGATCACGAAACGCCTCTGCCGCAATCTTGTTTTTGCGGTCAAAAAGCTTGATCATGAGCTGCGCCTGGATGCCATCGAGCCCCAGATACTGCGCCATCATAAAATTAATAATCCGGCGGTTGTTGATTCGGATCACGAACATATCGTCCTTTGCGCCAAACGCCTTTAGCAGTTCGGCCCCCATCGAGATAATCTCCGCCTCGGCCTGCACTCCTTCGAGTCCGAAAAGGTCGCAATTGAGCTGCCAAAATTCGCGCTCGCGGCCACGCTGTGGTCGTTCGTAGCGCATAAACTGCGCGATACTATACCAACGTGCCGGCATCGCGACCTCTTGGCGACGAGCCGCAATCATTCGGCTGACACTCGGCGTCATCTCTGGGCGAATCGCCACTCGACGATCACCACGATCAGTGAACTGATAGGTTTGTTCACCCACGAGCTCCTGCCCACTTTTTGCTTCGTAGACTTCGATCGGTTCGAGCAGCGGTGCATCATACGCCTCGTAGCCATAGCGTTTCACCACGCTGCGCCACACATGAAAAATATACGAGCGCAATCGCATATCTTCGGGGTACCAGTCATGTGCGCCTTTATAAGAGTCGGTCGAAAGTCCTGACATATAGTATATTTACGCATACTTCACCCCAAATAGCAAGCATGAGCCTCGTGAAAACAAAAAAACACCCGCTCGGGGTGTGTATCAATGCAGCGGGGATAGCACCCCCGAGCATGTAGTCCGTAAATGATGCGGAGACGTATCCACATCTGGAATGCTACATACCCGGGGGCTTGCCTACTGCTAGAAGAACGGGTCAGGCGGCGGCCTTGGCAGACTTGTTGGCCACGTGCGCAGCCTTGAGTTTGCGATCGAGCGTGGTGACGCGCATGATCCAGTTCGGAACCTTGTCGGGATCCGACTTCACGGCGTCGCGCAGCCCCCAGCGAGCCACGAAGAGCCTCTTCTCGAGGTCCCGGATCGACTGGCGGCTGTACAGCTCATCCATCTTCTCGGCCATTTCGGCCTCCTTCCACCCAGAAGGGTGTCGTAGGGTTGGTGCTACAACCGCGCTCCTATCGGAGGAACGCGATCATATCTACATTATAGCACTTCAACACGTTTTTGTCAATATGGATATGCTATCATTTTGCGTTTTGCGACAACACGTTTTCACGTACCCACGCATACATAGCGACCCCTGCTGCGACGCCGACATTGAGGCTGCGCGTGCTGCCAAATTGCTCAATCGCGACAATCTGGTCTGCAATCGCGAGCACCTCGGGACGGATCCCTGGCCCCTCTGCACCAAAAACAAGCACCGCCTCGCGCGGGAACTTCACACTCGAAAGCGGCACCGAGCCCGCGACATTGTCCACCGCGACGATCGTTTTTCCTTTCACCGTCTCTGTAAATGCCGCCACGCTTTCATGATACTGGACATGCAAATATTTGTCCGTCATCATCGCGCCGCGCTTGTTCCACTGCCGCCGCCCGATCACGTGGACGTGCCGCACGCCAAATGCATTCGCACTGCGCACGATCGTCCCCATATTGAAATCGCGCTCGACATTATCGATCGCAATCTCCAGTTCAGCGCCGTTTGCATCGAGATCCGCGACGATCTCCTCCATTGAGTGGCCTTTGTATTTGTCGATGACATTGCGCGTGTCTTCCATATCACCACTATACCACTTGCCAAAACCACCAGAGGTGCGCTATGATACAGAGGCAACTTTTTGTGGCGACCGAGATGACG
>CAZYRC010000042.1:0-4564 GCA_964649505.1 uncultured Candidatus Saccharibacteria bacterium
TCTTAGGATACCCGAAATTGGTCGGATTGACAAGTGCCTGGATTTCTACCAAAATTGGGCGGTTGCCTTCGAGTGTCGCGAGTACCACCGATCCGTCGGCATTTTGGCGCTCAGCGAGTAGTGCCGCTGAAGGGTTCGTCACCACTTCTAGACCTCGGTCATTCATCTCAAAAATCGCCGCTTCGCTCGTGCTGCCGTAGCGGTTTTTGACCGCGCGCACGACTTTGAATCCGCCGTAGCGATCGCCTTCGAATTGGAGGACGACATCGACGAGATGTTCGAGGACTTTTGGTCCGGCGATCGAGCCTTCCTTTGTCACGTGACCGACGAGGATCACCGCCGCCCCGGACTCTTTCGCGGCGCGGATAATGACATTTGCGCTATTGGTGATCTGGCTGACCGTCCCCGGCGCGCTGGTAATTTCGTCGAGGCTGAGCGTCTGGATACTGTCGATGATGACGAGCTGATATTTGCCGCTGCGAATCGTCGCACTGATGTCGTCCGCCGAAGTGCTCGCGACAAATTGCAAATCGTCACCTGACTCGGCGCCGAGACGCGTCGCGCGGAGTTTTACTTGGCTCGCGCTTTCTTCTCCACTGGCGTAGAGCACGCTGTGCCCCTGTGCAATGTGCGCAGCGACTTGGAGGAGTAATGTCGATTTGCCGATGCCCGGTTGCCCCGCGAGGAGCATTACACCGGCGGGCAACACGCCACCACCGAGGACCAAATCGAGGTCAGCAATCCCTGTCGAGAGACGTTTTGTTTGTTCGTCAGCGTTGATCGAGCGCATCGTCTGAGGCGAGAGGATTTTGCCACTATGCGCACCCCGCGCGACGGCGGAATTACCCGTGCTGGCGACGACCTGCTCGACGAGCGAATTCCATTCGCCACAATTTTCGCATTTGCCCACCCATTTTGGGTAGCTCGCGCCACAATTCTGGCAAATAAAAGTGCTTTTGGCGCGCGCCACTAGAGCGCCTCCGGAGCGGCGACACCGTTGAGGCTCTGGTTCAGTTCGTTTGCTTTGACGGCGAGCTTGTTGAGTTCTGCTACTTTTTCGTTGTACGCGTCGACGCGTGCATTGATCTCGTCGCGGCGGATATTGAGCTCATTTACCCGTGCTACCAGCGTGCTACGCGATGACGAAAAGTCCGCCTGAGAAGTGAAATCACCGTTCGTAGCGCGTTGATTGAAGCTCTGGATGTCGTAATTGACCTGCTGCAAATCCGCATCATAACGCGCAAGCTGCTCTTTGATTACCGGCTCCTCGGCTTTGAGCTCGTTTGACAATTGATCGGCGCGCTGCGACAGTGATGAAAAGACCTCGTTGTATTTGGCATTGAGCGCGACGACGGAGGAGCGATCAGTGAAATATTGCGCATAGTGCTGCTCGAGTGCATCGGGCAAATCCCCAATCGTCGTGCCGATGATCGAGTGGAGCTCGTCTTTTTCAGCGCCCGGCTCGGCCTTCGCATAGTACGCCATGATCTGCTTCATCTTTGGCTGATCTTTGATTTTTGCGTATTCTTGCTCGACGAGCTGGTCGATACGCTGGCGCTCAAACATATTGAGCCGCGCATATGCCGCATGCAACATTTCATGCGCCGCCGTCACCTCGAGTGTGCCATCGAGCTCAGTGTTTTGGATATTATAAAGGTAAATCCGATCGAGATAATAACATCCTAAAATCGCCGTCGTGCGCTCAGTGCTGTGACAGCTCGCATTGAACTGCTGTTGATCCTGAATCGCCGGAAAAGTCGCATAAAAAATCTGCTCGCCACGCGGTGAAAGCATGATGCGTTGCGTGATCGACGAAACATGGGAATCGGGCGTATAAAACCGCGATTTGACCATATCCACCAGAGGTGAACCGTACAGCATCGCGCCCGCCGCAAGCGCCAAAAACAGCGCCAAAATTGCGAACGGCGCGAATCGTTTACTACGACGGCGAGTCGGCGGTGGCAGTGGCTGCCTCTGTTCGTTGTTCAATGGTCAATTCCCCTCTCTTTGTGCCTACTTCTAGTATAGCGCCTTTTTCGTAATCTCCCGCCAAAACACCTTCTGCGATCATATGTTCGAGCTCGTCCTCGATCGTACGACGCAGTGGGCGTGCACCATATTTTGCACTGTACCCCTTGTCGATCAGGTATTTTTTCGCCGAAGGTTTGACGACAAGACCAAGACTCTGGCGCACCAGTCGTGTACGCAATTCGCCGATAAGCAGATCGAAGATCTTGCCGACTTCTTCGCGGGTCAGCGCACGAAACGTCACGATGCCATCAAAACGATTGATCAGCTCAGGGCGCATGAATTTTTCGAGCGCTTCACGCGCATATCGAGCATTGCGATCATGCAGGCCGTCGAGCTTTTCGTCCGTTTGTTTCGCTGAGTGAAAGCCGAGTTCTGATTCTTTCATCATCTTGTCGGCGCCGAGGTTGCTCGTCAAAATGATGATTGTATTACGAAAACTCACCGCGCGTCCTTTAGCATCGGTCAGCGTGCCCTCCTCGAGAAGTTGGAGCAACAACTGGAACACATCTGGGTGGGCCTTTTCGATTTCATCAAAGAGCACGACACTATATGGCTGACGGCGGACTTTGTCTGTCAATTTGCCACCGTCCTCGTATCCGACATAGCCTGCTGGCGCGCCGACGAGGCGCGAAGTATTGTGTTTTTCGGCAAATTCGCTCATATCGATTTTGATGAGCGCGTCCTCACTGCCGAAGACTTCGCGTGCGAGTACTTTTGCCAATTCGGTCTTGCCGACCCCCGTCGGGCCCATGAAAACGAAGCTGCCGATCGGTCGTTTGGTACTCGCTACTCCGCTTCGTGAACGGCGGATGGCGCGCGCAACTTTGCTGACGGCTTCTTTTTGACCGATGACGTATTTACCGAGGTGTTTTTCGAGGCTGCGCAGCAATTTCGCTTCACTCGTCTGCACTTTTTCGACCGGAATGTGTGTCATCACGGCGATCGCATGCGCGATATCGTCGTCGGTCAATTTGACGGCGTGTTTGCCTTCCTGCGCGCTTTTTTCGGCGTCGAGTTTTTCGGAAATTTGGCTGATGCGTTGTTTGTAAAGTGCCGCGCGTTCGTAATCTTCATGGCTCACCGCATCTTCCATACGTTCATTCAGATTTTTGAGCTCTTTTGTCAATTCACGGTGGCGACTCGGGCGGTGGCCTTGCTTCACGCGGACCCGCGGCGCCGCTTAATCGATCACATCGATCGCTTTGTCTGGCATGAACCGATCGCTCACATAACGGTCGCTCATATAGACCGCACTCTCAATTACTTCGTCGCTGATTGTCACCCCGTGATGTTTTTCATAATAACTTTTCAGGCCTTTGAGAATCGCGATTGTTTCGCGTGCCGTCGGCTCTTTGACGACGATTGTCTGGAATCGTCGCTCGAGCGCGGTGTCTTTTTCGATGTGTTTGCGATATTCGTCGAGTGTTGTCGCGCCGATCATGTGGAGTTCGCCACGTGCCAGTGCTGGCTTCAAAATATTCGCTGCGTCCATCGAGCCCTCCGCTGCCCCTGCCCCGACCAGCAAATGCAATTCGTCAATAAATACGATCACATTTCCTTGTTTTTTGATCTCGGAAACGACTTTTTTTAGACGATCTTCGAATTCACCGCGATATTTCGTGCCCGCGATCATCGCGGCCATATCAAGCATAATGACACGCTTGTCGAGCAAATGATCCGGGACGTCTTCGCGGATAATCCGCTCTGCAAGACCTTCGACAATCGCTGTTTTGCCCACGCCCGGCTCGCCGATGAGCACGGGATTATTTTTGGTCCGGCGCGAAAGGACCGTAATCATACGCTCGCATTCTTTGTCGCGACCGATCATTGGATCGAGCTCGCCGGCTGCAGCTTTGCTCGTCAAATCAATACCAAATGTACTCAGCGCGCCGCCGCGAACCGTACGTTTGCTCGGCTCGGTCATGACATCGCCGTGCTCAGCACGTGTCCGGTCAAAGAGACTCTCAAGTTGGTCGAGCATATCCTCGACATCAACATTCATCTCGCGCAGTAATGTCGTCGCGCGGGCATTTCCCTGTCGCAGCACACTATAGAGAATGTGCTCTGTGCCGAGTGAATCGTGATTGTATTCTTTTGCAGTTTCCCACGCCATACGCAGCGTGAGCAACGCTGTCTCGCTCAGCCCAACCGCACCATTACTCACTGCAACGTGTGTCGGCGTGATATCAAGCGCCTGCTCGGCGCCCGCAAGTGTCACGCCTGCGTCAGCAAGATATTTGGCACCCGTACTTTGACCCTGCGCCAGCACGCCGAGCAAGAGATGTTCCGTTCCAACATACGTACTGCCGTTGCCACGAGCAATCGCATCCGCGTGCTGGACACTCATACGGGCGTTTTCGCTCAAATGTGAAATAAAGTCTGCAAAATCTTCTGGCATCATATCGCCCTCCATTCTTTGGGCTTTTGCCCACTCACTCTCTAGTATAGCAATAAAATTAGCACTCGTCAAGTGAGAGTGCTAATTTTATTGGTAATAAAAAACGCCCTTTTGGAGAGCGTTTTTTCATAGAGC
>CAZYRC010000042.1:4574-5785 GCA_964649505.1 uncultured Candidatus Saccharibacteria bacterium
TTTTTCATTCCATCAAAAATACGTGCATTATATTTTTCTAAAACCTCTTAATTATGGAATATTTGGTGCAGCTCTTGTGTAGCCTGAGCCACTACCGCACGCAAGAGCGTTTTTTCATAGAGCTGAGGATACTATTCGCCCTGCTCGTCAATTGCTGAGAAGAGGTCGTCTTCAATGTTTTTCTTTGGCTTTTTCTCAGCTGGTTTTGCGGTGGCGGTTTCGATGTCGAGTTCGTAGCCGGTCAAACGCGCAGCGAGGCGAACGTTTTGACCGCCGCGGCCGATCGCGATACTCTGTTGATCTTCGGTGACAAATACTTTCGCGTGCTTGGTATCGTGGTCGATTTCTACTTTGACAACCTCTGCTGGACTGAGCGCGTTGCGGATGTACGTGTCAGGATTTTCATCAAATGTAATGATGTCGATTTTTTCTTGGTCGCCAATCTCGTTCATGACGGCATTGACACGCGTGCCATGACCACCAACAAATGTACCGACTGGGTCAACGCCCGGAACGGTGCTGACAACGGCGAGTTTGGTGCGGCGACCGGCTTCGCGGGCGATGCCTTTGATCTCGACGGCGCCCGTTTCCATCTCAGGAACTTCCTGGCGGAAAAGGTATTCGACGAAGGCTTCGTTGCCGCGGCTGAGGATGAGCTGCGGGCCGCGGTTGTCACGCTCGATGTCTTTGATGAAGACTTTGATACGCTGTCCGACCGAGTAATATTCGCCCTGGATCTGCTCGCTTTGGGGCAAAATCCCAGTCGCTTTGCCGAGCTCAACACGTACGACGCGTGGCTCGACACGCTGGACGATACCAGTGACGACAGTGCCGATTTTGTCTTCAAACTCTGCGAGCACGACTTCGCGCTCTGCTTCGCGCAGGCGCTGCAGGACAACTTGTTTTGCTGTTTGTGCTGCGACGCGACCAAAGCTCGTGCCATCGTGGCCATCTTCGATGACACCACCGACCTCGGCGTCGGATTTCAGTTTTTTTGCTTCGCTGAGGCCGATTTGATTGACGTCGTTTTCAACGTCATCGTCCTCGACGATTTCGCGCACAACGTAGACGCGTGCTGAGCCGTCGTTGACATTGAGCTCGGCGCGCACTGTCTGGTCACGTTCGCCGTTGTCGCGGCGCCATGCGGCAGCGATTGCCTGCTCGATGACATCCATGACTGTTTCTTCGGGCAAGTTTTTTTCCTCGGCGAT
>CAZYRC010000043.1:0-4464 GCA_964649505.1 uncultured Candidatus Saccharibacteria bacterium
GCAGTCGTCACGAAGCTAAGAGGAAGAGGGGCTAGGATGTCAAAACCTAAATTTGAAGGAGAAGTTCCTCAGACACTGCAAATTCCAGAAGGTTACTTTGATTTTGCGCTTCAGAATGTGTATACAGCGCGCTCTAAACAGGGGAATCTAATTGATGGGATACGTGATGATATGAACTACACGGATACTGTCAACCACCAAGCAAAGCTTGAACTCGCGCACGATGATACTTTGGCAGCTGAGAGTATGCTTGGTGCTAAAGCCTTCGCGCTTATTATGTCGCAATTAGAAAAGGAGAAAACTAATGAGTCGATCACTCAAAAAAGGCCCATTCGTCGACGCGAAGCTTGCCAAAAAGGTGGCGGCTCTGAAAGTTGGCGATCGCACGGTGACAAAGACCTGGGCTCGCAGTAGCACGATCACACCAGAAATGGTTGGATTCACGTTCGCTGTGCACAACGGTCGCGTGCACGTACCAGTGTTAATCTCGGAAAACATGGTTGGCCACAAACTCGGTGAGTTTAGCCCAACCCGCAAATTCCGCAAGCACGGAGGCAAGGAGAAGTAATTATGGCTGATACTATCTATACCGTCCGCGCTCATATCAAAGGTGTCGATCAACCACCACGCAAGCTCAGCCTTGTCGCGAGCCTCGTGCGCGGTCGTACCGTCGCCGACGCGGTCGTGATCCTCGATCACACCCCAAAACGTGCAGCGCTCGCCGTCAAAAAAGCGATTCAATCTGCTGCCGCAAACGCAACCAACAACCATCGTCTCGATGCAAAAAGCCTGACAATCACGACGCTCAGCGTCACTGCCGGGCCACGGCTTCGCCGTTTCAAACCTGCATCACGCGGTCGTGCGTTGCCATTTGAAAAGAAATCAAGCCACATTTTGGTCGAAATCAGTGGTGTCGAAAAGCAAGTCAAAAAACCAGCTGCCAAAAAAGCTGAAAGTAAAGAGGAGAAGAAATAATGGGACAAAAAGTCAATCCTATTAGCTTCCGCCTCCAAGTCCACAAGAACTGGAGTTCACGCTGGTTCGCTGGCAAAAAAGATTTTGCCAAGTGGCTTGCGGAAGATATCAAGATCCGTGAATTGATCGAAAAGAGATTTTCGAGCCGCCCAACGATCGCGAAAATCGAGATCGAACGCAGCGCAAACCTCATCACCATCACCGTCCACACCGCAAAAGCTGGTGTCGTGATCGGTCGTGGTGGCGCAGGCATCGCTGAACTCAAAAAAGACATCGAGCGTATGGCAAGCCTGCCAGTGCGCATCAATGTCGAAGAAGTTCGCCGCCCAGAGCTCAACGCAAAACTCGTCGCCGAGAACATTGCGCATCAGCTCGAGCGCCGCGCGAATTTCCGCCGCGCCGTGAAAATGGCCGTCCAAAACACGATGAACGCCGGTGCAAAAGGTATCCGCGTCGAAGTCGCAGGACGTCTCAACGGTGCTGAGATGAGTCGCCGCGAAAAAACAATCGAAGGTTCGGTGCCACTGCACACCCTCCGCGCTGACGTGGATTTCCACGCTGCCCGCGCCCTGGGTCCAAACGGTACCGGTATCATCGGTGTGAAAGTTTGGATTTACAAAGGTGAAAGGAGTGACGCGTAATGCTATTACCGAAAAAAGTTCCGCACCGCAAAGTCCGCATCGGCAAAAACGAAGGCAACGCTACTCGCGGTAATTACGTTGCGTTTGGCGATTATGGCCTGCAAAGTCTCGATAACGAGCGCATTACCAGCCGCCAGATTGAGTCTGCCCGCCAGGCGATGACTCGCTACATCAAACGCGGTGGTAAAATTTGGATCCGCATCTTTCCACACGTTCCTGTCACCAAAAAAGCCCTCGGGCTCAAGATGGGCGGTGGAAAAGGCAACCCAGAATACTACGTCGCAAAGGTCAAAACTGGCACCGTTCTCTTTGAGATGAAAGGTGTGACCGAAGAAATCGCCCGCGAAGCGATGCGTCTGGCTGGCCACAAATTGCCGGTCCGCACCCGTTTCGTGAAGAAAGAGGAGGTCTAAGATGGCTGAAGCGAAAAAAGCTCCAAAAAAGAGCGTCAAAAAAGCAACTGAAGTGAAAAAACCAGCTGATCTGCACACGACTCTCGCCGAAAAACAGCAGGATCTCATCGACAGCCGTCGCGCACACCGCGCAGGTGAGCTCGTCAATCCTCGTGTTCTGGGCGCTACCCGAAAAGACATCGCTCGTATTTTGACCCAAATTAACGCAAGCAAGGAGAAGAAGTAATGGCAAAAACCCTTTACGGTAAAGTCACTTCGGACGTTGCTGACAAAACCATCACGGTGACCGTGACTTCTCGCGAAACGCATCCAATTTACAAAAAACAGTACACTGTGACCCGTAAATACGCTGCGCATGACGAGAAAAACGAAGCACGCAAAGGTGACATGGTTTTCATCGTCGAAACACGTCCGATTAGTAAACGCAAAAGCTTCACCCTCGACCGCATCGAAAAACGCAGTGTCGGGAGTATCGAGCTCAAAGAAGAAGTCAATGCTGAAGTCAACGACAAAGCAGACCTCGACCACGATGAGGAGGAGAAGTAATGATCCAACAAGAAACTCGCCTCAAAGTCACTGACAACAGTGGTGCAAAGGAAATCCTCTGCATCAAAGTCCTCGGTGGCAGCAAACGTCGCTACGCACGTGTCGGTGATATCATCACCGCCAGCGTCAAAGACGCCAGCCCGACCGGCAACGTCAAGAAAAAATCAGTCGTCAAAGCTGTGGTTGTTCGCACCCGCGACCAAATCCGCCGCAAAGATGGTTCGACGATCGCATTTGACGACAACGCCGCTGTGATCATCAACGATGACAAAACGCCAAAAGCAACGCGCGTTTTCGGCCCTGTGCCACGCGAACTTCGCGACCAAGGCTACGCAAAAATCATCTCACTCGCACCGGAGGTACTCTAATGTCCAGCCGTATTCGAAAAGATGACATCGTCAAAGTGATCGCCGGCAGCCACAAAGGCACCACCGGCAAAGTTCTCGCCGTTGTGCCCGCAAAAGGCGTCGCACTCGTCGAAGGTGTTGGCCTCGGCCATCGCCATGTCAAACCAAACCAGCTCAACCCTCGTGGTGGCAAAAAAGACATCCATGTCGGTGTCAGTCTCCACAAACTTGCGCTGATCACTGATGAAAAATCAGGCAAAACCAGCCGTGTTGGCTACAAAGTAACCGATGGCGCAAAGACTCGTGTCGCGCGCCAGCAGAAAAACAAGGAGATCAAGTAATATGGCGAAAGCTACTACTACACCGGCTCCTCGTCTGAAAGCCTTGTACAAAGACACCTACGTCAAGGAACTGCAGACCGAACTCGACCTCAAGAACGTCAACGAAGTTCCCGTTCTCGAGAAAATCGTCGTGAGTGTCGGAACCGGTAAAGTCAAAGAAGACAAACGAATGCTCGAAGCAGTCAAAAACACTGTGACACGCGTCACTGGTCAGGCTCCTGTTGAACGTTTGGCCAAAAAATCAATCGCAACCTTCAAAATCCGTGCCGGAATGGGCGCCCCAGTCGGCATCTACGTCACGCTTCGCGGTGCTCGCATGTATGAGTTCCTCGATCGTCTCGTCAACGTCGCGCTTCCACGCGTCCGCGACTTTCACGGTGTCGGTGTCAAATTCGACAAAGGCGGCAATTACAACCTCGGTATCACCGACCAAAGCATTTTCCCAGAGCTCACGTTCGAAGAAACACAGCTCGTTCACGGGATGCAGGTGACGTTCACAATCAAACATGGCAGCAAGAAAAATTCGCGCGCCCTGCTCGAAAAGTTCGGCGTTCCATTTGAGAAAGAGGAGGTGAAATAATGGCGAAAAAATCTATGATCGCACGTGACCTCAAACGTCAAAAAATGATCCAGAAATACGCTGCAAAACGTGCTCAATTGAAAGAAGAAGGCGACCTCGAAGGCCTCCAAGCGCTTCCAAAAAATTCGAGTCCAACTCGCTGGAAAAACCGCGACATGATCAGCGGCCGCCCACGCGGCTACATGCGCCGATTCGGCCTCAGCCGGATCAATTTCCGCGAAAAAGCAGTCAAAGGTGAAATCCCTGGTGTTACAAAGAGTAGTTGGTAGGAAAGGAGAACCAAGATATGTCACTACAATCAACTGACCCAATCGCGGATCTTCTGACCCGCATCCGCAACGCCGCTATGGTCGGCAAAACGGAAATTCGTGTTCCGACATCGAAACTCAAAAAAGTCGTTGCCGAGCAGCTCGTGAAAAACAATTATCTCGCCGATGTCAAAGTCGAAGACGGCAAACCTCGCGGTACGCTCGTCGTCACACTGGCAAAAGACGGCGAAGATTGCCCAATCACTGAGATCGCTCGCGTCAGCAAACCTGGACGCCGTGTCTACGTCTCAAGCGCAGACATTCCAAAAGTCAAACAAGGCCGCGGTCTCGTGCTCGTCTCGACATCAAAAGG
>CAZYRC010000043.1:4474-5058 GCA_964649505.1 uncultured Candidatus Saccharibacteria bacterium
AGAAGCCGTCCGCAGCAAACTCGGCGGCGAAGTGTTGCTGAAAGTTTACTAGAGTTTCGACTCGCACCAAAAACAACCACCTCGCGTGGTTGTTTTTGTTGTAGCGCTGCTATACACTGGAGGGAAACAAAGGAGTTTATTATGAGTCACGAACGCATCACCCCAGAAAATTCACCTGAGACCGACCCAGCCGAAGGTCGCATCGTCGTCACCCGCCTCGGCGAACTCGCAGCTCGCGGAAGTGAATTGCCCGAAGACACCGACGAACTCGTCGCTGCGCTCCGCCGCCAGCGCGCAAATATGATCCCAAAACCCGGCCATCATCGCCAATTCGATCTCAGCGGCGACGTCGATCCTCTCTACGATTACTGGCAAGTCTAGTCCACCTCATTTTCTCTCAGAAAACACGTGACAACCTCTGTTGAGTGTGGTATAATCGTACGTGATGTTCTCTTGCTCGAGGAGGAGACGCTAGGTTTGGCGTGTGCCCCAGAGGTGAGAGACGAAATAATACTAACGAAAGGCAAACAATGAGTCTGAGTCGAATCGGAAAACTACCAATCGAGATTCCGTCAGGTGTGACA
>CAZYRC010000044.1:0-4961 GCA_964649505.1 uncultured Candidatus Saccharibacteria bacterium
TGTTCAATGCAATAGCTTGAATGAACAATTTTTTTTATGGTATAATGGTGTGTATTGTAAATCAGAAATGACCGAAGTGAGGGGAGAATGATAAAACACAAAGATGACGGGTCTTATGATGGCTCGCAGATCCAGGTGCTCGAAGGGCTCGAACCAGTCCGTAAGCGACCAGGCATGTATATCGGAAGCACCGGCTATGACGGTGTGCACCATCTTATTAAAGAGATTGCAGACAACTCGATCGACGAAGCGATCGCTGGGTTTGCGTCACGCGTCGATATCCGAATTCTCGAGGACGGCGGTATCACGATCACTGATGACGGCCGCGGTATCCCAGTCGACAAGCATCCAAAGACAGGGGTCAGTACGCTCGAAACTGTGCTCACCGTTCTCCATGCCGGCGGAAAATTCGGCGGTGGTGGCTACAAGGTTTCCTCTGGTCTTCATGGTGTTGGTTCAAGCGTCGTGAATGCACTTTCGACAAAATTGGTCGCAGAAGTCGTCAAAGACGGTGAGCTATATCGTATCGAGTTTGAACGAGGGCATACTGTCGCTCCTCTGAAAAAAATCGGCAAAACCGATCGTCCGCAGGGGACGAGCATTACATTTTATCCAGATCCTGAGATTTTCAAAGAAACGGTCAGCTTTGATTTCAAATGGGTCGTCAGCTATCTCCGCCACCAGGCCTACCTCACAAAAGGTGTCTATGGTACCGTGTACGATGAGCGCACAAAGCAACGCCAAGCATTTTACTTTGAGGGTGGCATCAAGAGCTATGTCAAAAACCTCAATGTCGGCAAAGAAATCCTCGGCGACGAGATCTTTTATGTAGAAAAACAAGTCGAAGATTCGATGATCGAGATTGCAGTCCAGTACAACGACACCTACGCCGAGACCATTCGACCATTTGCAAACAATGTTCTCACCCCAGATGGTGGTACGCACTTGATAGGTTTTCGTGCAGCCCTGACCCGTGTGATCAATGATTACGCACGCAAGAGTGGTCTGCTGAAGGAAAAAGAAGAGAATCTCTCGGGAGACGATATCCGTGAAGGTTTGACAGCGGTGATCCTCGTTAAGCTTCCTGATCCGCAATTTGAGGGTCAGACCAAAAACAAATTGGGAAATCCTGAGGTGCGACGCTATGTCGAGCAGGTGATGAACGAATACTTCGCGTATTTCCTCGAGGAAAATCCAAATGTTGCGAAAAAAGTTGTCGGTAAAGCACTTCTTGCGGCGCGAGCACGTAAAGCAGCCCGAGCGGCTCGCGACAACGTGATCCGCAAAGGTGCTTTGGATAGCGCGAGTCTTCCGGGCAAGCTTGCTGACTGTTCAAGCAAAAACCCAGCTGACTGTGAACTCTACATCGTCGAGGGTGACTCGGCGGGTGGTTCGGCAAAGACTGGCCGGGACAGCAAAACGCAGGCGATCTTGCCGCTTCGTGGAAAGGTGCTCAACACCGAGCGCGCACGGCTCGACAAGATGTATGCCAACAAAGAGATCCTGAGCCTTATCAAAGGTATGGGGGTCGGGATTGGCGACGCATTCGATCTGAACGGATTGCGCTACCATCGTATCATCATCATGACTGACGCCGATGTCGACGGTAGCCACATCGCGACGCTGCTCATGACGTTCTTTTTCCGCTACATGCAGCCAGTGGTTGAGGGCGGGCATATCTATCTCGCAAAACCACCGCTGTTTAAACTCAAAACAGGGGCGAACAAGCACGAGTACCTCTATAACGAAGAGGCGCTCGAAGCGCGGTACCAGGATCTCATCGAACAACGCAAGGCAAAAGGTGCGGCGATTGATCCAAATGAACCACTTGTCCGACAGGCTGGTCTGAGTGAATCGTCGCTCCAGCGCTACAAGGGTCTTGGTGAGATGGATGCTGATCAGCTATGGGAGACCACGATGAACCCAGAAAACCGTGTGCTGATTCAGGTTCGGCTCGAAGATGCTGAGCGCGCTGACGCAATTTTCTCAAAACTCATGGGAGACGAAGTCAGTGTCCGTAAAAACTTTATCCAAACACACGCAAAAGATGTAAGCCTCGAGGAATTGGATGTCTAATATGAACGAAGAAAACAAGAACCTACAACCACAAGATGACCAAGCTGTCGAAGGCGAAGTCATGGCGACTCCTGAACAGACCCATTCAAAGACGGTCGAAGTACGTACCGTCGAAGATGTGATGGAGGACAACTTCCTCCGTTATTCGATGTCAGTGATTGTCGACCGCGCACTGCCTGATGTGCGTGACGGTATGAAGCCTGTGCACCGACGTATCGTCTATGTGATGGACAAGATGGGTATCGGCCCTTCATCAAAAACAGTGAAAAGTGCGCAGATCGTCGGTGAAGTGATGGGTAAATACCACCCGCACGGTGACTCGTCTATCTATGATGCAATGGTGCGTATGGCGCAGGATTGGGTGGAGCGTTACCCGCTTGTCCAGGGGCAGGGTAACTTTGGCTCGATGGACGGAGACCCGCCAGCTGCGATGCGTTATACAGAGGCGAAAATGACTCGTGTGTCTGAATCGCTCCTGTCTGATATTGACAAAGAAACAGTTGATTTCCGTGACACGTACGACGCGACGCACCAAGAGCCTGTTGTGCTTCCGGCGAAATTGCCAAACCTCCTCCTGAACGGACAGGTTGGTATTGCGGTCGGTATGGCGACGAATATCCCGACGCACAACCTCGGTGAAGTGGTTGACGCAACCGTTGCATTGATCGACAATCCAGAGGCAACACTCGATGATCTCATGAAACACCTCAAAGGCCCAGACTTCCCAACAGGGGCGATCGTATACGGTGGTGCGCCGATGCGCCAGGCGTACGCCACGGGACGCGGAAGCGTGACGATTCGTGCGGTTGCGACGATCGAAGAGACCAAACGTGGCCGTCACCAGATCATCGTGACAGAGATGCCGTACGGTGTAAATAAAGCATCGTTGATCGAAAAAATCGCTGAGCTTGTTCACGACAAGAAACTGACTACGATCAGCGACCTCCGTGACGAATCTGCGCGCGGAAGTGTTCGGGTTGTGATTGAGCTCAAAAAAGATGCCTATCCGAAAAAAGTGCTCAACCAGCTCTACAAACTCACCGCGCTCCAGACGAATTTTCACTATAATATGCTCGCGCTCGTCGACGGTATCCAGCCGCGAGTGCTTGGGTTGCATGATATTCTCAAAGAGTTCATCAAGCACCGTCAGCAGGTGGTACGTCGCCGTACAGAATACGAGCTGCGCAAAGCAAAAGAGCGCGCACACATCCTCGAAGGCTACAAAATAGCGCTTGATCACATCGATGAGGTGATCAAAACGATTCGTGCAAGCAAGACGCAGGACGAAGCCGAAAAAGCTTTGATCGAAAAGTTTAGCCTCAGTGAGATTCAGGCAAAAGCGATCCTCGCGATGCAGCTTCGCCGTCTCACCGGACTCGAACGCCAGGCGATCGAGGATGAGCTCGCAGAAATCCTGAAGAAAATCGCGTACTTCGAAAAAGTATTGGCAGACGAAAACGAGATTCTCCGCATCATCAAAGAAGAGCTCGTCGAGATCAAAGAAAAATACGGTGATGAACGTCGTAGTAAAATTATCAACAGTGAGCTCGGCAAATTCAGTGACGAAGAGTTGATTCCAGAGGAGGATGCTGTTGTGCTTCTCACAACTGAGAACTACATTAAGCGAACACTTCTCAGCGAATACCGTCGTCAAAACAGGGGTGGCAAGGGCAAGCGTGGCATGACAACCAAAGAAGAGGATGTCATTGACCAGATCGTTCCGGCAAGTACCCATGATTGGCTACTATTCTTTACGAACCGCGGTCGTGTGTTCCGCTTGAAGGCTTACGAAGTGCCTGCGGCAAGCCTCGCCGCAAAGGGTGTCGCTGCTGTCAACCTCTTGCAATTGCAGCCTGAAGAGAAAATTACATCAATCATTGGTCTTGCGAAAGATTCTGGTGATGATGGGTTCCTGTTTATGGCGACGATCAAAGGTACCGTCAAGAAAACGCCACTCAAAGATTACGCGAATATCCGAACAAACGGTTTGATCACGATCAACCTCGATGATGGTGACGAACTGAGGTGGATCAAGCAGACTACTGGCAAAAACGATGTGATTATTTCAACATCTGCTGGCCAGGCGGTGCGATTCAACGAACAAGAGTGTCGCCCTATGGGCCGTGCCGCTCGCGGCGTGCGCGGCGTGCGCCTGCGTCCAAACGACTGGGTTGTCGGGATGGACGTTGTGACCGATGATGACCAAACGCTGCTTGTGATCAGCGAAAAAGGCTTCGGCAAAAAAACGCGTGTCGCGAACTTCCCGAGTCACAAACGTGGCGGCGTTGGGATCAAGGCGGCGGTCGTCACAGCAAAGACCGGTCCGATCATCTCTGTTCAATCACTGTATCCGAATATGGCAGAGGCGCTTCTCGTGTCAAAAAATGGCCAGACGATTCGTCTCAGCCTCGATGACATCAAGCTCCTCGGCCGTACTACTCAAGGCGTGACAATCATGCGCCTCACTGGTGACGACACTGTGTCTTCGATCGGCTTGATGGAAGAAACAAAAGACGTCGATGAGGGCGAAGAAGGGGCGAAGAAATAACAATGAGCCTTTCGCCCTATCTAATTGCAGTACTCGCAAGTTGGTTTATTGCTCAAGGGGCGAAATACCTCATCGTCGCACTGAAAAATAAGGATTTCACAGCGTTTCGTAACCTCTATCTCTCTGGTAATATGCCAAGCGCACACACTGCGACTGTTGTATCAATCGCAACAGTAATTGGTCTCTCGCAAGGGATTGATACGGCGATATTCGGGCTCGCAGCAACGTTTGCGGCGGTCGTGATGTACGATGCGATTATGGTGCGGCGATCTGTTGGAGAGCAGGGTCTTGCACTACAGGAGCTCATCAAGGCAACGCGCGACAATACCGGTGTTGT
>CAZYRC010000045.1:0-4895 GCA_964649505.1 uncultured Candidatus Saccharibacteria bacterium
GCCCTTTCGGTGGGCCGTTTTCATTGACGATCAAAATCCAGGTTTGTATTGTGGGCGGTTAGCAACAAACTTCTTCGTACGAGCAGCGATTGTATCGTCAGCGAGGCCAAGTTTTTTATGGACTTCGAGTGGTGCGCCTGATTCGCCGTAGCGATCTTGGATGCCGATACGCAGCAGTGGCGCGGGCAGCTGATCACACAACAGCTCGGCAATCGCCCCGCCAAATCCGGCAGCAGCCTGCGCATCTTCACAACTCACCACGCGGCCGGTTTTTTTGACTGACGCAATGATAGTCTCAGCGTCGAGCGGCTTGACGGTTGGCACATGGACAATTTCTGCATCAATACCATCGCGCGCGAGCGCCTCGGCGGCTTTGAGCGCATACGGCGTCTCGATACCAGTGCTCACGATCGTCACATCGCGGCCATGTCGCAGCACATAGGCTTTGCCGATCTCAAATGGACTTTTTTCAGTACTAAAAATCGGTGTTTTTTCGCGCGCAACACGCAGATAGCTGGCGCTCGGGTGTCGCGCGATCGCGAGCGTCGCCTTTTCGGCCTCGACCGCGTCTCCTGGACACACCACGATCATATGTGGCATGACACGCATCAGAGCAATATCCTCGAACATCTGGTGTGTTGCACCATCCGGACCGACAGTCGTGCCGCTGTGTCCGCCGACGATTTTGACTGGTAGTTCGTTCAGCGCAGCAGTCGTTTTGATCTGCTCCCAGTTGCGCCCCGGGCTAAACGCTGCGTAGCTCGCTGCAAACGGTACTTTTCCGACGCGCGCAAGCCCCGCAGCGACGGTAACGAGATTCTGCTCGGCGATGCCGACTTCGATATATCGCTCTGGAAAGGCCTCAGCAAAGGCGTCCATTTTCACACTTTCGACGAGATCGGCGCTCAGACCGACGATATTGTTGTTTTCCTCGCCTGCGCGTTTGAGCCCACGGCCAAACCCCGCCCGCGTCGGTTCGACATCGGGCGTGTCGGTAGAAAATTTGTCATTGAGCGGATAACTACTCATGTTCACCCCTGATCTTTCCGCCCATAGTCCGCAAGGCTTTGAGGGCTTCTTTGGCTTGGTCGGCATTTGGCGGGATGCCATGCCATTTGTAATCGTACTCCATAAATGCAACATTTTTGCCCGGAATCGTGTGCGTGATGATGACGCTCGGACGGTTTTCGATCGCCTTTGCCATACCAACGGCATCCATGATGCTCTCGATGTTATGGCCATCAACTTCCTGGACATGCCAACCAAAGCTTTCCCACTTGGCGTGGAGGTTTTCGAGTGGCATCACACTTTCCGTCGGACCGTCGATCTGGATGTTGTTGCGATCGACAAACACGATCAGCTGCGACAATTTGTATTTGCCGGCAAACATCGCCGATTCCCAGATATTTCCCTCATCGAGCTCGCCATCGCCGGTGACGACGTAGACCCAGCGGTTGCGCTGTGCGTCGAGATATTGAAACGCGTACGCCGCACCAGCGCCCTGCGCCACGCCACAGCCCAGTGGCCCAGAAGTGTTTTCGAGGCCGGGCAGTTTCGTGCGCTCCGGATGTCCCTGCAATCGCGAACCCCATTGGCGAAGTGTTATCAGCTCAGATTTTGGAAAATACCCCGCCTCTGCCATCGCCGCATATTGCACTGGCACGCAGTGTCCGTTTGAGAGGAAAAAAAGATCGCGGTTGGATTTGTCAGGTTCCGCCGGATCGATATTCATCACGCCGAAATAGAGCGTCGCGACGAGGTCGGCAAGCCCCAATGGCCCCGCCGAATGCCCGCTCCCGGCGTGCTCGAGCATTTTCACGATCGATTCGCGCATTGCATTTGCTTTTTGTTTGATCTGATGTTCTGTCAATTGCCCACTCATGCTACTCCTAGATCACGCTGTGTTTATTGATTTCATCGACAAGTTGTTGATATGCTGCGGCCGGATCGGTAGCTTTGTTGATCGCGCCACCGCAATTTATCACATCGACGCCGCCTTGGGTCAAGCTAAAGGCGTTTTCGAGGTTTGCACCACCATCCCAGCCGACTTCGACCTCTGGGTGAATTGTACGGATCAGCCGGACTTTTTCGAGCTGCATCAGGCTTGCTGTGCCGCCGTAGTGACCGAGGTTGCCGCTAAAAACGAGCACGTGGTCGGCCATTTCGATCAGTTCACTCACCGTGCTCGGAACGGTTGGGTTGAGCAGCCCCACGCCGGCGCGGATGCCGGCAGCTTTGAGCTTCTGAAGTGTCGGGAGCAAATCTTCACTGACCTCGGCGTGAAAAATCACGGTCGCAGGCTTCATCTGGATCAGCGCATCAACATATTGACTCGGATGCGCGACCATGGCGTGGATATCCACTTGCCACTCTGCAGGCCACCAGATTTGGTTGACCCCGACCGTAAACGTCGGCGCAAATTCACCGTCGGTGAGATCGATGTGCACGCGCTTTGCAAAAGGACTCAGCCGCTCGACGGTCGCCTTGTAATCGTCCTCGGTTTCACAGAGAATAGTTGGCGCAATGACACTCATTAGAAATTATCCAATTCTGCATTTCGCCGTATAAATCGCGCCGCGCCAGCAAACGGCGTTTCGAGCCATTCGTCGACGATTTCTTTCCAGAGCTCAAGGTCATCACCCGGCGCATCGAGCACGCGCGCTGGCAGACAAAGCACGTTGCTATTGTTGTCATTGCGGCACTCATGCGCCTCAAATTTGTCCCAAATCACCGCCGCACGAATCCCTGTGAAACGATTCGCCGCCATCGCCATACCCTGGCCGCCGGTACAAATGAGGATCGCCCGCGGATCGGTCGCATCGTCTTCGCCGAGGACCTTGGTCGCCGCCATCTGTGCAAACTGCGGGAAGTCATCGTTCGGATCGAGCTCTTTGCCACCGACGTCTTCCCATTCGATACCACGTTTCGAGAGATACGCGGCTATTTTTTCTTTGAGGTAGAACCCCCCGTGATCTGCGCCCAGAAAAATCTTCATACTATTAGTATAAGCGGTTTCGCCTCTCGCGTCTAGTCTTTGCGATGCGCACCATGACGCTCGTGCTTGCTTTTTATGACATTTTTTGGTATAATGAAATTACATACATGTACAAACAACTTCACACAACTCCGGCCGCTTGGTCGGAGTTGTGTCATGGGTAGGTCAGTGCAGGGTTTGCTGGACAGACACCAGGCTGCGGCTGATCAGAGGTCGGCGTGACATGATAGGCGGCATCTGGATAGTCAATCGCGTAGGCCTGGAGGCAATAATCGGTTGCGTTGCCCGTCGTGACAAGGGTTGGCTTCGGCAGTGTCGAGCCGGACTTGCTCACAATCACCGGAAATCGCCCGCCCTGGTCGAGGAATGTCTGCACGATACTTTGCTGCGCGTTCGTACACACTGCCGCCGTGCAATCGAGCGTCACCGCCGACTGGCTGATCGGACTGTAGAAAAATTTATTTGTCCCGACCCGGCCCTTCACATGAATTTTGTCTCGACCGGCAAACGCGCACCCCGTATTGTACGTCGTGCCACCTTCCACGACCGGCATGAACGCATTGCAAGAATTGAGAAAAAGCTGTGCGTTTTGGTCATCTGTCAGCCCCTGGTACACCGGCTTGGTCGCAGTATTGGTTCGCAGCGTCACCGCGACGTTGCTTGGTGCGATGTATTCGGTGTCGGCGATATTTGACGGATAATTACGGTTGAACGTATAGTAACTCTGAAGAATTTTGTACGCGTCCGCGACGGTCGTTCGCGTCACACTATCTGCAGCACGCCGCTGGATACCGTTGTAGCCGACGATCGTGATCGCCGCCAAAATACCGATCACCACAATGACGATCAGGAGTTCGACGACCGTAAATCCGCGACGACGCACCACGTGCCCAAACTACTCCACATTTCTCAATGCGCGGCCGACGTCAGCGACGAGTTCGACGAGGCGGTTGCTGTAGCCCCATTCGTTGTCATACCATGCGACGACTTTGACGAGGTTGCCACCGACGACATTGGTCAGCGGGAGATCGACGATCGCAGAGTGCGCGTTACCTTTGAAATCGCTCGATACGAGCGGTTCGTCGCTGACGGCCAAAATACCCTGGTAGTATGGTTTTTCTGAGGCTTCGCTGAGGACGCGGTTGATTTCTTCGACTGAGGTGTCGCGCTTCACGACAGCGACGATATCACTGAGACTGACAACAGGGGTCGGAACACGAATACTGAGGCCGCCAAATTTGTTTTCGAGCGCGGGCAATGCTTTTGCGGCTGCAATCGACGCGCCGGTCGTTGTCGGCACGATATTTTCTGCCGCGGCGCGTGCTTCACGGAGGTCTTTTGCGGGCGCATCCTGAAGCCGCTGGCTTGCGGTGTAGCTATGCACCGTCGTCATCATTGCTTTTTCGACGCCAAATGCCTCTTCGAGCACGGCCACCACAGGGGTGATACAATTTGTCGTGCAGCTTGCGCTCGAAATGATATCGCTGCTATCAGGGATTTTGTCCTCATTTACACCGAGCACGATCGTGTCCGCGCCGTCGCCTTTTGCAGGGGCAGAGAGCACCACTTTGCGTGCACCAGCTTCGAGATGCGCTCGTGCTTTTGCAGGATCAACGAAACGGCCGGTGCACTCGATGACAACGTCGATATTTTTTTCTCGCCACGGCAATTGGCTCGGATCCGCCTCGCTCAGTACATCGATATGTTGCCCGTCGACGACTAGCCCGGTCTCATCACTCGAAACCTTTTTTGCATACGTGCCATACGACGAATCGTGTTGCAAGAGATGTGCAAGCGTCGCCGTATCTGTCAAATCATTTACCGCCACCACTTCAACATCTTGCCTACCAAAAGCAATTTTAAACGCACATCGGCCTATCCGACCAAACCCATTTATCGC
>CAZYRC010000046.1:0-4803 GCA_964649505.1 uncultured Candidatus Saccharibacteria bacterium
TCGCGATTCTTGCGGCGATTACAATTGTCGCTTATAACGGTATTCAGAACCGTGCGCACAACACAACGGCAAATGAAACCGCAAACCAAGTTCGCACAAAGGTCGAGGCCTACAACAGTGTAAAGGGCCAATACCCAGCGAACGCCGCAGCATTAGCCGATGTTGACGAGTCAAAGCTTGACGCAGCAGTTTCTGCAAAAATCGCAACCGATGCTGCATCTGTGGACCAAGACAAGCCTGTCTTCTATGCATCATGTACGGCGAGCGGCTCGACAAATCCAACTGGTGGAACCGTCACCTACTGGCAAGTCGGCGGTGGGTCAAACAACAAGAGCTACAGCCTCGGTAACTGTTAGTCTCTGGACCCAACAAATAAAACACCCGCTTCTATCGGGTGTTTTATTTAGGCTTATCGACAATACGATCAAACAAAAGCTACGACAGCGAGCGCTTTCCGCCGAATATACTCTCTGCGGACGCATAATATCTACACCTATGGCGTCGGGAAATCTTTGAGAAATTCCGTGACTTCTTTGCGCATTTCGCTGAGGCGCGCGGGGTCGTCACGGGCGTCGATGGCTTGTTTCATCCATTCGGCGATGCGTGGCATGTCGTCCTCGCGCAGGCCTCGCGTGGTGAGCGCTGGCGTGCCGAGGCGAATCCCGCTCGGGCGAAACATCGGCAGCGGGTCATCCGCGACAGCATTTGCGTTGAGCGTCAAGCCGATTTTGTCCATCGCGACCTCAGCAGTCTTGCCATCAATACCAAAACTTTTGTATACGTCGGCTAGGATCAGGTGATTGCTCGTGCCACCAGTCACGAGCTGAAATCCGCGTGATTGTAATTCCTCGGCGAGCCGAGCGGCGTTGCGCACAATCTGCGCCGCGTAGTCATGAAATTCTGGCTTCAGCGCTTCGCCAAACGCAACGGCTTTGGCCGCGATCGTATTCATATGCGGGCCGCCCTGCATGCCTGGAAAAACGGCACGGTCGATGAGCGTCGGGATGTTTTCGATAGTTTTTTCAGGCGCTTTCAGCGGGTTACCGACGATACCTTTTGACAAAATCAACCCGCCACGCGGACCGCGCAATGTCTTGTGCGTGGTCGTAGTCATGACGTGAAACCCATGATCGAGCGGATTCTCCGCGACGCCACCTGCAATGAGCCCAGCGACGTGCGCCATGTCGGCCATCAGCAGTGCGCCAACTTCCTGCCCAATCGCCGCGAATTTGTCGTAGTCAAGCTCGCGCGGATAAGCGCTAAATCCCGCAAGGATAATCTTTGGTCGGTGCTCGAGCGCGAGACGACGCAATTCATCATAATCAATCTCACCCGTCGAGACGTCTTTCATCTTGTAGCGAATGAAATTGTACAGATGCGCGCTACGCGTCACCGGCGAGCCGTGCGTCAGGTGACCGCCGTGGCTGAGATCCATCGCGAGGATCTTGTCGCCCGGCTCGCACCATGCGCTGTAGACCGCTTCGTTTGCCGGCGCGCCGCTGTGCGGCTGAACATTTGCGTGATCGGCGTGAAATAGCTGCTTCGCGCGGTCGATCGCGAGCTGCTCCACCTGATCGGTAAATTCCTGCCCACCGTAGTAGCGTTTGCCAGGATAACCTTCGCTATATTTATTTGTAAAAACGCTACCAAGAGCAGTTCGTACACCGCGTGAAACATAATTTTCGCTCGGAATAAGCTCGAGTCCGTCACGCTGTCGCCGCTCTTCACCGGCGATTAGTTCGGCAATTATTTCATCATCCATTATCATATTCTCCCCTGATGTGGTTTCATTTTTCATCACTTTTCGTCATATCGTATGGTATACTAAATCATACTCTCATTGTACCACACAAAAGTACTTGACAATATATCATCCATGATATATAATGTATTCATGGCAAACGCAAATTATCTCGAAAACATCGGTACTATCATCTCTGAAACCCGCCAGGGTCGCGGCATGACACAGACCGAGCTCGCCGACAAACTTGGCACGAGCCAGTCGGCGATCAACCGCATCGAAAAAGGCGGACAAAACATCTCTCTCGAAATGGTCGCGCGCATCGGCGAGGTGCTCTCGACGGAAATTGTGCGACTCAACCGCTCTGGCAAAACAAACTTCATCGTCAATGGCGGCAAAGAGCTTCACGGCGAGATCGAAGTCAAAACAAGCAAAAATGCAGCGGTCGGATTGCTCTGTGCTGCCCTCCTCAACAAAGGCAAGACCACATTGCGCCGCGTCGCACGCATCGAAGAAGTCAATCGCATCATCGAAGTGCTCGAGAGTATCGGTGTGAAATGCCGCTGGCTCGAACACAACGACCTCGAAATCGTCCCGCCGAAAAAACTTCGCCTCGAAGACATGGATATCGAAGCAGCGAAACGCACGCGCACGGTCATCATGTTCCTCGGGCCGCTGATGCATCAATTCTCGAGCTTCAGCCTGCCATTTGCGGGTGGGTGCAGTCTTGGCACGCGCACGGTCGAGCCACACATGACCGGCCTCGCGCCATTTGGTCTGCACGTCGTCGCGACGACGGACCGCTATCTCGCAACGACCGCAGCAAAGACCGTCGACAAATCGATCATCCTAACCGAGCGCGGCGATACCGTCACCGAAAACGTCATCATGGCAGCAGCGCTCTACGACGGCGAGGTCACGATTCGCAACGCCAGCCCGAATTACATGGTGCAAGATGTATGTTTCTTCCTCCAAAAACTTGGCGTGAAAATCGAAGGCATCGGTAGCACCGTGCTTAAAATCCACGGCGTAAAAAGCATCAACAAAACCGTCGAATATTATCCGAGCGAGGACCCGATCGAAGCGATGAGTTTTGTCGCGGCGGGCATCGTGACCGGATCGGAAATCACGGTCAAACGCGTGCCGATCGAATTTATGGAGCTCGAGATGGCGACGCTCGCCGGCATGGGGCTCGAGTATGATCAGTCTGACGAATATCCAGCGCGCAATGGTCGCACGCGTCTCGTCGATCTCACGATCAAAAAATCAAATCTCCACGCACCAAAAGACAAAATCCATGCGCTGCCATTTCCGGGGATCAATATGGACAATCTGCCTTTTCTCGGACTCTGCGCGACGGTCGCTGAGGGTCGCACGCTCATCCATGACTGGAGCTACGAAAACCGCGCGATTTATTTTACCGAGCTTTCCAAACTCAATGCCACCGTCGAAATGGTCGACCCGCACCGCGTCTACATCACTGGGCCGACGCGCTGGAAGCCAGCTGACATCACGGCGCCCGCCGCGCTTCGACCGAGCGTGGTGATCCTGCTCGCTATGATGGCGGCGCCTGGGCGCTCGACGCTGCGCGATATTTATAGTATCAATCGTGGCTACGAAGACATTGCAAATCGCCTGAATTCGCTCGGTGCTGAGATCGAAACAATCTGGGATTAGGGGCGCGGTTTCGAACCCCCGCCCAAACTAAAAACCCTACGCAAGGTAGGGTATTTAGTTTGGGGCGAATGATGGGGTTCGCCCACATTCTGCGGGCCCGCGAGTCAGTCTCATGAGCATAGCTCATGTGTGACATCGCCTTGCGGACTGCCGACGGGCAGTCCTCACCCACGACCTTAGGCGCGGTTTCGAACCCCCGCCCAAACTAAAAACCCTACGCAAGGTAGGGTATTTAGTTTGGGGCGAATGATGGGGTTCGAACCCACGGCCTCCGGTGCCACAAACCAGCGCTCTAACCAGCTGAGCTACATCCGCCATGTTTGACATACCTAGTTTTCGCTAAGCTCATTTAGTATATCAAAAAACAGCGGAATTGTCATCCTATCGATACGGATCGTACCCGCGGGACGGTGGCTCGCGGTAAAACCCTGGGCGCGTTTGCGGGCGCATCGTGCTGGGACGAGTGTTACTGCGCGGATTGATCCCGCCGAGATCGCGTGGTTCTTCGCCGGCGTTAAAACCTTGCCTCGTCATGGACATGCGCGCGGTTTTTTGATTTTTCAGATTTTTGTCAGCATGAAATCGAGCGAGACGCTGCTGATAGCGCTTCGTGCTGCGGCCATCGATCCTGGAGCTCGCATTGAAATACCCTCCCTGCTGATCTGCCGGGCGGTTGTCCAGCCGTGAAGTGCGTGCGTATCCGAGGGTCTTTTCCGGATCGCGGTCATCGACACGCGAGCTGCGTGCTGTACCGTTGATCTGGTTTGCTGACGGACGGTCATCGATGCGCGACGAACGCGCGAGGGCATTTACCTGCGAGTCGGGCGGACGATCATCGACCCGCGATGACGACACATAGCCGTGCGGAATTTTGAGCATGCCCTCCTGGCGCGCCTGCTTCGCCTCGCGATAATCATCAGAGGTAATCGCATCTTTGCGGTAGTCGGTGCTGACCATCGAATCTGAATATTTGCCGACCGATTGGCGATTGTTCTCGATGCTTTTGCGCTGCTCGAACGATTGCGCGCTCGTACCGCCGGTCACCGAATCGCCGTCTGTCATGCCACTGCTATGAAACTGACCGCTCTGAGAATGAAATGAAAACCGTTTGCTCAAAAAGCCCATGGTTTTATTATACGCTATCAAAATGCTATAATACAGTAGTCCGCGGGTGTAGTACAGCGGTTAGTATACAAGTTTTCCAAACTTGGGATCGGGGTTCGATTCCCCGCACCCGCACCAAGATAATAGCCTGGCCTTTAGGTCGGGCTATTATCTTGGTATGATTTTACGCTGAAATCCGAACCCATTTCCGCTAAAATTGCTGTCCGAGCCGCGCCGCCTGTCCGCCGAAAGGCGGACGCGCCCCACCAGCCGCCCCCTTT
>CAZYRC010000047.1:0-4720 GCA_964649505.1 uncultured Candidatus Saccharibacteria bacterium
GCGGCTGAGAAATTTTGCCCGGTCGCGATCATGCCGAGGAGGAGCGCTTGATCGTTTGCGGTCGTGAATGGCCCGCCAGATTTCATGAAAGTCGAGTTGCCAAGGCCGATCGCTTGGATGTCGTCGGTGACGGTTTTGAGACCGAGCGAATTGAGGAAACTTTCAGCACAGGCATTGTCGCTTTGGCTAATCATTTTGTTGAAACAATCAGCGTTGCTACCCCAGTCGCGTTTGCCACTATCGATCTGTTTGAGCAGGCTGTATGCGACGAAAAGTTTGTAGGTGCTGGCAGTGACAAATTGCTGGTCGCCGTTGTAGCTAGCGCGGCGTTTGCGGCCGTCGAGCTCGATCAATGTCGCACCGTACGTGCCGGGATGATCGTGGGCAAAATTCGAAAGCAACGCGGAGAGACCGGCGTCGCTCGGGCTGTAGGAGCGCGTGTATTGCTCGGTCGGCGGGACGGATTTGGTCACGGCGCTGGATTCTTTTGCTACACCGTCGACGACTGCTTGGACTGATTGCACCGTCGCGCCGACGTCGAGTGCGCGCCCTTCGTTGCCGTTGCTGCGTGAAACTTCAGTGAAATCGACGGTGGTGATGCGCGACACGCCAGGTTTGACCGTGACTTTTTCGGCAACTTTTTCGCCGAGCCATTTGCCCGCCCGATCGCCGTTGACGGTGGCTGCGATCGTGCCGTCGCGCGGAGAGAAATCAAGCCACGAGTACAGCACACCAGTGTCGATTTTTGTCGGTTCGTCGCCGACTTTCATCGTGATACCTTTGCCAAGTCGTGCACTGAGTTCTTCGGCGCGTTTTTTGGCCGCTGCATCGCCGATTGCCGGCGCGATTTCTTTGCGCGCAACCGAAACTTTTGCTTGTTGCTGGATCGATGGCGTGACGGTTTTGATCCGGGCGATGACGTCGTCAAATTCACACTGCCCTCCCGGCTGCGCTTTGACGACTTTGAGCGCGTCGCCCTCGACCCGCAACGTCGCATCGACTGGCGCTTGTCGACACGCCGGCATCACGCGATCTTTGATGAACGTATCAAATTTTTTGCCAAATATCGGTTCGGGTATCGGAGCACCGCGCAGTCCCGCCCAAAAAAGCGACGTCGGAATGATTCGCAAATACCAGGGGTAATCGACCGCATCGAGACGCGCTGCGTTGTCCACGCGCATGTCAGCATCGGCCAATTTCGGCGACGTGACGGCTTGTTTCATCGAGCCCATAAAAATCGCGACTGAGCTTTTACTGTACGCCGCGTCGAGCTCGCGCGCCGCATACGTTTTTTCACTTGCTGAAAATATCCGTCCATCGATTCGTGCAAATGGTAGCAGCCGCGATGAAGGATAAAAGATCTGCACGATCATCAAAAGTGCCACAAACGCAATCGCTAGTGGAAGAAGCGAATGTTTGCCCATCCGCCGCCCGAGACTGTACCGAAACCACGTCGCGTGGTTTTTGACGCGACTGACTCGCCGCGACGACCTCCGTGCATTCCGCATATGTTCATTATACCAAGTCAGGCGAGATCTGTCTTGTCGGGCACGTAGCCGAGCAATTCGAGCGCACGCTCAAGTGTCGCAATCGCATCAGCGTGCGTGTCGCGGTCGGTTTGGAGCTGGGCAATTTTTGCACGAATCACCGCTTCGACATCGAGTGTTTGCTGCTCGTGATCATCAGGCATGACGACCGTCAGCGAGCGCGCAGAATTATCTTTTTTGACGAGCCAACCGCGTGCGATCAAGCCGTCGACATGTGTCGCGACCGTCGAAACGCTCCGATAATCCAGTGCCCGCATAATTTCACGGTAGCTCGGGCCGTAGCCATTGCCTTTGATGAATCCATCGATAAAACTAAGCAGTTCTTTTTGCTTTTTTGTGGGTCGTTGTTCCACTGTTGCCTCCTTTTGCTATCCACGCTGCGGCGAGCCCAAACCACACAATGCTCGTCGTGTCATCTGTCAAAACCGGCAAAAACAGTCCCGCGACGACGATGCCGACACCGCTCGCAAACAGTCCCATCGCTTGCCAATTCGTGCGATCTCGCCACAGTCGGCGCAAGATTTCCGCGACGAACCAACACCACAGCGCAAGTCCGAGCCAGCCGATTTCGTGGGCGACGAAAAGGAATTGATTTTCGATGACAATCGGCGCGTCCAGATGCAGCGACGCCGAGCCAGTGCTGCCGACACCCGCGCCGAATGGCTGCTGAACAAGCCTCGAAAATCCGGTCGCGAGTGATTCGGCGTGACCTTGGTTTGACGTCGTATGCGCGCCGGTCGTTGGATCATCATGGATGACGACATTGTGCCAAAATGACGTGCCTTGCAGCAGCACGATAGCTGTTGTGATAACAACAACACTTGCTCCGGCCGCAATCAGTTTGATATTGCGCGGAACAAGCGCGTGCCATTGCCATGCGAGCAACGCGATTGCCACCACAAAACCAATCCAGGCACTGCGCGAATAGCTCCCCCACAGCGCAATGAGCGATCCGATGAGTAGTGGTGCTTGCCAGCGAACATCACGTGCTTGTTTGATTTTTTTGCGCATACTCAGCCACCAGCTCGCGACCATGACGGCGCTCATCAGCGCGTAAATACCGAGCGGATTTGGCCCGCGGAGGAAGCTTTGGAGACGGACGTAATTTGGGTTTTTGTCGACGGTGAGCGAGGGTTCGATGGTACTGTGTGAGTAGCCGATGGGCGCGAGGAAATTTGGCGGCAAAAAGAGCTGGAGGATGGCAAATCCAATGACGATCAGGGCGCCGAGGATGCCAACGCGCCAAAATGAGTCGCAATAGCGCGGATAAGCGCGGATGAAAATGTAGACGAACAGCGCGTACACGATGTAGCGTAGGTCGATCATGAGGCCGGCGATGGTGGCGGAGAGTGGTAGGCGGAAGATGGCGGCGAGGACGAAATGCAGCGCGATGAGCATGATGGCGAGGATGACGAAACGGTCGCGGAGGAGTGATTTCCAGGCGTGGCGACGCGTGATATCGACGAGAAGCAGGACACCTGCGACGACCATGAGGAGCTCTTTCCAGGCACGGGCAATATCGTACAAATCGGGCCAACGGCTGCCGACGGCCACCGTCAGCGGCGCGTGAATGATGATCATTCCGAGGATGATCAGGAGGAGCCAGGCGATGATGTGTTCGAGTTTTATGCGCTTCACTACATCTATTGTACCTAAAATGGTATACTAATGGCACACTATGCCGTCGAGAAATACCAAATTTTATAGTCTGATGTTGATGGCTGCTGATTTCTTTGTGCTTGCAGCGGTGTTTGCGCTGGCGTATTATCTCCGCACGCAAGTCGACCCGCGCGCGCTGCTTCATGCGGTGTATGTGACGGAATATATTTTCGGATTTCTCGTCGTGGCGCCGGTGTGGATCTTGATTTTTGCGTCGCTTGGCCTCTATACGGGGCATGTGTACAGTCGGCGGCTCGTCGAGTGGAGCCGGATCGCGCTGGGGACGTTCATCGGTGTGCTGCTGATTATCGGCTGGGAGTACGTCACGGGGGCGCATATCTTCCCTGCACGGCTTGTGGCAGCGTATGTGTTTGGCGGTTCGACGGTGATGGTTATTCTGGTGCGCGAAATTATTCGATTCGTCCGCAATGAATTGTATCGCTACGGGCGCGGCGTGAGTCGTGTGCTGGTGATCGGAAATTCCGCGGCGACGTCTGACATCATCTCGGCGCTGCGCACGACGCACCGCTCGGGCTATCAGGTCGTGGCGTTTGCGGGACCGGCGCGGCTACTGCCGCCACATCTGGGCGTGACGCATTATTCGCGCGTCGAACAGGCCCTGACCGATATCAAAAAATTACGCGTCACGACGATCATCCAGACCGATCTCTATGATTCGGAGGATCGCAATCACAAAATTCTCGGCGCGGCGCAGATCAATCATATCCAGTACAATTTCATCCCTGGTGAGCCGGAATTTTATACCGGCAAAAACACCGTTGACGTGTTCCTCGGCTACCCAATGATCACGGTCAGCCAGACGCCGCTGGTGGGCTGGGGGGCGATTACGAAGCGGTGGTTTGACGTGCTGGTGGCGTTGATTTTGGTGATTCCGCTGTCGCTCGTGATCGGTATAATCGCGCTGTTGCAAAAGATTTTTGCGCCGGGACCGGTGTTTTATGTGAGCAAGCGCCTGAGCCAATTTAGCAAACCGGTCGATCTGATCAAATTCCGCACGATGGGCGCAGAATTCGGCAAAAAAGACGCGAGTTTTGAATTCGAAGACATGGGGCGGCCCGACCTCGCCGAGGAATACCGCCAAAATCACAAGGTGAAAAATGACCCACGCATCACAAAAATCGGCAAGTTTTTGCGCGAAACGTCGCTCGACGAATTGCCACAAATTTATAATGTCCTGCGCGGCGATCTCAGCCTCGTCGGACCGCGACCAATTTTGCCCCAGGAAGTCAAATTCGCGCCTGCTCGCACCGCCCTTCTCCACAGCGTCAAATCCGGCGTCACCGGGCTCTGGCAAGTCTCCGGCCGCTCGGAGCTCAGCTTCGAAGAGCGCATCGAACTCGAACTATACTACGCCCAAAACTGGAGCTTCTGGCTCGACCTGCGCATCCTTTTCAAAACCATCGGCGTGGTGCTGCGCAAGACCGGGGCGAAATAGTGCCGGTGCGGCCTCGTATCGCCATCGTCTGCGATTTTCTCACCACCATGGGTGGAGC
>CAZYRC010000048.1:0-4162 GCA_964649505.1 uncultured Candidatus Saccharibacteria bacterium
CAATGCCTTCGCATGGTCAGTAACCGTTGCATTTACCTTATCTCTCAGGGCGAGTACAGGTGAGGTCTGGAGGTTTTTTACCCCGTCACCAAACACCGACATTGCGTTCCTGCGCGCCTGCGAATCTTCGAGGGCGCCGAAGAACCCTTCCAATATCTGGCGCTGAGTCTCTAGCTCATCCCCAGTGGCGTTATCGTTGTATTCTGGGACTTTGAAATCTTCTTTCAGTTCAAATGTAGATTTTAGATCCTCGCCAATATCGCGGTTAATACCACCCCCTTTTGCGTCGCCAGCGATCACCCCATTGACATAATCAACGGCGAGGTCGACACGCTTGCGCCCAGGGTAGCTCGCGAACACCTCTGGCGTCACGTCGATCTGTCCGATAGCGAATTCATCGCCCGTTTTTGTGTCGCCCTCTTTGTAGATAACTTCCTTTGACGGATCTTGCTTCTTGATTTCCGGGTAATATTCTTTGACAATATTGCCTTTGTCGTCCATCAGAACAATCGTCTTGGTGCCGTCAATATCCAGCTCTGGAGCAAACTCCGGCATACTCGATAGGTCGTTTTTCTCTCGGATACGACCGTCAAATGAATCGGTCTGCGTTGGAGTGTTGAATGTACACTCGATCGGCGTACCGTCATACACACTACAGGTGACTTTTGGGATTTCGCTACTTGAGCAGCCACCGAGGGCTACTGAACCGATCGCAACGACAGCGGCGGCTTTTGCGCCCTCTCGCGTCAGGCGATCTTTGCTGAAAATTGGCTTCTTTTCACGGCTTGGCATAGTGGTTTTGCTCCTTGATTAAACAAACTAAAACTATGATTACATTATAGCAAAAAGGTTGTGTTTTGTCAATAGCACCCCACGGAAGTATGGGGTGCTGAGGGTTTGCGTGCTGCGCGCGGAGTGCGCTGGGCTAGCCTTTGTAGAGTATGAATTTGTCGGTATCGAGATCAGGAATAGCGACGAGTGCCACATACCATCTCCCGTCGTCCAGCCTCATGTTTCTGAGGACATAGTTCACTTGCATCGATCCCTGGTCGATAGCGGGACCACCCTGCTTCTCGACGTTTTTTGCGAATTTTTTGCCGGCGGCACTTTGTGTGTCGTATTCTGTTCTCCAGACGAAATTTCCACTGAGGACAACTGAATTCGGGTAATTTAATGCACTGCCGAGGTATTTGACGTCACTTGCGCCTACGGTGAGTTGGTAGCCTTTCTTTGATCCGTTGTTGCGGAGCGCGGCGTTGGTTTCTGCTACTTTCTCTGGAAGCACTTCGAAGAGGTTTTTTATCGAATCAGGCTTGTCGATCGTTCGGTCGGTGAGGGCGCCTTCTGCTGCTGTTTTGATATACGCAGCGTATCCGGCCGCTGACCCCTGAAGCTCGTCTTTGTCGCGAATGATGAGAGGCTGGTTCGGGTCGGATCCAGAAATGCGCCCTGGTATGGCGTCGGCTTTTGCGTTGGTTATGAGGTACATCTCGTCGGTGGTGGCGGCATTGAGGACGTTGGTGTTGTACGATTTCATGAGCTGCATGAGCGCTTTTTCGTAATCAACCTCGCCGTCGCTCTTCATCTCTGGAGTAATAAGAAGACTATCATAAAAATCACTCTGGCCGAGACGCGACTCTTTGTTTGTCACTGGATCGACGTAGCGGCGGGGTACGTTCTCTACTGTGAGCGCCTCGTATGGGTGGTTGCCGTAATTGATATCTTTGTCTGGGGTGAACCAATACTTATCCGAGTCGGTAACTGGCTCAACGGGAGGTTTGACCTCTGACGTAGGAGCGACAGTCTCGGGAGCGGTCGCGGCAGGGGCGCTGCTTGTGTTTTCAGGAGAGTTCGAGGCCGAAACGCCTGGCGCACAGCCGGTCAACGCGGCGGTAGCGAGACCGCTTGCGAGTAGTTTTTTCCAGGCTGGGATTTTTTCTTGTGATTCGTGTGAACGTGGCATATGCTTGATTCTCCGATTAGCATTACATTTGGTTACATTATAGCAAATTGCTTGTGTTTTGTCAAGAAGGGTGAGGGACTGTAGCTAGGGGCGAGTATGATCTTTCGAGCTAGAATAGATTTTTTGGCTCAGTGATGTGATCACCTCGCGTAAATGCCCGCATCATGTCGACACTTTCCATGCTTGCATTCTGGCGAATGGTCGGCGTCTTGAGAACCTGCTCGGTTGTCGCCAGCAGCTTGCTTCGCTGGTCAGCAAACTTCCTGCGGAGCGACGCTTCTGCATCAGCCTGTGTGAAGGTGCGACTTGGGTCGGCATCCTGAAGGGCTTTAAGCTCGGCGGGCGCGCTGTTTTTGATGAGCTTGTCGAACATCTCTCTAGTGCGAGATGATTCGTTGACGTCGACAAAGAGGCGTCGAAGTGAATTTGCGTGGGTGGTCGAAAGGGCGTTTGCGCTGAGGCGGCCTTCGAGTACCTGGCGGAATGAGTGATACTGCCATGAATCATCGCCATTGGGTTCGAGGGTGCCGTTGATCATCGCGTCAAGCGTCTTGTCGTTGACTGACGGTGCAGAATTCTTTAGGCCAGAGCGAATTGCAGCCTGCTGAATCGTGCGGCGATACTCATAGTTCGGACCACCTTTGGCGGCTGACCAAAATACGCGCATCTTGTCATCGTGTGCGCCGACATTGAATATTTCGTCAGCGGCCATGTCGTGGACGTGCTCGTCGGTATTGTCGAAGGTATATTCGTTACCCTCACCGTCATATACTGCACCAATCTTATTCCCCAGGGCGAGCTCTCTAATTTGGCCAGCATTGAGTTTGAAGTGGCTCGCAAGCTCCTTCTGCTCGGCGACCTGTTCGCCAAATTCCTTGCGGCTTTTTGCCACCACCTGCGCGAGAACCGACGATTCGTTTCCGATACCCGACGCATATTCACGAAGTGACATGCCGTCGATCTTACGATTTTCAATGACAATCGGCTTGCCGCTGGCGTCGAGCACTTTGTTGCCGCTAGCGTCAACTTGGAATACAGCGCCGTTGTTAAGCATTGCTTCGTTGATTTTCGTTGACAGTGCTGACTCAGCCTCTTTGGAGCGGTTGACGGTGAGTGAAGTTTGCTCGGTAGTCGTGTGGGCGCGGTCGACGAGCTTTTGGAGTTCTACTGGATCGATGCCTCGGTTTGCGAAGCGGCCGTCCCCTGCTTTGATTTCAGAGTAGAGGGCTTCGACTTTTGATTTTTCGAGATCCGCTTCGTCTTTTGTCGCACGGAATTTGAGCTCGCGCTCCTGAGAGCCGGCGTCGTTGAGGTTGCGGAAATGCCAGGCCTGCTCATGTTCTGTTTCTACCTGCTGCTTGGCTCGTTCGGTTTCGCGGCGGGCGGTGTCCGATTTGATCCCCCAGCGGCTGGCATTGTAGGCGTTTTGGGCGCCGGCTTCGGCGTTTTTGCGGCGGTCTGCAACGCGGCGGCTATAGAGACCGGCGCTACGAACGGCGCGGCGGGTTGGGTCAAAGCGCTGCCATTTTTTGTTTGGATTATAATTTTTTAGCACGTTGTTGCGGCGCTCTTGCGCTGCGCCCGTTGCCCAGTTGCGGAGGCGGTCGACTGGGCCTTTGCTGCGGTCATTTATCATGCCGGCGACGCGGCCGAGGATACCAGAGCTAAATTTGATCAGCATCGGTGTGATAAAGAGTGGCGCGACCTGGACGGCCATGCCGAGGATCACGGTGAGGATGTTGCCATTGGCATTTTGCACGATAGCGAGTCCCGCCACCTGCGCCCCTGAGAAAAGTACCGAAAAGATCGGAAAGAGGAAAAGCAGCGTCAAGAAGGCGCTTCGCCACTTGTCGAAGTATTTTTCGGTGTTTGGCAAGAGGTAGGCGACAAATGCGAGCGGCGAAATGATCACCATGATGACGATGAGCGCCTGGCGTGCGGCGAGGATGATGAGCGCGACGAGTGCGGCGAGGATTGCTCCGACGAGCAGCGGGACGAGCATGAAGATTGCGCCAGTGTGTACGGCGAGTCCGAGGACGGTGGTACCGGCGAGAATGCCACCAGTGACCGCAGCCCACTCAGGAATACCTGAGACATTCGGTCCGCCTGTGTTGGCGTAGGCCGCACCGGTATTGAACCGCTCCATGATGCCATTGAAAAGCGTGTGGATGGAAATGCCGAGTATGTTTGAAATATCCA
>CAZYRC010000048.1:4172-4672 GCA_964649505.1 uncultured Candidatus Saccharibacteria bacterium
GGAAATGTAGTACGAGGTATTGACCAGGACGGCTGCGATAATGAGTCGCGGGAGCATTCGTTTGATGTTGTAATTGCTAAACCCGACTGTAGTGATCTGAGAGATGACAATGAGGACAAATGCGATAACAAAACAAACGTTTGCGATATCTCGCATGAGAGACCACATTTGGTAGAGCGAGCTATTCGTATCTGTGGTGATGGTGCGAACTTCGAAAAACTGGGAAATAATACCGTAAATCGTGTCCATACCATTTGCGAGGAATGTGATGACTGGACAAACGATCCATCCGATGCCGGTGAGTGCTGCGCCGGAGCAGTTTGACTTACCTGCTTCTGTGGTACTCTCAGCTTCGGCGTTGGCAATCTTCACCTCCACTGGTGGTGATGAGTTGCTGAACTGATCGGGCGGCGTGAAATCGTATACCACATAATAGCCGGCCGTCGCGGTCGCAGGATCGGTCGCGGTCAGGATGAAATACGCCTTTTTCCCCTGTTCGT
>CAZYRC010000049.1:0-4549 GCA_964649505.1 uncultured Candidatus Saccharibacteria bacterium
GACATCACCCAAGGTCTGCCGCGTGTCGAAGAGCTTTTCGAAGCGCGCAATCCAAAGGGTCAGGCGTACATGACAGAGGTCACGGGGACTGTTGATATCTGGGAAGACAACCACAAATATGTCATCCAAATCACGCCAGATGGTGGCAAAGTTGAGCGCATTCCGCTCGAAGGCCGCAAATTGACGGTCAAAGCCGGTTCATCAGTGAAAGTCGGTGACGTATTGGCCGAAGAATCAGAAGGCAAAAAACCACTCGTCGCACCATTTGACGGCGTCGTGGAATCAGCCGAAGACACGGTCATCGTCGCAGCAACTGCTTCTTCACCTGTTCGCTACGAAGTCCCAGGCAATTTGCAGCTCGTCGTCAGCAAAAACGACCACGTCGAAGCGGGTGACCGCCTGACAATCGGTTCGCTCAACCTGCACGACCTCATGCGCCTCAAAGGCACCGAAGCAACGCAGCGCTACATCATCAATGAAGTGCTCCGCATCTACGCCGCCCAGGGTCAGGATGTCGCCGACAAACACCTCGAGGTGATTGTCCGCCAGATGTTCAGCCGCGTGCAAGTCGAAGATCCTGGTGACAGCACCTTCGTCATGGGTGACATCGTCAGCAAAGCTAGTGTCGTCAACGAAAACGCGCGCCTGGTCGCTGAGGGCAAAGAACCTGCACAGTATACGCAGCTGCTCCTCGGTATCACCAAAGTCTCGATCTGGAGCGATAGCTGGCTCTCAGCCGCTTCCTTCCAGGACACGACGCGCGTGCTCATCAACGCCGCTACCAGCGGTCGCGCTGACCATCTGCATGGCCTCAAAGAAAACGTCATCATCGGACGCAAGATTCCAGTCGGAACCGGTGCGCACCCACTTGACGCTGACGAAGAGACCGCACAGGACGACTACGTCGAAGAAACCGCCGAGCTCGAAAACGAGATCAGCGCCGACGTCGACCTCGAGTCATAGGCCACTCACCAGACTCAAAAATACCGCCCCGCACTGGGGTGGTATTTTGTTGGCGAATTGTTTGGAGTTTTATCGGCGATATTTTGGTGCTTCGACTTTTTCGAGTGTGCCGGCGCCTGGATCGCGGCAGTCGCTGCCATTGTAGGCGTATTTTTGAGCATCAGTAGTGTAGTGGTCGCACTCGACGACGACGCCCTGGTCGCGATCACGGAAATAGAACCACAGGCCATCTGGCGTCTGATAAAAGAGCGCGAGGTGACCATTTGCCGTCAAACGATCATTGATCACCGAACTGACAGGAATTTCGAGCAGGTGATACGATGCCGTGCCGCCATCGCGCGGTGCAGGTTTGCCGACAAATCCATACTGCGCGGTACTGGCAGTGAGCGGACTGTAGAGATTGGCGAATGTTTGCTGCGCATTCGCGTAGTCGCTGTACTGCGACATATCGAGACAGCGCACCTCGAACCAATGGTCGGCTTTTGGATCGGCGGGTTTGGTGACGTCGAGCTGACAGATCACATCGGTCCGGACAAAATCCGCGAGGTAGCGATTTTGGCCTTTGCCGTCAGAGAAAACGGCGCGATCGAATTTGTCGTAGTCGAGTGATCGCTCGATCGATTCGATTTGCTTTGCTGATTTGTCCGCCGGAATTGGCCCAGCGAGGCTCGTGAGCGGCTCGACATCTGGGATCACGGTGTAGAAATTTTTTCCTGGTGCCTTGACCGGTCGGTCGATCGCGGTTTTGGCCTTTTCGGCACCTTTGAAATACACATTGACGTTTTCGATAGTCTTTTTTGCGGTCAGTGTATCAGTGGTGACTGACGAGGATTTTTTCGTTGCGTCATCGGCTGGTTTGACGGATTGCACGATGAATGCGTACCAGACCATCACGCCGACGGCGAGTACGCACATGGCGACGATGATCGACAAGATCAATGTCATGCGCTTCGGGTGATACGTTTTTTTCGGCCCATCCTGAATCGGATGTAGATAGTCGTGCTGCTGTGATTGTGCGGGTGGCAGCGACCCCGGCGGCGTCGGATGCGTCGGATCAGAGATCTGTTGATCAGTGAGTGGTGGCGTTTTGTCGTTATTCACTACGGATTCACCTTTGATTCTTTGCTGCCGTCCATGCAGCTTGTCCCGGCAAATGCTGCTTTGGCCTCTGGTGTCGTGTAATCACTACAGCTGAGTACTTGTTGTGTGCTGGCTAGATAATGCCACGATTTGTCTGGCGTCTGGTAAAAGAGCGCGACGGCACCACCGGCCAGGTAGTAAACGTTGTTGGTTGAAACTTCTGCGGTCTGGTAGCCGGCGGTTTTGCTGGCTGCAATCTTTGGAGCGCCGAGGATGAGTCCGACGAGCTGTGCATCTTTGGCGTCTTTTGCGTAAACGTCGTAGATTGGTTTGAGCTGTGTCGTGGTTTCGGTGTAGGACTTCATGTCGGCACAGCCGAAATTGACTTGATTGCCACTGCCATATTTGTAGGCAGTCTGTGTGAGCGAACAGCGCAACGCGTCGCTCGAGTAAAGCGTCGATGAGATGGTCTGGTTTGCTTCATCAGTCACGAGCGTGCCGGCAGCGAGGCCTTTGTCTTCGAGATACGCACGCACTGTTTCGACGTCGTGTGTGGCTTTGGCGGCGTCGGTGTAGCTACGCGTCACACCAGAGACTTTGCCAGGATAGGTGTAGTATTTGGCATCGGGCGCTTTGGCGGCAGGGACAGAAAACGCCGCGTAATTGTCTTTTGTCATCGCGAAATTGCCACTCATGACGGTCTCGACAGGCGAGCCGGTCAATTTGCCGGTGACTTCAGCGGTCAGTGAGGTCGCGTTCGTCGAGTCGATCGCGTTAGGCTGCACGGTGTTGTTTGATGACGTCGCGGTCGTCGATGGCGCAGATTGCTCGAAAAACGATTTGTATACGAGCGCACCGGCGAGACCGCCAAGGAGGACCAAAAGCAGCGCCAATAGAAACACCAACAGAGGTTTTGAGCGGCGTTTGGTTTTTTCGCGAGCGAGCGCCTCGTGCGTGGTTGTGAGTTTGCGCTCGGTATTTGCGTCCTCGACGAGATGATCGTTGTCGACAACTTTTGCGTTCGACACTGTCGTTTCTTGATTGTTTTCAATTGCGCGAAGTCGCGCCTCATCTGCGCTCGTGGTGGATTCTCTCTCAGAATCGTTCATATCTCTCCCTTTGCCGCGGTGCGGCTTATGCTTACGTCTATTGTAGCGAAAACTCTATGCGACCGCAAGCAGAATCCGCCCTGGGGTCGGGTATAGACAAAATGCCGACGATTTGCTATAATAGAGGGGAAGAGTTTCATTTTTTGTGGTGAAACGCGTCGGTGTGATGCGTCCTCGTCCAAAAAATCGCGAAATGGTGTTTGCTGCATCGATTTCGCAGCTGCGGCCTTTAGCAAGCCGTTCGAATCGTCAACGTAATCTAAAAGAGGATATTTTTAGATGCCAACTATCAACCAACTCGTGCGCAAACCACGCCAGACTGCTGGGAAGAAATCGAAATCTCCAGCGCTTGGTCGTATTCATAATGCGCTCAAGGTTCGTTACTACGATCAGAATGCGCCGCTCAAACGTGGTGTCTGTATCAAAGTCACAACCAAAACACCAAAGAAACCAAACTCAGCGCTTCGCAAAGTTGCTCGTGTTCGCCTGACCAACGGCCAGGAAGTCTGGGCATACATCGGTGGCGAAGGTCACAACCTCCAGGAGCACGCTGTCGTGCTCGTCCGCGGCGGTCGCGTGCCAGATCTTCCAGGTGTGCGCTACCACATCGTTCGTGGCGCGCTTGACCTGCAAGGTGTCGCAAAACGCCAGCAAGGCCGCTCGAAGTACGGTGCGAAGAAAGGGGATAAATAATCATGTCCGAAACAGTATGTAGTGGGCCAAAGCACTGTCCAGAATTAGCGAAGACACTTGAAGAGGTGGATTCGCGTGGAGCAAAAATAATCGAAGCTCTGACCAAACGTGCATGCGGAGGAAGGGCATGTTTAGCCGAATTAGTGAAAAAAGACATGGGAGAACCGACTCTAGTCCCTGTGTTCTCTTTTGAACTTACCGAGGAGGGTGAATAATATGCCTCGTAAAGTAACCAAGAAGCTTCAGCGCCAGATAAAGCCTGATCGCAAGTATCAGAGCGTGCTTGTCCAGCGCCTCATCAACAAATCAATGCTCGACGGAAAGAAATTGACCGCAGAGCGTGCTGTCTATGGTGCGCTTGAGCAAGCCGCAAAGACGCTCAAGAGTGAGGATCCTCTCGAAGTCTTTGAGAAGTGCATGAAGAACATCAGCCCGAATTTTGAGGTCAAATCTCGCCGTGTCGGTGGTGCGAACTACCAGATTCCATTCCCAATCCAGGGTCACCGCCAGCAACACTACGCCTTCATGTGGCTCGTCCAAGCAGCCCGCTCAAAGAGTGGCATGCCATACGAACGTCGTCTCGCAACCGAGATCGTCGACGCCTGCAACGAAACAGGCATCGCCTTCAAGAAAAAAGAAGACACCCACAAGATGGCCGAAGCCAACCGCGCCTTCGCCCACTTCGCCCGCGGTTAATCCCAGCC
>CAZYRC010000050.1:0-4403 GCA_964649505.1 uncultured Candidatus Saccharibacteria bacterium
GGGCTCGTGTTTGTCTGGGCATTTTATGGTATCTTGGCGAAACATGTTACAACGTTTGACGGGCAACATCAAGCGGTCATCGGCGCACTGTGGGCGCTCATTGCCGTTCTCACGGTCGTATTTGGCTGGACGCTAGGTCGAGTGGTTCGCAAAAAAGCATCATGAGCTTGTGTTGTTGCACGACGGGGAGCGGGCGGTGATCGGGCGTGCTGGGGCGGCTTTTCGTGCTGGGCGGGATTTACCAGTAGTCTAGTGTGGGTGGGGAATTGTCCGCAATTTTTCCACCGTACCACAAACACTATATCTGGGCACGCTAGATATAGCGTGGGTACCGCGTGCAACAGAGACGCAACTCTCCATTAATGTAATTTTTTTCACGAATGACAGAGACGGCGACACAGAAACCGCGCGCCTCGTGCTATGATAAATGCATAAAGAGGAGAAACACATGACCCCGCGACTGATCATCCAGCAAAAACTCACCGCATTTGTCAACAAATACCGGATTTATTCTGTCAACGACCAGGGAAAAACCGACCAGCTCATCAGTCTGGCGCAGCAAAAGCGCTTCAAAATCCGCGAAAAAGTGATGTTTTATACTGACCAAAAGCGTGACAAGCTCTCATTCACATTTCGTGCAGAAAAGGTCATCGATGTACACGGGCGATATTTGGTCGAAGACCCGAACGGCAAGGCACTCGGCGCGTTTCGCAAGGAATTCAAGCGATCGCTCGTCAACAGCACTTGGACGATCCTCGATGCAGACGGTACAGAGCGCTACCTCGTAAAAGAGAGCAGTATGGTGGTGGCGGTACTAAGGCGATTTATCGGTGAAATTCCGATCATCGGTGAACTCGGCGACGTTATCATGGCATTTTTCCGCTATCATTTTTCATTTGTCGATCTGCAGACCGGGCAAGAGATCGGAAAATACCGTAAAACGACGCTATTTCGCGATCATTACGTGCTCGAAGCGACCGATGAACTCTGGAATTCGATCGACTGGCGCGTACTCGCCGCGATGGGCGTCGCGCTCGACGCACTACAATCACGATAGGAGGAAATATGGGTTTATTTAGCAATTTGATCTTTGGCAAAGACGACAAACAGCTCGACGACCAGCCTGATATCGACCGCCATGACGAATGGCAGAGTGACCAGGTGCCGGATCAGCCGGACGAGCACCACGATCAGTCGGGCAACAAAATCATCCCAGAGGTGTATATCGAGCGGATCGAGGCGCATCCGAGCGGCGACCTGAAATTTCTTGAGATTTGGGCACATCTGCACAACGCATCGGAATTTCCGGTGCAAGTCACGCGCGTCGAGGGGCTCAAACAGCGTAGCGATCTCGGACAATTTTTGCAGCCAAATGAAACGCGTGAAGTACGGATTTACAGAGGTCAGACGCCGACAAACGATGCCGAAACGCGCGCCATGGTCACCTACAAATGCACCGACAACGGTGATTATTTCATCTCTGATCACCTCATCGAATACACCTACCAAGAGCACGACGGCGGACATTTCTATATCCCCGAGGAATATCGCTACCTCGACCAGGTGCGCGACCTCTAGGATTTTTGGCGCGACTATCGTATCATGAGGGGTAGTATGCGAGTGTTTTTTACGGATGGCAGCGCAAGTCCAAACCCAGGTCCTGGGGGATTCGCGGTGATCGAAAATGGCAAACCAGTCGCGCTCGGCAGCGAAGACGGCGATACAACTAATATTCGGATGGAAGGCTTTGCGCTTGTCGCGGCGCTTGAAGTCGCCGGTGGTGAAGACTGCGAAATCCATACTGATAGTGAATTTTGGATCAATGTCATCACCAAATGGGCACCGGGTTGGGCTGCAAAAGGCTGGCGCAAAAGCGGCGGTCCGATCAAAAACCTCGAACTTGTTCAGGAAGCATATGAGCTCTACAACACCTCTCAGGCGACACTGGTATGGCTGCGCGGGCATGTCGGGCACGAAGGAAACGAATTAGCAGACGAGTGGGCAAACAAAGCGAGAGAAGGCGCGAGGATCAAATAAATGACTGAAAACCCATTTGAACGAAAGACAGATGGGGTGGGCGAATTACCAACGGTTGAACAGATCGAAGAATTTCGGACGCTGATGACTGATATCATGCACAGCCTCGGTCGCGGCGTGCGTTTGGGGCGAATGGATGAAATCGCGCGGACCCGAATCGGGACTGAATATTTCCTGCCGGGGGCACATACGGACCTGACGACGATTACGAAGGAAGGGAGGCTGTATGATCGGACGGAGCGAGAGACTAGGATTAGTGCAAGCCTATCACCAGCGCTCGGTGAGCGAGCAGGAAGGTTGCTGATCCTTAGTACACACATCCAGTATATGTCGGATATTGATGCATATAGTTCAAGGCGAGGGATGTACAAGATCGACTATGACGTGGACCCAATAGGGGTATTTCGTTCGCAGGTACTCCCGATTGAATCAGTTTCTGATGCGCGAACAGATGCCGAGATCGTCTCGGGCGGCAAGAAGACACTACTGACGCTCGATCATGAGCGTACGGTAGAAGGAGGCGATCCAGATCGATCGTCAGGATACCATAGCGCTGTCAATCCATTTCGCACGACAGATGACCCCTGGGAAACGGTCACAAGCGAGGATTTCGCGGCCCTGATCGCGAGGACCGAACAATTCGGCCGTGATCGTCTCGCCGACAAAAAATAAAAGCATAAACAATACTTGCATAGCGAACACATTTTTGATACAATAAAGATGTTACCAGTGGTGCAATGGGTGAAAATCCGCACCGATAACACAAAAAAGAATCAAAATTCCTTTGGTCTGGATGCGAGGGCAGAGCAGGGGAATTTTTTATTTGTTCAGATATTTCGTATAATGAAAGGTAGTATGAATCAGGGGTTAGCACTGGAGATTTTGCTCTCGGGACAGAGCGCGCTTTTGACCGGTCCGGCGGGGACGGGCAAGACGTTTGTGCTGAACCAATTTATCAAACTGGCGAAATACGAGGGCAAACACGTCAGCGTGACAGCGACGACTGGTCTCGCTGCGACTCATCTCGGTGGCACGACGATTCACGCCTGGGCGGGGATCGGGGTGGCAGATACGCTGCCGCGCGGGTTTGCGGAGCATGTCGCCAAAGGCCGCCGCGATATTATCGAAAAAACCGACGTGCTGATCATCGATGAGATCTCGATGTTGCATGATTTTCGGCTCGATATGGTCGATGAGGCGTGTAGGCTGATACGGCGCAAAGACGAGCCGTTTGGCGGCATCCAGGTGATTATGTCGGGTGATTTTTTCCAGTTGCCACCAGTCAATCGCAATGGTTCGCGTGAGGGCGGTTTCGTCGTCAATAGTGAGGTGTGGCGGGAGCTCGATCCGGTGATCCTCTATCTCGACGAGCAATTTCGCCAGCATGAGGGCGATGATTTACTCGATATTTTGACGAGTTTGCGGGCGCATGATCTGCGCCGTCATCACGCAGAGACGCTGCTTGCGCGCACCGACATCGCACCGCCTGAGGATGCCAAACTCACCGAGCTGCACACCACCAATGTCGATGTCGATCGGATTAACGAGCGGCAGCTCTCGACGCTCAAAGGCGACGAACTGATCTATGAGCAGCACAGCACGGGAAGTACAAATTACGTCGAAAATCTCCAGCGGAGTGTTCTCGCGCCGAGCGTGCTCACGCTCAAACAAGGTGCACTCGTCATGGCGGTAAAAAACGACCCGAGCCGACGCTACGCAAATGGCAGTATCGGCACGGTGGTTGATTTTGAACCCGCGACCGAGTACCCGATCGTGGAATTTCTCAATGGCAAAACCGTGACGATGCAGCCTGATACCTGGGAGCTGCGTGACGGTGACAAAAAACGCGCCAGTATCAGTCAGATCCCGCTGCGGCTCGCCTGGGCGATCACGGTGCACAAGAGCCAGGGCATGACGCTTGACGCAGCGCGGATCGACCTGCGCAAAGCGTTCGTGCCCGGCATGGGCTACGTGGCGCTCTCGCGCGTCAAAAATATCGACAATCTATACCTTACCGGTATCAACCGTATGGCGCTCACGATGAGCGACGAGGCGCACGAGATCGATGAACATCTGCGTCGCCGCGCGGCAGCGGACGCCAAGCGATTTGCGCATTTGCAGGCAAAAGCCGACGAGCGCAAAGATGAATTGCCACCGAAAAAGACAAAAAACAGCACTGGCTGGGCAGAAAAAATCGCCAAAATGCGCGAAACCTACCCAAATGCCTACAAACCCTGGACGTCACAAGATGATGCCACGCTCAAACTCGGCTTCACGAATGGCGAAACGATCAAAAAGCTAAGCAAACAGCTCGGCCGCCACGAAGGCTCAATCAAGATGCGGCTGCAAAAACATTTTGGCGAAGA
>CAZYRC010000051.1:0-4332 GCA_964649505.1 uncultured Candidatus Saccharibacteria bacterium
CTAGAAATGCAACTGCAACGCCAGCCATGCGACAAAAAGCAAGCCGTAGACCGAACCGATCGCGATCGCTCGCTTGGCGACAAAACCATCATTTGCTGGTGTTGAAAAGTGCTGTGGTGTCTGTGTTTTCATAATACTTCTATTGTATCATGCTTATGCAAAAAAGTCAAGAGACCCCCCCTGCAAGTATTGCTCACATCGACGCATCAGTAGGCTCTCGGGACTCCGTGCCGTAACGATCGTTATTTTTTGACGATGTCAATCATTTCGCCAAACGACTGAGCGGACACTGCCCCTAGCGATGGCGTGACGTCGGCGCCGGGGTGGCAGATTTGGACGAATGACACGCCCTCGGGCAGGCCCGTGAGGACTTTGTCGTCAATCATCCAGTCGCCAGCGGCTGCGTGCGCTCTGATCCATTCTTGCTTCTGCGCGAGCGTCGAAACGAGCTTCATGCCACGTAGTGACGGGCAAAGCGATTGTTTTGCGCGCTGGTATTCGTCGTGGCCAAATGTCAGGATGACAATATCGCCGAGCACTGCCAATTGTTCGACAAATTCCCGCTCGCCTTCGTACTCGAAGCGCCCATCGGCGACTTCATCGGCCGCCAGCGCCGTGTACACCTCTCGTGGCTCATGCCCAACATCTCTCAGCCACGCCGAAACATCATGATAATACGTCTTCGTGTCGCCCTCAGCGACGAATGGATAGACGTAGTAGCGTTCGCGCTCCTCGTAGCCCCGAGCGGCGTCGATATCTGGGAAAAGTCTTCCGATCGCCGTGAAAAGATCCTCGACGCGTTCGGTGCGAAAAAGCGTCCGGTCGAGATCGAGAAAAAACGTCCTACTCATGCAAAATAAATCCGCATCAACTGTCGCGCCACCGCATCGGGATCATGCCGGATGAAGCTCCGCGCCGCGGCGATCGGATCGCTCGACTGATCGCCCCTCCAGACTTCCTTTGCGAGCACGGGCACGCCACGGTATTGGTAGTGTTGTTTTTTGAGCTCCGCGATGTCGTAGCCGACGACGAGTTCCCCGTCGTGTGCGTATTTTTTCATCAGCTCTTCGCTCGGCTCGTCAGTATTGAACACGACATAGTCGAGAAATTCGCTTCCCGCGAGTCGCTCGATTTCGCTTGCAAAATCAATCACGCCGAATCCATCTGTCGGACCGGGTTTGCTGACGAGATTGCAGACAAACACACACGTCGCCCGCGTCTCGCGTAGCGCGTGCTGGACACCGTCGATCACGAGCGCTGGTGCGAGGCTGCCATAGAGATTTCCAGGGGCAATCACCACCATATCGGCATCGAGAATCGCCTGGATTGCTGCCGGATTTGCCTCCGCCTCGGGCTCGAGCCAGATGTTCGGATGCCGCGCAATTTCTGCGTGCGCGATCGTGAATTCACCTTTGATCGGCTCGCCGTCCGCGCCCTCAGCGCAGAGCTGGACATTCGAAAGCGTGATCGGCTCGACGCGGCCGTCAATTTTCAGCACGTCGCCAGCGAGCTCCACGGCTTCGGCGAAACTCCCGGTCATTTTTTCGAGAGCGGTCAAAAAGAGATTGCCGAACGCATGGCCCTTGAAACTCCCCTCGTCGAACCGATAGTTGAACAAATCGCGGACCTTTGGCGTCGGGCTGAGCGCCACGAGACATTGACGCACGTCCCCCGGTGGCAGCACGCCAAGCTCATCGCGCAGCTGCCCTGTCGAGCCGCCATCATCGGCCATGTTGACGAGCGCCGTCACGTCGCGGGCGTATTCTTTGATACCCTGGAGTAGCGTGAAACTCCCCGTTCCGCCGCCGATCACGACGATTTTTGCGCCGCCCCGCCGTTCCATCCTAGAGCCCCCGCACCTTTTTCAGCACTTTTGCGAACCACACCGCACTCGGACGCGGTGTGCGCTCCATCGTGCGATAATCCACGGCGTAGAGTCCAAATCGCGGCCAATATCCCTTGTCCCACTCGAAATTGTCCGTGAGACTCCAGTGAAAATACCCGAGTAATTCGACGCCGCTGCGCATCGCGCGCTGCATCGCGAGGATCGTCTGCATCAGCCACCATTGGCGGTCCTCGTCGCTCGCATCGGCCAGCCCGTTTTCGGTGACAATGATCGGTTTTTTGTATTTTTCGCTCAGTCGCTCGAGGGCACGCTCGAGATATTGTGGCTGCATGTCCCAGCCGAGGTCGTTCAATCGTTCGTCGGGGTTGTGGACACGATATCCATAGACGCGTTCGCTGAAATAATAATTCACCCCGAGAAAATCGCATTGTTTGATCACTTTGCGCAAAAACATATCATCGCGCTGATACTGCATCACGGCCGCCGCGCGCACGCTGAGTGCCGAGTCGTCGCCCGGATATATATAGGCGGAATTTTTGGCGACCGATACGCGGTAGCGCCGACTCGCGGCATGGAGTTTTTTGGCGATCGTATTGTGCGCAAATGCGAGATTCGCCAGCACGCGGCGGTACTGCGCGCGATTTTGTACTTGTGGCGGCCATTTCGCCTCGAGATAGCTCTGCGATGCATAGATTTCTGGCTCGTTGATCGTGATCACATAGCGAATCGTGCCGCCAAGCTCACTCAAAATCCGCTCCGCGAATTCGACAAAAAACTTCACATTTGCGCGTTTTTCAAACCCGCCCATCTCGGCAAACCACACCGGCAGCGTGAAATGAAACAGCGTCACCATCGGCTCGATCCCCTGTTTTTTGAGCTCTGCGAGAACTTCTTTGTAGTGCTTCACCGCCCCGGCATCCCACGCACCTTGTTCGGGTTGCACACGCGACCACTCGATACTGAGGCGAAATGCGTTGAGATTGAGCTTGCGCACGAGCGAAATATCCTCCGCAAACCGCGCGTAGTGCTCGGTCGCCCGCCCCGAAACATAATTGCTCGGCGTCTGCGCGCTGCGCTTGACCTCTGGCCAATTGCTTAGATCGTCAAACTGATACGACGATTGCGCCGCGAGTGCTTTGGCGTTTTCGAGCTCCCACACACTCCATTGGTTGTGCTGACCCCCTTCGATTTGGTGCGCGCTCGTCGCAACTCCCCAGAGGAAATTTTTCGGAAATTTGAGTTCCAGTCGATTCGGCATACTACGTATTATAGCAATATTCCGGCGTTTTCGCGCACGAAACGCCTAGAGTGACGCTTCATCGCCCGCCCCTGCGCTCTCGCGCAGTTCTTTTTTGCCTTTGAGCTCGTATTTGATCCCGGTCATGTCGCTCGTGACGTAGTCGTCGTTCAGCAGATTCACGAATTTCGCTGCGTCTTTAGCGTCCATGATGATAATTTCGCCCGCTGCGTCGTCAGTCATGAGCTCGAGACCCATTTCGTCGGCTTGGTTGACGACCTGCTCCTGCGTGACCAGCCCGATCTCGACTTTTTGGAGCTTGGTGACCAGTGGTTTGGTGTCGCGTACGAGGGCGTCAAACGTCATGCCTTCGGGGAATCTCAGTTTGAAATGCTCTTCGATTTCTTTGATTTTTTCCTCGGCAACGGCGAATTTTTTGGCATCATAGCCAAACATCCGGATGAATTTCGTTTCGTTGAATGCAAACACGTCGCCGCCCGTGATCAACACTTGGTTGTCCGGCGTGATCCGCAGCCCCGCGTCAGCGCTAAACGGCTGGAATGAGTCGCCATTATACATCCAGGCCGTCGCCCCTTTGAGGACCTGCGATTGCGGGAGGAGTTTTGCGACAAAAAACGGCTCGGCGCCTGGGCGACTAAACCGCGCAATGATGCCTTTCACTTTTTTGAATTCGTGGTCGCCTTCGTGAAACACTTCGAGGCCTTCTTCGCCGTACATGATCTGTTCGATCACTTCCTGGGCGTGCTCGACGCGTTCGAGCGTCGTGCGCTCGAGGACATTATCCTCTGCCGCAGCCGCCTCAAATTCGCGGACTTGCATGCCCGTCGCCGCTCCTGTCTGCACGCTACTGATCATGTCGTAGAGGAAAAGCACTTTCAGCTGCGCTTTGAGCTCTTTTGCATAATTTGTCGCGTAGACCGTGTAACCTTTGGTAAACATGAAGAGGTCGATCTCGAGCTGGTCCTTGTGCGCATCTGCCTGGTTCGCCCAGAGGAAGATGTCGGTTTGTTGTGCCTGTGTAGTGTCGGTATCTGTCGTTGTCATATCCCCCAGTGTACTATTTTTTTCATGAGTTTGCATAATTAGATTGTTCATGATTATGCTTGCTTTTGTTGTATATGCGGGATGATTTGTTACGCACGTACCTCACACAGATACGTGGTAATACCTACCCGAGCCCGCACCCCACGCCACCTCGCCTCCCCCCCACCCCCGCCCCCCACCCCCC
>CAZYRC010000052.1:0-2522 GCA_964649505.1 uncultured Candidatus Saccharibacteria bacterium
GCGGTGCCAGGTCTGAGCCAGATCGCCATCCCAAAAAAACGTCGGGAATCACAATTTGACAAATTGCTCACTCGCCATGATCGCAAGGGCGAGTTACGGGCGGAGATTCTCGGAATTTCACCATACGAATTCAAAAAAATGAGCCGCACGATGAGTTTTGACGACATCGTCAGGGCATGCGGGATTGAGAGCAAACGCAGTTTTCGTCTCGCACTTCTCGGCCGATTGCGCAGCGAATTGCTCGCACGTGGCTGGAGCCGAAGCCGGATCGAGACGTATCTTCTCGTTCGCGCGCCACGTCTCGCAGCGTAGCGCCCGCACCCACCCAAAAAAGGGCGGCGGAAGACAAAAACACCTCTGTACACGGGGTGTTTTTTGTTGTGAAACGCTAGGGATGGTGTATTAGGAAATGAGCAAACCGCTAGCGCTAGTGCTATGATATGAAAAATATGAAATTTCAAGAGTTGACGCTCATGTGTGGGGGCGATATCATAAGTCTAGACGCTAGATATAGCGTGGTAAGCACCACAACACACAAAAAATACCGAGCCTGAAAAACCACAATGACACCACGTGGGTGTCTTTTTTGCGCTCAAAAATCGTACAAGGAGGGGTATGTACAACTACATCAAAAAACGTGACGGACGACGTGTCGCATTTCACACAAGCAAAATTATGTCAGCGATCGAACGTGCCGGGCTCGAAACGGGTGAATTCGCTGAGGCACAGGCGCACAAGCTCGCCGAAAAAGTCGTGGCGCGCGCTGAAAAAGAGCTGTTCGTCAAAACGCCAAGTGTCGAGCAAATCCAAGATATTGTCGAGGAAGTGTTGCTCGAGAGCCGCTACAAAAAAACCGCCAAAGCCTACATTATCTACCGCGATCAGCACGAAAAAATTCGTGATATCGCGAACGCTGAGCGGGTTGATTTGATCGACCAATATCTCTCGAAACTCGACTGGCGCGTGAACGAAAACAGCAATATGGACTATAGTTTGCAGGGGCTGAACAACTACATCGCGGGCGAAGTCAGCAAAACCTACTGGCTGAACAAAATCTACACGCCGGAGATCGGCAAATTGCACCGCTCGGGTGATATGCATATCCACGACCTCAGCCTCGTCAGCGTGTACTGCGTCGGCTGGGATCTCCAGGACGTACTGCGTGTCGGCTTCACGGGCGTCAATAACAAAATCTCGAGTAAACCCGCGAAACATTTTCGCTCGATTCTCGGCCAAGTCGTGAACTTCTTTTATACGTTGCAGGGTGAAGCGGCTGGCGCGCAGGCGTTTAGTAATTTCGATACATTGCTCGCACCATTTATTGCCTACGACAAGTTGACGTACAAAGAGGTCAAACAAGCGCTCCAGGAGTTTGTCTTCAACGTAAACGTCCCGACGCGCGTCGGTTTCCAGACGCCGTTTACCAACATCACGCTCGATCTCGAATGTCCGAGCTACATGGAGGGCCAGCCGGTAGTGATCGGCGGCGAAATCCAGGACAGCAACTACGGCGACCACCAAAAAGAAATGAATATGTTCAACAAAGCGCTGCTCGAAGTGCTCTGCGAAGGTGATGCAAACGGCCGCGTATTCACATTTCCTATCCCGACGTATAACATCACCGAAGATTTCAACTGGGAAAATCCGGTGATCGAAAATTTGTGGGAGGCGAGCGCAAAATATGGCATTCCGTACTTCAGCAATTTCGTGAACAGCGACATGAGTCCAGAGGACGCGCGCAGCATGTGCTGCCGACTGCGCATCGATAATCGCCAACTGGAATATCGTGGCGGTGGGCTGTTTGGGAGCAACCCGATGACGGGAAGTGTTGGTGTTGTGACGATCAATTTGCCGCGGCTCGCGCTGAAAAGCAAGGACGAGAAAGCCTTCCGTGAGGGGCTGGATCATTTGATGGAAAAAGCGAAAGAATCGCTCGAGGTCAAACGCAAAACACTCGAAGTGCTGACCGACAAAAACCTCTATCCGTACACAAAATTTTATCTGCGCGATATCAAAAAACGCTTTAACTCATACTGGAAAAATCACTTTTCGACGATTGGGTTGATCGGCATGAACGAAGCGGCGGAGAATTTGCTTGGCGTCGACATCGGTAGCAGCAAGGGCCGCGAATTTGCGGAGCGCACGCTGGATTATATGCGCGACAAGCTCGTCGATTTCCAGAAAGAAACGGGGAATAATTACAACCTCGAAGCCACGCCGGCTGAGGGCACGACGTATCGTTTGGCGCAGATCGACAAGGCTGATTTCCCGGAGACAGCGCACTTTGCGAACGGGCTGGGCAAGGAAGTCGAGCATCCATTTTATACGAACTCGACGCATTTGCCGGTGAACTATACGGATGATTTGTTTGAGCTGCTGGATTTGCAGGATGATTTGCAGACGAAGTACACGGGCGGCACGGTGATTCATTTTTTCCTCGGCGAGCGCATGGCCGATCCAAAGACGCTCAAAGGTCTCGTGAAAAAGATTTGTGCGAATTACAAGTTGCCGTACTTTACGTT
>CAZYRC010000052.1:2532-4250 GCA_964649505.1 uncultured Candidatus Saccharibacteria bacterium
GACGAGTTAAATGTCCTGTTATTGCACATCTAAACATATTATTTTATCCTTTCAAATATTAATTTTGGTAAAAATTACTATTAATCATTCTTTATTGAACTTGGAAAAGAAGATTTGTGCAAATTACAAGTTGCCGTACTTTACGTTTAGCCCGAGTTTCAGTGTGTGCCGCAATCACGGGTATTTGCAGGGCGAGCAGGCGTCGTGTCCGCACTGCGCGGAGACGTGCGAAATTTATTCTCGCGTCGTCGGATTTTTGCGCCCGATCGAGCAGTGGAACAATGGAAAGAAGGCTGAGTTTGTGATGCGTGAGCATTACGATAAGGCAGCACGATAATAGAAAGGTTATGAGCCGCGGCTCGAACCAGCTTGACCAGGCTTGGGATCGCCATGAAATGAGTTGCTACCACCGCCGCAGTGCATAAATTAGGAGAAACAATGACAATCGGAGGAATTCAAAAATTCAGTACTGTCGACTACCCCGGCTATACGGTCGCTGCGGTGTTTACGGTTGGTTGCAATATGCGCTGCGGGTACTGTCACAATCCCGAGCTCGTGCTGCCGGAACAGTACGCGGGTGGGATTCCGGAGGAGGAGATCTTTGAGTTTCTCGAGAAGCGTCACGGGCTATTGGACGGCGTGGCGATCAGTGGCGGCGAGCCGACGCAGCAGGCGGATTTGCCTGATTTTATCCGCCGCTGCAAGACGATGGGGTTTCGCATCAAGCTCGACACGAACGGAACGAATCCTGAAATGCTACGCGAATTGCTCGACGAAAATTTGCTTGATTTTGTCGCGATGGACATCAAAGGCCCGCTCGAAAAATACTCACAGATTGCGGCGCGTCCGGTCAATCTCGACGCGATTCAGGAATCGATTCAGCTGATCAAAACGATCGATCATGAATTTCGTACGACGGTCGTGAAGGGTCAGCTCGAGCCAAATGATTTTGAAAAAATTGGCGAATTGGTGCGCGGGGCGGATCGATTTGCGCTGCAATATTTCGTCGCGAGTGGCAATCTTGTCAGCCAACAATTTCGTCGTGAGGAAAGTTTTTCGGTCGCGGAAATGGCGATGGTACGCGAGATGATGCTTGGCTACGTCAAAGAATGCGTGGTGCACTGATGGAGCGCTACACCGCCACGGTCACGCGCGTGCGCCGCGAAACACCTGATACGGTGACGTTGTATTTCACGTCGGACCGCGAATTTTCGTACACGGCGGGGCAGTATATCACGGTGTTTTTCCCGGATAGTTCGACACCAGAGGGCAAAGCGTACAGTCTCTCGAGCGCGCCGTACGAAGCGTGGCTCAGTATCACGGTCAAACGTGTTGGCGAGTATTCGACGCGACTTCACGCGCTGCGGGCGGGCGATACATTTACGATTTCTGCGGCGTATGGATTTTTCAATCCAAAGACTGATCAGCCGCTTGTTGGCATTAGTGCGGGCTGCGGACTTGCACCGATTTGGAGCATTGTGAAAGACGAATTGGAGCGCGATTCAAAACGCGTCGTCAAACTTTTTTTCAGCAACCGTACGACGCGAGATGTGCCATATGCGGACCGTCTGGCTGAGCGCGAAGCGCGGCATGCGGGCGTCGAAATTCGTCATCACATCACGCGCGAAACCCCACCACCAACGATGCAAGCAGGACGGATCGATCTCGACACGTGTGTGCACGCGGTCGAGGGCGAGGCGATGTATTTGCTGTGTGGA
>CAZYRC010000053.1:0-3311 GCA_964649505.1 uncultured Candidatus Saccharibacteria bacterium
TCCCGGCGAGTGCGTAAATAAGATTGGGAATCATAGAGCTATCGTGGGGACACGCGCGGCGGCGAGCTATGAACAAAATCACACATCTGCGCACTTCATCTCTTTCGCCCGCAAGCCATATACGGTATGATGAAGATATGTTCAAAAACTTCGTCCTGAAAAAATTACAAAAGTACGTCCGACAGTATTTCGAGCAACATCCAGAGGTCAAGCTCATCGCGGTGGCGGGGAGTGTCGGCAAAACCAGCACCAAACGCGCACTCGCAACGCTACTCTCACAGCGCTATCGCGTCCGCATGCAAGAGGGAAATCACAATTCCGAAATCTCCGTGCCGATGGCGATTCTCGGGATCGAGATGCCTGGAAAAGTCCACAATATCTTCAGCTGGCTCGGCGTGTTTCGTGCGGCACGGCACCGCGTCAAGCGCCCGACAGATGTCGACATCATCATTCAGGAGCTCGGGACGGATCATATTGGCGATATCGCGGCCTTTGGCGAGTATCTGACTCCTGATATTTCGCTGGTGACAGCGGTCACGGCGGAGCACATGGAATTTTTTGGCTCGATCGAAACGGTCGCCCGAGAGGAGCTCAGCATCGCGCAATTTTCGCGATTTGTGCTGATCAACCGCGACGATGTCGATGGGCGATTTTCGGAATTTTTGGCAAATGCAAATTTCAGCACCTACGGCACGACTGGTGTGGCGGAATATCGCTTCGAGGAGCAATCATTCACCCCTGATGTCGGCTACCAGGGAAATGTCATGGCAAATGGCGTTCAGCCGTTTGCGGCGACGATCAATGTCACGGGCGAACACAGCTTGCGTCCGATCATTGGCGCGATTGCCGCTTCGATGCTCATGGGGCTTTCGCCGGCAGAGGTTGTGCAGGGGCTTTCGCTCATCAAACCTGTTCCAGGTCGAATGAATCTCCTACGCGGCATCCAAGGCACGACGATCATTGACGATACGTACAATTCGAGCCCTGCCGCTGCTGCCGCTGCACTCCAGACATTGTATTCGTTTGACCAAGCGCCACAGCGCATCGCCGTCCTCGGTGACATGCGCGAGCTCGGCGCCTCGAGCCAGGCAGAGCACGAAAAACTCGGCGCACTTTGCGACCCAGGACTGCTCGCGTGGGTCGTCACGGTCGGTCCGGAGACCGAGCAATTTCTCGCGCCAATCGCTCGCCGCCGCGGCTGCCAGGTGCACGTCGCGCGCAATGCAATCGAGGCCGGGAAATTTGTGCGCTCCGTCACGATCGACGAAGCCGTCATCCTCGTGAAAGGCTCGCAAAACGAAATCTTTCTCGAAGAATGTGTAAAGGAGCTATGCAACATGACCGAAGATATCGAGCTCGTCCGCCAAAGCCCCGAGTGGATGCGCGTCAAAGACGGATTCTTTTCACGGTACCAGTAGACCATGCGCGCCACCTCTGATATAATAGAGGTCGATGAAACGATACAACCCAAGCGAAATTGAGCCAAAATGGCAACAAATCTGGGCGAGCGAAGATCGCTACCGCGCCCCAGATCAGAGTGACAAACCAAAATATTATGTGACTGGAATGTTCCCGTATCCGAGTGGCGCCGGCATGCACACCGGGCATTTTATGGAGCACTCGATCGTCGATACGGTCGCGCGATTTCGCCGCGCGCTTGGCTATAATGTCGTCTATCCGATGGGTTGGGATAGTTTCGGTCTGCCAGCAGAAAATTACGCGATCAAAACAGGCAAAAAACCACAGGTCACGACCGAAGAAAACATCGCGAGCTTCAAAAACCAGCTCAAACGCGTCGGTGCGAGTATCGATTGGAGTCGCGAGGTCAACACCGCTGACCCGAGCTACTACAAATGGACTCAGTGGATTTTTACGCAACTGTTTGCCCGCGGCCTCGCCTACCAAAAAGAAGCCAACCAATGGTGGTGCCCTGTCGACAAAACCGTGCTTGCGAATGAGCAGGTTGTCAATGGCAAATGTTGGCGCTGCGAAAACGACGTCGTGAAAAAGCCGATGAAACAGTGGTTTTTCAAGATTACCGACTACGCCGATGCATTGCTCGAGGAAATCCCCGCGCTCGACTGGCCAGACAAAATCAAAACCGCCCAGACGAATTGGATTGGCCGCAGCCAGGGCGCAGAAGTTGATTTCACGATCGCTGATCGCGACGATACGCTGACGGTCTTTACCACGCGTCCCGACACGATTTTTGGCGCGACCTATCTCGTGCTCGCGCCAGAGCATCCGATGGTCGCGGCACTTTCGACAGATGATGCACGTGAGGCAGTGACGGCGTATGTCGATGAAGCGATCAAAAAATCCGAAATCGATCGCAGCAGCGAAGGCAAAGAAAAAACCGGCGTTTTCACTGGTAGCTACGCCGTAAATCCCGCGACTGGTGAAAAAATCCCGATCTGGGTCGCCGACTACGTCCTCTGGGGCTACGGTACCGGCGCAATAATGGCGGTCCCAGCGCACGACGAGCGCGATTTTGCATTCGCCGAGAAATTTGAGCTGCCCGTCGTCGAAGTAGTCGAAAAACCCGCCGACAGCAGTGAGCAATGCTATCACGGCGAAGGTATCATGACGAGCAGCGGTCAATTCGATGGCATGGCGAGCGACGAAGCGCGCGAGCAAATTGTGGCGTGGCTCGAGCAAGAGGGCCGCGGCAAAGCAAAAGTCACCTACAAAATGCGCGATTGGCTGATTAGCCGCCAGCGATACTGGGGTGCGCCGATTCCGATCATTCATTGTCCAGATCACGGTGCGGTGGCGGTCCCCGAGAAGGATTTACCAGTGGTGCTGCCAGATATCGATGATTTTGCACCACGTGGTGATGGCAAAACAGCGCTAGCAGCCGAAGAATCGTGGGTCAACACGACGTGCCCGACGTGTGGCAAACCGGCCAAGCGCGAAACCGACACGATGGACGGCTACGCTTGCAGTAGCTGGTATCTTTTCCGCTACACCGATCCGCACAACGCCGAGCGCGCATTTGCGCCAGAAAAGGTCAATTATTGGGCGCCGCTCGACATGTACGTCGGAGGTGACCATGCGGTTGCGCACTTGCTCTACGTGCGATTTTGGACGCACGTCTTCCACGATATGGGCATGACGAATTTCAAAGAACCGGTCAAAAAACTCGTCTACCACGGCCTCATCCAGGCCGAAGATGGCCGCAAAATGAGCAAAAGTCTCGGCAACACCGTCGACCCACTCGAGGTGATCGATGCTGGATATGGTGCGGATGCGCTGCGCGTATTTGAGCTATTTCTCGGTCCGATCAACGAAAATTCCAACTGGTCGAGCCG
>CAZYRC010000053.1:3321-3682 GCA_964649505.1 uncultured Candidatus Saccharibacteria bacterium
GGCGTGTATCGTTTTCTGAATCGTCTCTGGACGCTCGTCCAAGAATACTGTGACGCGGCCGAACAGACCGAAGAGGGTCAGGCGGAAGACGCGGCGCTCATGTCGCTGATGCACGAGACGATCAAAAAAGTCACGGATGATTACGACCGCTTGAGCTTCAACACCGCCATCTCTGCACAGATGGAATATGTGAACGAACTCTACAAACTCAAACTCGATGGATACACCGCAGGATGGCGCACACCGATCGAAACGCTCGTCCAGCTCGTCCAGCCGCTTGCGCCGCACATTGCTGCCGAGCTCTGGAGCGACCTCGGTCACGCGGAGCCGCTCGATACTGTCGATTGGCCAGAGTGGGATG
>CAZYRC010000054.1:0-3676 GCA_964649505.1 uncultured Candidatus Saccharibacteria bacterium
TTGTCGGCGTGGTCTTCGGCATTTATCCTGCACTCAAAGCCGCCCGCAAAGATACGATCGAATCGCTGCGGCAGTATCATTGATGAAAAATTCTACGCTAGTTCTTTTTTGAATTTTTCAATCAGGTCGACTTGGGTCGGATCGACGTTGTTGAGGATGCCGACGTAGATACTGACAAAATCCGCGAGGATGCAGCCCCAAAGCATCTGTTTGAGTAGGGTGTCGCCGGCGATAGGTACGACGGTAGATTTCGGGCGACGACCAGAGAGTAGGCGGTCGCTGAGCGCAAAGCGTTTGAGCACGCGCGGGTGCTCGAGCTCGCTGACAAGGTCAAAAATCGCAAACGGTTTTTCGATCGGATGGCTCGTCCAGCCGAGAAACTCGTTGTGATTGAATTCTGGCAAAAAGTTCCAAAACGCGACGTTTTTGGCGTTTTCGTTCCAGCTAATTTTCCACTTGTACGCCACCGGTGCCATCAGGCTACCAGCATAAAATACCGGGGTTTTGCCAACGGCAATCAGCGCGAGTTGTTTGGCATAATTCCCCTCTGTTGGCACGTGCGCCGCCCAGAGCTGACTCTCGGTGGCAGGCCATTCCTTCGCCGCAGCGAGCTCTTCGAGCGCCGATGGGTCGAGCAACCCAAATTCACACAGCACGCGCTCCAGGGCGCGCAAATTGTAAATCATCCCCATGCGCGGCTGCGTATCATGCGGAATCGGTGCGTACATCACATCGTGCGTATTTGCCATCTCGGCAACTTTGCCACCCGTCGCAATCGCGGCGAGCTGGCATCCCGCCTCGAGCGCCTGCTCAAAACACGAAATCGTCTCCTCGGTATTTCCCGAGTGACTGCTCGCGATCAAAAGCGTGTGCTCGTCAATCGAAGCGGGTAATTCGTAGCCCTTCACCACTTCAAACGGCACGCGTAGTGTGCGCGAAAACAGTACCTTTGCGAGGTCTGCCGCCAGCGCCGAACCACCCATTCATGAGACAATCACCCGCGTCAACGGACGCCCGTCGTGGGCCGCGTGCTCCAGCTGACACTCGTATGCCACCTGCTCGTACAGATGCGCAGCGACCCCGAGCGCATCGGAGTGATCACGTTGTTTGATAATGTTTTCGTCGTCTAACATATTCCACCTTTTCCCATTGCGAAAGTTTCTCCTTTTATGATACAGTATTTAGTAAGTAAGCGTAAGTAGCATAATAATCAGAGGTGGGACATGGATATTCAGCCAAAAACAACACAACCGATCAGTGACGACCAAGAGCTTGCAAAAGTGCTCGCAGGGGTCAACGCAGAAGCCGATCAATCAAACGCAACGCCAGCGATGAGCGACATCGCGCCTCCAGTTGCGCCGTCGACGCCTCCGCCAGCAGCAGATGACGCCGCTGCGGCGGCCGATGCTACTGCTGCCATCGCGCCCGAGCCTGTCACACCTGCAGAGCCACAGCCGATGCCTGCTGTCTCTAGTGACCTCGATGATGTCAAACAAGAAGCCATCACCGAACTTCGCCCACTCGTCGACAAACTCACCCTCGAACCAGAGGAAAAATTCGACACGTATCTGCTTCTCATCCGTTCGACCGATGACAAATCGCTCATCGCGCCCGCTCACGAGGCAGCAAAAGCGATCACCGACGAAGCCCGCCGTGCCCAAGCGCTCCTCGATATCATCAAAGAAATCGACTTTCTCTCTGGCGCCGCACAGCCAAACGCATAGATCCTCCTCACACCGAAACACCCCTGTTCCCCAGGGGTGTTTTATTATCCGCTGATTCCTCTCGTGCTATACTAGAAATATGTCAATTCGATTCGCAACGACCGACGAAATCGCCTCGTGGGATGCCTCCGTCGCAAAAAATCCCGATGGTGGCAACGTTTTTCAGGCTACCGCACTCGCTGAAGTCAAACGCCGTCACGGCTGGACACCGCGCTACCTCTGGGTAGACAATCTCGCCATCACCGTTCTCGAAAAATCCGTCCCCTTTCTCGGCCGCTATTGGTACCTACCAAAAGGTCCAGGCATCACGACGACAGATGAGTTACTCGCGATCCTCCCCGATTTGCGTCGCTTTGCCGCACGCCAGCGCGTCTTTGTCATGAAAATCGAGCCAGAAATTCCCGAAACCGACGCCGCCAAACGCACCCTCGTCGCCGACGGACTCGTCCCGACCAATGCAATCCAGCCAAACAGCTCAACCGTCATCATCGACCTCTCGCCCGACCTCGACACCATTATGGCTAGCCTCAACCAAAAAGGCCGCCACGCCCTCCACCGTGCTGAGCGCGACGGTGTCACAGTCGAAGCCGTCGCTCTGACCGCCGATTCAATGCGCCAGATGTACAACCTCTTGCGCGAAACCGCCGCCGGACGATTCGAAACCTCGATCCGCGATTTTGATTACTACTGTGAATTCTGGCAGCGCTACGCAAAAAATGGTCGCGGGAGCCTCTTTTTCGCCCATTACGAGGGCAAGCTAGTCGCCGCCGCCTACTGCATGTATCTCGGTCACAAAGGCCTCTACAAAGACGGTGCCTCGATCCGCGAAAAAACCGCCTACGGCGCCAGTCACCTCCTCCAGTGGGAAGTCATCGAATGGATGAAAGCACACGGCGTGACCAGCTACGACCTCTGTGGATCGACGCACTCGACGAAAGTCCACGACACCAGCGATCATTTCTATGGCATCGGCCGCTTCAAAACCCAATTCAACAAACACATCACCGATTATGTCGGCTGCTACGATGTCGTCATCCGTACGCGCGCCTACCACCTCTGGCAATCATTCGTCCAGCGCCTCGCGATTAGCCTCAGCTATCGCCTCAAACGTCAGCAGTGGTTCTAATAGATTCGATTATTGACTTTATATACTATTCATACTATTATACTAGTGTTCAGAATTCGCTGGACCAATCCCCTACGCGAAAGGTAGAACCTTGCCTGACTACATCGACAATGCCCAGGATCACACCGTCCGCCTCACCGACGACGCGCTGCGCCGTGCCACGCAGGCCGCCCATGAGGCCCACTACCAGACCCTCATCTGGGTCGACGACACTGGAGACGCGCAAATGCACGTATTCATCGGGACCTACAAGGATCGCCTTGAGTACATGGACACCCATGGAATCGGCAAACTGCCGTTCGCCTTCATGTACACGGCTGAGGGTCGCCAGTTCGTCGGCGGCAACAACGCGAACCTGCGCGGAATCCTCGAGCAGCGCGCACAGCTAGCCTGAACACCCGCCCCTGGCGAGACCTTGCTTTCTCACGAAAGCTTGGCCTCCCGGGGGCTGCTTATATCTTGACTTTTCAATCTGTTTGTGTTTAAATGATATTAGTTCATTACAAAAATCAACATCACGGTAAAAAATCCAAATCTCACCCCTGTTCCATCCAAGCTCGACGCCGCCGAGATGTTAACCTATATTGCCACGTCGCAAAAATACACGCGAAATCTCAAAGATATTCATCCTAACTAACGCACACTTGCCCGTGCGGGCTGAGAGCTTGCTGCTACAGAGGGTGTCTTGCGTGGTACGTAGCAAGAAGTCGTCGCCACTCTTGGGAATTCATTTTGCGAGAATATCGCGGACGACGTCGGAGTCATTCCAGGGGATACGCTTCCCATTCACTATACGATAGACTTCGTGTCCCATACCAGTAATAAG
>CAZYRC010000055.1:0-3597 GCA_964649505.1 uncultured Candidatus Saccharibacteria bacterium
TCCGATGGCTTTTTGCCGCGGGGAGCGGGGGTTTTTGCGAATATTTTTGGGTCGTGATAGCAGGATTCGACGAAGTGTTCAAATGACGCTATCTCCTCAGGTGGGAGAAGTGACGTTTCGCGCGGTTTGAGTTCGAGTAATACCGTGTCAACCGCTGGTGGTGGGGTGAAGTCAGTCCTACGAAGTGGCCGACGGATCCGCGCCACCCACCACGGCGCGATGCTCATGCCGAGGGCACCATGAAAATGTGAGCCTGTCGTTATCATTTTCTGTGCAAACTGTTTCTGAACAATGAGATACACGCTTGTCGGCGCACGCTCGGCTGTCACGAGTTTCCGAACAATCGGCGAGCTGAGATGAAAGGGAATATTCGCAAATACTTTGTACGGAGTTTCGGGTACTGTCGCGGCCAAAAAATCGCTTCTTTTGATTGTGACATTCACATAGCGAGCCATGTTTTTTGTCAGTAAATCCGCCGCGCGAGGCTCGGATTCATACGCAATTACCGATTTGCATCGCCGTGCCAGCACCGCGGTGATTGCGCCACTGCCCGCGCCGATATCGAGCACGAGATCGTTTTTGCGGATATTGCTATGGCCGATCAATTCGGCGATCAACTGAGGTGAGCGCAGAAAATGTTGAGCATAAGTCGCGACGAGTCTTTTCATTGCTTTTATTATACCGCCAGAAAAGGTATAGTGGAACTATGCGAAAAACCACAAGCGGGTTCACCCTCGTCGAGCTTATGATCGTCGTCGTTTCGATCGGAATTTTGGCGACGATCGGCATCATCTCGTACAACGGCATCACCGACCGCGCGCGCAATGGCCAGACAGTCAACGCAGCCGAGCAATGGATAAAAGCGCTGCAAATTTTCCGCGCACGCACCGGCCAATTACCAGCAATGAGTAGTTGCCTCGGCGAGGGCTACAAATACGGCTCGAGTGGCACCGAAACCTCTGGCACGTCGCAATGTCGCGACGCAGGCGGCGTGGCAATCATCAACGACACGACTTTTGACGCGGCGCTCGCAAAATACATGACCAATCAAGTCAGCCCCGCAATGGTGACATTTTCGGACGCGAGCGGCTGGTATCGCGGTGCGATGTACACGGTCGACGCAAGTTCGGGGAAAAGCAGCGTCGGCTTCGTCTACAAAGGGACATGCCCAACGACAATCGCCGATGCGGCATTGTCGCGCTCGCTCGGAGGCCCACTCGGATACTGCGAATACGACCTCGGGACGACGGCAAGCTATCAGTGACGGACGAGTTTTGGCAGACGCTTTGCCGCCGCGATCCAGGCGCCGAGCTCTGGACGCGTCGGGAGATGATGAGTGATTTTTTGTGACTGGGACAGATCGTAGAGCTCCGCAAAGAGGCTATCTGACGCGCAAAATGCGAGTTTCGGCACGGTGAGCACTCCCGCTTGATACAACAACGCGGCCACCTCTGGCCGCAAGCCTTGAATTCTCATGAGATCAGCGCAGTGCACCCATTGTTTGAGCTGCATTTCGTCGAGTTGCGCATGATCGGCGAGCCGCAGCCTACCTGACGGCGTCGAGGCTTGCTCGAGGAGCTGGTCAATAGTCCGCACCCCAGCCTCCCGAAGTAATTCGACTTCTTTTCGCGTGATTCCTGGGATATCGTTTAGTGTGACCATCATGCATCTCCTTTTTGAAATGATGTGATGCGACTATTATCAGGCATCTCTCGCGCAAAAAGTGTAATATTTTTCGCAAAAATAAAGAGTTGGCAGATCTAACCATAATCGGTATACTAGATGTAGTATGAATAATCACGAAAAACACTCTATGGGCCAATATTTACGTGCAGTGAACTACCTCACGGCTGCCCAGATCTTTTTAGCAGAAAACCACCTCATGAAACGCGCAATCAAATTTGATGATGTCAAATCGCGCCTCCTCGGGCACTGGGGCAGTGGGCCAGGGATCAATTTCGCGTATGCGCACCTCTCGCGATTCGCAAAAAAATACGACCAAGACATGATGTTTGTGCTCGGGCCAGGACACGGCTTCCCAGCGCTACAGGCAAATCTTTTTCTCGAAGGCACATTGACGCACGTCGATCCATCACTCCAGATGAACCTCGAGGGAATTCGCCGACTGTGCCGCGAATTTAGCTGGCCATACGGCTACCCGAGCCACTCAAACCCAGAGACACCGGGCGTAATTCTCGAGGGTGGTGAGCTAGGATACGCGCTGAGCACAAGCTACGGCGCGGTGCTCGACAACCCAAACCTCATGGTCGCGTGTCTCATCGGTGACGGCGAAGCAGAAACCGGCCCGACCGCTGGGGCGTGGCACCTCAACAAACTCATCAACCCGCGCAAAGATGGCGTAGTGCTGCCGATTCTTCACCTCAATGGCTACAAGATTTCACAGCCGACGATCTTTGGTCGGATGAGCAATTACGAACTTATGACACTTTTTTCAGGCTATGGCTACGAGCCACGCATCGTCGACGCGACGGATTGCGACGTCAATGAAGCGCACGACCGTATGGCTGAAGCACTCGATTGGGCGCACAATCTCATCGCCGAAATCCGCGCGAGCGAAGACACCGTCAGCCCGCGCATGCCGATGATCGTGATGCGTACGCTCAAAGGCTGGACAGGGGTCAAGGAGCTTCCAGACGGCGAAAAAATCGAGGGCAACTGCCTCGCCCACCAGGTCGTGCTGAACGAAGCAAAAACCGACCCGGCCGAGCTGAAATTACTCAACGAGTGGCTCGGAAGCTACAAATTCGACGAGCTTTTCTCTGAAGCACAAGGATTTGGTGATTACATCAAAGATATTCTCCCAGAAAACCCCGAAAAACGCCTCGGCCGCAGCAAATATGCACACGGCGGCGATGCCGTCTACAAACCGCTTGTCTTGCCAGCCGCCGATCAGTTCGCCGAAGATGCAACCGCACCAGGCACGATGGGCTCGAGCTCGATGCGCCGCACCGGTCTCTATCTCGAGGAAGTATTCAAGCTCAACGCCGACAACAAAAACTTCCGAATCATGAGCCCTGACGAGACCTATTCAAACAAACTCGACCAGATTTTCCAGACCGTCAGCCGCTCATGGCAGTGGCCAATCATGCCGTGGGACAAAGACCTTTCGCAAGATGGCCGCGTGATGGAAATGCTCTCGGAACACAATATGCAAGGCTTGATGCAAGGCTACGTCCTGACCGGTCGCCATGCAATGTTTGCCAGCTACGAAGCTTTCCTCCAGATCATCGGTAGTATGGTCGACCAATACGCAAAATTCCTCACGCAGAGTCGCGGTGTTGCCTGGCGCGGGACGATCCCGTCCATCAACTACATCCTCACAAGTAGTGGATGGCGCCAGGACCACAACGGCTTCAGCCACCAAAACCCAGGGCTGATCGACGATTTGCTACGCCGCCAGAGTAATTTCTGCGACGTGTATTTCCCAGGCGACGGCAACACGACGCTTGTCGCTCTCGAGAAAATGCTTTCGAGCGTTCGCCAGATCAATGCCATCGTCGCCGGCAAAACCGTCGAGCCGCGCTGGCTCACCCCAGAGCTTGCGCGCAAACAAGTCGACGCTGGGCTGATGATTTG
>CAZYRC010000056.1:0-1310 GCA_964649505.1 uncultured Candidatus Saccharibacteria bacterium
AAGCATGCGCCGTACTCCCGAAACTTTCGGGGGTGCGGCGCTTTTCATTTGGCGAGCGCACGATTGCGCTTGTGGTATACTGAGTAAAGTATGGCATCTCAAAAAAACAAACAGCGCACCTATGCCCGCAACCGTGCGTTTAGTCGGAGTGGGCGTGAACGGATTTATGAGAGTGATGGAACGTATATTTTGAAACTCGTCCTAGTCGTGCTGCTCGGGACGCTATGGCTGAAATTCAAATCACCACTCGTCATCGCGGGCGTGCCGCTGCATGGGCTACCGGTCGGGATGCTCATCGGACTTTTTGCGGTGCATTGGCTCGAAAAATTGCAGTTTGACCGCAAAATTTGGTACGCGATTTTGATCATCGTGACGATACTGAGCTATTTTCTTCCGGCCGGGATCATGATATAAAAAACAGCCCCAGACGAGCCCGCCGACACTGTCGGGAGCTCGCCTGGGGCGATGGGGTTAGACGGGGTAGAGCTTGTAGCTCTGCCCAGCCACGTAGAGGTCGGTGACACGAGAGTCGGCGGCAAGGTCGACCTGCGCCCCATACACCGCTTCGTCACCGGGGTCCCCGAAGCTGTGGGGATCGTTCGCAGACTGGGCAAACCGTGCCCGTTGAATAGTCGGGCGATCTCCCCCCGGCTGAACTTCGATCGTCCAGAGAAGCGAGCCGTCGTTCTGACGCTCGGCCTCCTCGATGCGAATTCTGCAGTACGCGTTCATCAGGCCCCTCTACTTCGTCCGGATGACGATCAGCTGACCGGCACGCTCGTCATTCGAGAGGAATACCTCTCGGGTCTCGCCGAGCTGGCGTGCGAGCCAGGACCGAACGTACTCGGCCCACGCGGGGCTGAGCATCCCGATCTTGGGGTAGAACAGGTGCCCGTGCGGCACTTCACCCGACAAGTACGCGGTGTAGCCCGAGTACTCCCTGAGCGCCTGGTAGCGCGTCAGAAGTGTCGTCGCCCAGAGGAAGGCCCTCTTTGCGCGTTCGCGCAGGGTGAAAAGGAGATTTTTCATCATAACCTCTCAAAAAACGGTTCGGCTGTTCCGAACGTGTATTCATAGTATAGCACTTTTCGACAAAACTTTCAAGTTATGCAAAAATCCCACAAAAACACTAGTAAAACCCTTGACGGCGGGACGAATTTTTGGTACTATGGTGTTTGTAACTTATTACGTAATACAAACTTATTTCCGCGTGAATGAGCAGGTCACCATCGGTGAAACCGCTCGCCACCGGGAGTTTTAAATGGGAGAAAGAGGGCATGAAAGCACTTCTCGGTACCAAAATTGGTATG
>CAZYRC010000056.1:1320-3546 GCA_964649505.1 uncultured Candidatus Saccharibacteria bacterium
CTTGCCGGGCCTGTCCCTGTGGCTCAGGTCAAGTCCGTCGAACCCGACGGCTACAACGCAGGACAGGTGGCAACTGGTGAGGGTAAGAACCTGAGCAAGGCCGTGGCTGGACACGTTAAGTCCGCCGGTGTTACCCCGAAAGAAATTCGGGAATTTCGTGTCGACGAACTTGGCGAAGTCAAAGTCGGCGACACGTGGGGAGTCACAGAGTTTACACTCGGTGATGCAATCGATGCAACAGGCATCAGCAAAGGTAAAGGTTGGGCTGGTACGATCAAACGCCACAACTTCAAACGCCACCGCAAAACCCACGGTGGAAAGGGCAACACGCGCAAGGTCGGTTCGATCGGTAGCATGTACCCGCAAAAGATCTTCAAGGGCAAGCGCATGGCTGGCCAGATGGGCGCCGAGCAGGTCACCGTACAGAACCTGCGCGTTGCGTACATTTCCGAAGCCGACAACCTCATCGGTGTCAAAGGCGCAGTTCCTGGTCCGAAAAAGGGCCTGATCGTCATCAACGTAAGCAAGAAAGGTGCTAAGTAATGGCTGAAACAACCAAAGCTGCAAAAGCAGCGCCAGCAAAAGCAACCTTGCCAAAAGCCGTGTTTGCAGTAGACGTGCCAAACCACGAACTGCTCAAACTCGCCTACGACGCGTTTCTCGCAAACGCTCGGCAGTCGAGCGCAACCACGCTTCAGCGCGGTGAAGTCCGTGGTGGTGGCAAGAAACCTTGGAAGCAGAAAGGTACCGGCCGCGCACGCTTCGGAAGCACCCGCAACCCTATTTGGCGCGGTGGTGGTGTCGTCTTCGGCCCACGCGGCAACGAGAATTACAAGCTCAAAATCTCGAAAACGAGCAAGCTTGTAGCCCTCCGCCAGGCACTGACTCTCGCAAACCAAGCGAAAAAAATTGTCGTCAGCGACGTCAAAACAACCGGCAAAACCGCCGAGGTCGCAAAATTCTTTGCTGACCAAAAATTCCACAAGGACGCAAAAGTCCTCATCGTCGTCGATGAAAAAACGCCAGAAATCATGCGCGCAACGAACAATCTCGAGAATGCCCTCTTGGTTCGTGCGACGTACCTGAGTGTGTATTACATCTTGAACGCCGACAAAATCGTCATTTCTCCAGCAGCTGTCAAAGCCGTTGAAGCATGGCTCGGAAAGGAGAACGCATAATGAAACTCACTATCGTCACTCCACGTGCAACCGAAAAGGCCTACCGCCTGATCACCGCACAAAACACCTACGTCTTTGACGTACCGACAACCGCAAACAAGAACGAGATCAAAGACGCCGTCGAAGCACAATTCGACAAAGTCAAAGTCTCGAGTGTCAAAACTGCTGTCCAAAACGGCAAAGCTGTCCGCTACAACCGCGGCAAACGCCGCTACCCAGGCACGACTACGCGCCAGGACACCAAAAAAGCCTACGTCACGCTCTCTGAGGGCAAGATCAAGGTATTTGACACCGAAGAAGTGAAGGAGGAGAAGAAATAATGGCTATCAATTCTTATCGCCCAACTACTCCTGCTCGCCGCGGCATGACCAGCCAGGATCTATCTGACATCACGACCCGCAAACCGCTGAAAAGCCTCGTCAAGAGCAAAAAGCAAAATGCTGGCCGCAACAACACCGGTCGCATCACTGTCCGTCACCGCGGTGGTGGTGTTCGCCGCCACTACCGTCTGCTCAATCACCGCCTCGCGGCTGGTTTGACCCTGACGGTCGAGGAAATCGAATACGATCCAAACCGTTCGGCTCGCATTGCCCGCGTCAAAGATCAGCATGGTCTGTACCACTACATTCTCGCTGATACTCAGATGACGAAAGGCAAGGTCATCCGCACTGGCGCCGAAGCACCGGTCGAGACCTCAAACCGTATGCCACTTTCGCAAATTCCTGTCGGTAGCCAGATCTACGCAATCGAAATCAACCCAGGCAAAGGTAGCCAAATGGTTCGCTCAGCCGGTACGAAAGCGCAGCTCATGGCAAAAGAAGGCGACTACGCGATGGTACGCATGCCAAGCGGTGAAGTCCGCAAATTCCGCCTCGAATGCGAGGCCACCCTCGGTGTGGTCGGCAACGTCCAGCACCAGAACGTCAAAATCGGTAGCGCCGGTCGCAAACGCCGCAAGGGTATCCGCCCAACCGTTCGTGGTGTTGTCATGAACGCCGCTGATCACCCACACGGTGGTGGTGACGGTGGTCGCCACGGTAGTGGTAAA
>CAZYRC010000057.1:0-1271 GCA_964649505.1 uncultured Candidatus Saccharibacteria bacterium
TCGATCGACAGGTCGGTATTGTTTGCAAGATTTATTATATCAGGTGATAGGGTGGTTTCGCTAGTGCTTTGCTCGGGATTTGCCGGCGGATTTTGCACAGCGGGCGCCGGCGCGGGTTGTGGGCGTGATTGATTTTGGCTCGAAAGCGGCTGAATCACGCTCTGGCGAATGCTATCCGGATACGGATTGAATGCTACTGGCTCCTGCGCGCTGAGCGAGGCATCAATCGGCGGATTCACAGGGGTCGCGCTGAGCGAATTTGGATCCGGCAGGCTCGCATACGGATCAGCAATTGGCGGAATGACGGGTGCTGCAGACTGTGCCTGGACGGCGTGCTGCATGCGCTCGACCATCGCCTCGCGTCGCTGCTCGTCGGCCCGCGAAATCATCGTGTCGAGCGAACGCGCCACATCACCTTGATCATCGAGCACGTCGATGGTTTGTTGCGCAGCATTGTAGACGTCATCAACCATCGGCGACTGATCGCTAAATGGCTTTGCCGCGTGACGAATCGCCCACCCGCCGGTGTCGGCAATATCCGCGAGGTACGAGAGGCGGCGCTCGGCTTCGTTTTCAGAAATTGATTTAGTACGCTGAACCTCGACGGTTTTTGGCACAGTGATCTCGACGAGCGACTCCACACCATCAGGGACCCATATGCGCTTGCGCTGCTTCAAAAAATACGAGATCAACGCACCGAGATACACCTCCATCGGCTGATCCTTGCGCAGAGGCAGCGCCAGCACAACAAAGAGAAAAACAAGAGGTAGTGGAATGATCGCAAGCCCAATGAAAATCTGTGACAATCCCCACGCTGCACCACCAAAAACCACCGCCACCACGAGATAAATAAATTGCCTCGCGCTAAACGGCCCGATGAGCTTGTCGTCTGCTTCGACATCTTGTGCGACTTTATAGACTGCCATATATCAATACCTTACTTTCCTCACGGCGTAGGTCCGGGAGGACTAGTTGGGTAGCTTGCGCCCATCCTGCCAAAGGACTCTTTCATACTCTCGGTCATCTTGTTACGAGCCGACTCGTTCTCTGAAATGTTATCGACGACCTTCTTTAGGTTTTCCTTGCCTTCCTTAGAGAGGCCTGCCCCACCACTTCCGACGGCAGTTTCAACGAGCTTCGTGCGGCTCTCTGTTCCTGCGGCGCCTTCTGTTGTCATTGAGCCATTCTCAATCCTCTTTCGAATCAAGTCCTGTATTGCGGCGAGATTAGTTCCATTACGCACTTGCGCATAAACCTCGCTTCCCGCGACC
>CAZYRC010000057.1:1281-3184 GCA_964649505.1 uncultured Candidatus Saccharibacteria bacterium
ACATGACTATCGTCCTCCGAGGTCGTTTCCATACTAGCTACGTCGTTGAGGCTTCCTTGTTTTGCTGCGTAGTTGATTGCCGCGACACGGCGCTCGGTCGAGACAGCCTCGCCGCTTGCCGTCTTTCCACTACGGGCTATCCGGAGTATTTCATCATGATCCTTTGCGGAGAATGTCGCCGATTCCGCCTCAACACCTTTCCTGAACTCATCTTCCTCGAGTTGGGTTGCGCGGCTATTTAGTTTATCGCCATACCCGCCACCGCCAACTGCTCCGTAAAAGCCCCTGAGTCTACCTGTCCCCGCCTTTTTTGCCGCTCGAATTTTGCGTTGATTTGTTCGGTAGTCTAGTGCCTCTCTGAAAGGTGCCGTCCTCTCACCGAATCCCTTCTGTGCGCGCGAACGAGTCATCTTCCCTGCGCCGTTTGCCCATCCCTGCATTTTTGCCCCGAATGAACCAGTCGCAGACAGCGCGCCTTTGAGAAGTGTCGGCGTCAAAAAGAGAGGAATTGCTGCTGCACCCATCGCGACAATTTGCAGCATCGTGTCGGCGGTATTGTTGAGAATCGTTTTTGTCAGTGCCCCCGCCCCAAAGAGCAGCCCGACCATCGGAAAGAGTATGAGCATGGAGTAAAATAGCTTCCACCACCTCTTGAACATATTTTCGGTATTTGGAAGGAGATATGCGACAAATGCAAGTGGCGATACGACGACGAGCAGGATGATGATAGCCTGTCGTGCAACCAGGATGAGAAAAATCAGCGCAATCGCGAGAAATGCGGACAAAAGGAACGAAATCAGCACCGGCAAAAGCACGTAGATTGTCGCCCCACCAACGACCGTGCCCGCGAGGACGAGTCCGACAATATGCCCCCATCCGACACTTGGATCAGGGGTTGTCCCAGAGGTTGTTGACATTATTTGCGCTGTGACCGACCCGAAAAGACCGGTGGCGCCAAGCCCCAATATCTGGCTGATGTCGACGGCAAGCTGACAGAGGAGATAGGATGCGTTCACGAGTATAGCTCCCACGATCAGCCGCGGTAGCATCTTTTTGATGCCATAATTACTGATCCCGATCGAGCTCACCTGCGACAGAATGATGATCATAAACACGATCACAAACGCAACGTTTGCGATGTTTCGGAAGACTTCCCAGGCTTTCTGAGTAGGGCTGCCGGTTTCGATGATGCGCGTATTTACCGAGAGAAATTGTGAAATGAGTCCATACGCGCCATCTGTTATCATGCCGGTAAACGTCAGTACTGGGCACACAATCCAGCCGACACCATCGATCTTGCAAGTGTTCTTTGTGTCCGCTTTCTCTTGAGTCGACGGATCCGGCGCGTCACGTTCGAGTATCTTCAGTATGTCGTCTTTGGCATATTTATTATTGCTTTTTTCACTAATACAGGTTGCTAGGTCTTCGTTTTTCGTGATCTTGTCATTTTGTGTGCAGTCCTTGAGGTATTTATCCATGTCGGCACTACACTCAAGACTACCCCCGGATTTATCTGTACAGTAGTTTTGCAATGCTTTTTTCTGTTGATCACGATAGGCCTCTACTCCTTGCGCTGCCTGAGTGCTGTCTGGTTTGTTTTCGCTAGGGGTCCAATACCGCCACCAACATTTTTTATCGTCGTGAAGCTCCCAGCCCACATCTCCCTTACCGTACGCCTCTTGGGCATAAGATTCTAGTCTTGTGGGCATGTGGTCTCCGACACACTTATCCATAAGAGGGGGTAAATCCTGAGGCGAATTGATGGTGGCGGTAACCATACCATTCCCACTTGATAGGGGTACTTCTGCTGTACCAACCGTTCCTGTCAACCATGCAGGCTTGAGGCAAATACTCCCACTTGGTTTCTCTCCAGCAGCGCACGCCGCCAGGGCGCGTGGCGAAA
>CAZYRC010000057.1:3228-3482 GCA_964649505.1 uncultured Candidatus Saccharibacteria bacterium
TTCTTTATACCCATGTATATATACCCGTCTCTATTTAACACCATAAGCGGTATTTTGAAAAGCAAAAAATCACCACGCATATCTCTGCGTGGTGATCGTTGCTCTATCCGCGCCACTAGGCGCCTGTATGGAACGCCGGGATGCTCTGGTTTGTACCTTTTGCCTCCACGACCCCGTAGGGGTACTCTTTACCGCTTACGTCTCTCTGAACATAGCGCAAGAACCGTACAGTCTCTTCCTCGCCAAAGATATTG
>CAZYRC010000058.1:0-3475 GCA_964649505.1 uncultured Candidatus Saccharibacteria bacterium
AATTTAATTACTTCCTTGGTACTCGCCATAGATATACAATGTTGTATTATACGCCACTATTCGTGGAATGTAAAGAGAAAGCGGCGGCAAAAACAGGGTTATTTGTAGTCGTCGTAGGTCACCATGAGTGCGCGCGAATTGATCTGGCGCAGCGTCTCGAGCCCGACCGTCACGACGATGAGGAGACTCGTACCGCCGATCGAGATATTGGCAGCATTGATGCCGAGCTGAGCAAAAATATAGTCGACGATAAATGGCAGCACAGCGATGAATCCGAGCGCGATCGAACCAAAGAGAATCAAACGGTTGACCGTCGTAGCAAGATATTTTTCGGTCTGCGCCCCTGGGCGAACGCCCGCAATGAACCCGCCTTGCTTTTGGAGGTTTTCGGCGATCTCACTTGAATTAAAGACGATCCCGGTGTAAAAATATGTAAACGCAATCACGAGCAAGAAATACGCGATTGGATAGACGGCGACACCCCAGTCACCAGAGGCGAAACTGGTCGCTGTCGGCGCCTGGAACCATTTCACGAGGTTGGCTGCGACTGTCTGATCAGCACTCGGTGAGGCTTTCATCACCTGACCGACAAATGCTGGCAGCGAGAGAAATGCCACGGCAAAGATCACTGGGATCACCCCTGCGGCGATCAATTTGACCGGCAGGATGCTTTTGATGCCACCATAGCTGGTGTTGCCGCCGACGCGTTTGGCGTAATTGATCGTGATGATACGCTGCGCTTCGTTGATTTTCACGAGGACGTAGAGGATGGCGAGACCGAGCACGCTGATCCCGACCACGACACCAAATGCTGTCGGGTTGACCGGCAATTCAAACCAGCCGAATACGTTGAGTTTGCCCTGCGTCGTGTCAAATAGCGAGCTGAGAATCGTGCCAAATGTTTTTGGCAGCTGGCTGATGATACCGGCAAAAATCACAAGAGAAATACCATTGCCGATGCCTTGTTCGGTGATCAATTCACCGATCCACATCAGCAGTACTGAGCCCGCGGTCATTGCGGTGACGGCGATTGCCCATTCAAATGGCGTCGTTGTGACGGTGCCAGCGGTACTTCCAGCGAGGACTGACTGCTGGAGAATATAGATAAATGCGATCGACTGAATCACGGCGAGAGGCACACTGATGATGCGCGTCCATTGGTTGATTTTGCGTCGACCTGATTCGCCGTCTTTGTGCAATTCCTCGAGGCGTGGGATAGCCTTTGTCAGGAGCTGCGTGATGATGCTGGCGGTGATGAATGGGCTCATCCCGACGAGAACAATACTGATCTGCGCGAGCGCACCACCACTCATGAGGTTCAAAAAGCCACCGAAGTCGGTCGAGCTGACGACGTTGTCGATGATCGTGCGCAGCTGTGTCGGCTCCGCGAGCGGCACCGGAATGTGCGCCATGAATCGATACGCCACCAAAAGCCCGAGCACGATGCCGAGGCGTTTTTGCATATCACGGTTTTTGAGAGAGCGTAAAATCGTTCGCCAGTTCATGTATGTTGTCTTCCCTATTCAGTCTTTTTAGATTCTGTTTCTATTATACACGAAAATTCTAGGACTTTGAGCTTGGTTTGTCGAGGAGTGACTCGTAGAAGCTCAACGTCGAAAAATCAGGTGTTTTGAGCAGGCCGCGAATGCGTAGTGATTCGACGCAGCCGAGGTCGATGGCGTTGCTGATCGCCTGATAAAACGGTCGGTGTGGGCTGAGCGGCGTGTCTGCTTTCATGCCGTAGACCGAACGGGTCAAAGTATCGAGCTCAGCGTCGGTCAGTGGCGATGTCTGTGATTCGAGTGAACCGTATTCGAGGCCAGCCTCGTAAGCGTCTTTGACGAGCATTGCGCCTTCGACGGCGATTGAGTCGTCAATATTCTCGTCGTTGAGGCCAAGTTGGCCGAGGTAGCGTGCAAGTAACACTTTTGAAATCTTGGCCGCGTCGTGGGCCTCGCTCGTTTCAAGTGCACCAACAATAGCTTTTGGTTTTTCGAGTAATTCTGTCATTTCTGTCTCCCTAAATTATGTGATCACTATACGACACTGCGACCCCTTGCGTCAAGAGGTCAAAAAGGGGAAATCCCCCGATCGGACGGATCCGATCGGGGGATGGGTGGGTGCTGCTAGTCGTAGGTCGCGAGGATCTCGAACGTCGAGCACCGCATTGGGTTTGGGTACTTGACGAGGCGGACCATCGCGGCCGTCGCTGCGGATTCCTCCGCGAACTTGCGGGCGGCCTCGAGTGACTTGAAGTTCTTGATCTTCTCGATCGTCCCGCGGCCGTCGGCGCGGGTGTAGATGCGAACGCCGAACCCGTGATGGAGGTGTGGCAAAAGAGATGACGCCATCAGTAGTTCCCTTCTAGTAGTATACCCTGTCACTATTATATCACTCTACAGACAAAAAGTCAATAGAAAACCATCCCACTCGAGCCTGAGCGGGATGGTTTCGTGTGCAGAGCGATTATTTTTTGTCTGCAGCTTCAGCTTCTTTGGCTGATGTTGGCAGTGGAGTGGCAGTTTTTTCGAACGTGCCGCCCGCTTTTTTGATCGCTTCGATAACGCTTTTTGAAGCAGCTTGGACTTTCAGTGTGACTTTGCTGCTGAGCTCACCGCGGGCAATGACTTTCACCGTGTGAAATGGCGTTGCAACGAGGCCAGCTTCGTAGAGTGCGAAGTTGTCGACGGTGCCTTTGAGGCCCTCGAGACGGTCGAGATACACGACCTGAGCAGGTGTACGCATGCTCTTGAATCCGCGAGCTTTTGGCACAGCACTGACGATACCGTTTTGACCACCCTGGAACATACTGTGAAGTTTTTTACCAGTGCGGGCATTCTGTCCTTTGGTGCCGCGACCTGCGGTTTTACCACCGCCAGCGCTGATACCGCGACCGACGCGTTTGCGGTCTTTGTGGCTTGAAACGTTTAGTTCGTTGTACTTAGTCATTACTTAGCCTCCTTTTTTGCAGCAGGTTTTTTGGCTGCTGGTTTTTTCGCAGGAGCTTTTTCGGTTTTTTCCTTTGCAGGAGCCTTCTCGGATTTTTCAGCGTTGAGCCACTGATCGCGTGGGACGAGTCCGCCGAGGGCTTCGATCGTTGCGTAGGCGATGTTGACCTTGTTGGTCGAGCCGAGTGATTTGCTGAGCATGTTGCGGATGCCGGTCACACCGATCACCGAACGTACCACACCGCCGGCGATAATACCGGTACCAGGCGCTGCTGGTTTGATGAGGACGCGGGCGCCAGCGAGTTTGATTTCCATCTCGTGTGGAATCGTTTCGTTGACGATTGGGACCGTGATGAGGTGTTTTTTAGCGACATCAGTTGCTTTGCCGATAGCGGCCTGGACGTCTGCGCCTTTGGCGACACCGACACCGACTTTGTTTTTGCGGTTGCCGACGACGACAAGTGCTTTGAAGCGGAAGCGGCGACCACCTTTGACGACACGTGCGACACGGTCGATGTTGATCACGA
>CAZYRC010000059.1:0-3439 GCA_964649505.1 uncultured Candidatus Saccharibacteria bacterium
TACCGCGGACCGGACTTGAACCGGTACGAGCTATTGCTCACAAGATTTTGAGTCTAGCGTGTCTACCAATTCCACCACCGCGGCACAAGGAAATACATTTTAACGTTCTCAGAGCTGTTGTCTAGGTGATTATAGCAGATTACTCCCTGCTCGTCACGAGGCTCGCGGTGATCGCTTCAAGTGGCTGGGACGGCGTCCAGAGCAGATATGCTGCGGCGCGCGCGGCGGTTTGGCCGCGCCAGATCGCCATCGGATTTTCCCACGTCTGCGTGACAACCTCGCCACCGTGGGCGACTACGAGGGTGTCGCGGTGCAATACGACGATCGTCACAGGGAAACTCACGGTGAATTTGTGCACCGCTTCGACCAGCTGGAGGAGTTGCATGCTAAATGTCAGGACTTTTGGATAATACACGCTGCGAAAAAGTTTTTGGAGCTGCGCAAAACTCAGTACAAATACCGTCCCGGGTCTTTCGACGAGGGCGACGGCATCATTTGCGACAAGATCGATCGCGTCTCGTGTGAGCACGAGTGGTCCCGAGTATTGCGCGAGAAATTCGCTGTACACCAGCGCCGTTTCACTGCTGCGTCCTGCATCACCGGCGAGCAGGACGAGATTTGCCCATTCGCTGACGGCGCGTAGTTCGTCGCCTGCGTCTCGCGCGAGGCTGCCACTAGGGTTGCATGGGCCAAATACGACATCGGTCATCATTTTTGGTACGATTGAGCGCAAACAGTCGGGGAGCAGCACGCGAACCTCCCCTGCCCCTGTAGCGAACGCCGTTTGGTAGCTCTCCGCAACGCCAGCAAAGCCCAATTTGTTGCCCCCAACAATCCCGAGCCGCCCGCGCTGCGACCGTTGCTCAGGCTTTGCCCACTCGATATCGGCAAACAGCGGCTTCTCGGTCGTTTGTCTGCGCCAGTACGGATATTGTTGCATAGGTTGATTATACCTTTTAGTGTGGGCGGGCGCTACTGAGGCGATACGACCCCTGTTCCATCTCGAGCGTGTACATCATATTTTTGCGCTCGATCGCAATTGTCCATCCGGCTGCGACCGCTTTTTCGTACAATTCTGCCGTCGGGTTGAACGCAATCGGATGCTCGACGGTCTGCAGCATGCCGACGTCGCCGTTGCTGTCCCCCACCGCGACGCTATCTTTCAGAGTCAAATTGTGCCGTTTGACGATGTCTTTGAGGATGATATCTTTGCCGGTGTGCGTTTTGGTGATATTGCCGGTGAAAAACTCGTCGCCGCGCTCCCATTGTTGCCCGACCCAGGCGTCGAAGCCGTATTTAGTTGCAAATGGTTCGACGAGCTCGAGCTGCGAGCCGCTGATAGCGACGAGAAAATACCCTTGACTCTTCAGTTTTTTGATGAGATCACGAGTGTATACATAGACATTTTCGGCGCGTTTTTCGAGTACGATTTGCGCTGCTTCTTCGTAATCATCGATGCGTAGTTGTGGCAGCGCGTGGTCGATACGATCGACGACAAGCATGTCAAATTCTTCGAATGCGTTGCCGTGCGTGCGGTGGCGCCATTCGCGGTTTTTGACGGTCGTCTCCTGGAGAATTTTCTCTGGTAAAGCGCCCATTTTCATTAGCTCATACGCCACTTCACGGTACAGTCCACTGCGGAATAATGTCCCGTCGATGTCAAATGCTGCAACTTTTTGTTTCGCCGCCATTTCTGATCTATTCTCCGTTAATATATCGTTGTGTTCTTCACAACGATTTCTCCATCTTCGCGCGTTTCGAGCTCATACGAAATGTTTTTGCGCTCGATCACGACGGGCCAGCGGTTCGCCGTTGCGATTGCGAGCAATTCCTCGTTTGGATTGAATGCAATCGGATGTCCAACGACCTCGAGAATTGCTGTGTCGCCGCCTGAGTCACCGATCGCAATTGCGTCTGCCAGATCGAACCCGTGTTCTTTTGCGTAGCCAGTGATGATGCGGCCTTTGTTGTACGGTACGTAGCGCGTGATCTGTCCGGTGAAGGCGTTACCGTCACGCTCGAATATTGTGCCAATCCAATCGTCGAATCCGTAGTGCGGGGCGAATTGTTCGACGACCTCTTGTTGGGAACCGCTGAGCGCAAGGCAGTAGTAGCCTTCGCTTTTGAGTCGCGCGAGCAGATCGCGGGTGTAGCGATAGACTTTGTGACCGCTTGAGGCGACTACGTCGCGCGCGGCCTGTTCGAATGCGTCGACCGGAATGCTCGGCAGGTGTGCCGAGGAAAGTTCAATCATTTCTGTTTCGTAGTCGCGGAACGAGCGATGTCGACTGGTCCAGCCGAGAAATGCTTCGTCGAGTTTGGTAGAAACGGCAGGCGGAAAATACCCTTGATCTTTGAGTCGATAGATGAGCTCGTGATATAACTGCCAGCGAAAAAGAGTGCCGTCGATATCAAAGATTGCCAGTTTTTTGCTCATGCGGTCAGTATACTTGATCGGTGGGTTTTTTGGTAGTATAAGCTATACTGGAAATATGGATAAAGAACTGCAGGCATACTACAAGGAAATGAATGAGCTCGTGGCGGGCGCAAAAGGCACAGATCGCGATGAGCTGCGAGGCTATCATGCGCAACGCGTGGCGGAATTTCAGCATGAGCGGCTCGTGCATTTGCTCGTGACGTTTTTCTTTGCGGGATTGATGCTCGGTTCGTGGGCAGGGTTGGCGCTGAGTCTCGCGACATTTGACGGCGTGTTTATCGGGCTTGTTGGGTTGTTGGTGCTGATTTTGACGGTGCTCGAGGTGTTTTATATTCAGTACTACTATCGGCTTGAAAATGGCGTGCAGCGGCTGTATGAGATCACGAAATTGCTGAAAGATTAAGGAGGGATGTTCCCTCCGAGACGGTTTGCAGTGAATGCAAACGCGCCTCTCCGCCCTCTAAAGCTCGGCTGTCGCCTCGTGCAGCGATGGTATTAGAGTTCGATGCTTACGGGACAGTGGTCGCTGCCCATTATTTCGGGGTGGATGGCGGGGTTTTTGACTTTTGGAGCGATGGCGCTACTGGCGAGCCAGTAGTCGATGCGCCACCCGACGTTGCGGGCGCGGGCGTTCGCCCAGTGCGTCCACCAGGTGTAGGCGCCAGTTTGGTCGGGGTGCGCGGCGCGGAATGTATCGATGAAGCCGGCGTCGAGAAAGTCCTGAAATCGCTCGCGTTCTTCGATGGTGAAGCCGTGCTTGCCAATATTTGGTTTGGGGTTGGCGAGGTCGATTTCAGCATGTGCGACGTTCATGTCACCACAGTAGAGTACGGGTTTGGTCTGCTCGAGTTGCTGGAGATACGCGAGTACCGCGTGATCCCATTTGTCGTAGCGTAGCATGAGGCGCGAGAGGTCGGCTTTGCTGTTTGGTGTGTAGCACGTTACGACCCAGTAGTCGTCAAATTCGGCAGCGATGATGCGACCCTCGGCATTTGGATCGCC
>CAZYRC010000060.1:0-750 GCA_964649505.1 uncultured Candidatus Saccharibacteria bacterium
TATGCTCGTGAAGCCCAAGCGAGGCTGGGGTTTGCCAGGTGGACATCGCGAAGGTGACGAAACGTCCGAGGACTGCGTACGTCGTGAAGCCGACGAGGAAGCGGCTATAGAGCTTGGCGATCTCAAGCTTATCGGGCGCTGGAAAATCGAAAAACAGTTTCCTTCGGCGTTCAACGCGAAATATCCCGACCTAGCGTGTCAGCTTCTCTATGTCGCTGAAATTACTCAGATTAAACCGTTCAGTAGTGAATACGAGGTGACCGAGCGAGCACTCGTACCGTTCACTGACGTGGCGCGTTACATCTGAATTTTGGCGATTTTGAGGAAATTTTCAACTTTATTCTTGGTGAGCAACCGTTCTAGTATGCAGCATACTGTTGCAAATAATTCAACTTTGAGTATATATTCGTAGATTTTTTAGCAACAGTATTCCTGACACTAACAGAGGTATATATTGAATACATTTTTTGTTCAAAATGATTTTACCCTTTACAGCGTTGTATCATTCACATCGCCCGGCGCTACCGAATTAGCAAAATTTGCCCGAAGTTCTTAGCGAATTCGGGCGAGCTTTATTATCTTTTCGTGAGGCAAATGAAACGAAAACAGGCGACGCGAAATCAGGCAAAAATCTAGAAAATAACGTCGTCTGCGTATGTTTGCCAAGCCGCTTGATCAGCTGCCGAAAGGGCTGCAGCTTTGGCAATAGCCGCATCAACAGCGCTAGCTGGGAGTGAAATATCCTGGCCG
>CAZYRC010000060.1:760-3319 GCA_964649505.1 uncultured Candidatus Saccharibacteria bacterium
TTGCCACTGGTCTGCACGATGACGCCAATATTCGCACCACCGTCAAACTGCGTGTGCTGGGTCGCCAGCAACAGTTGTTGCGGATCGATTTTGAAACAGCGCCTTCGCATGAAGTCCTGCAGGCCAAGCTGGCCGATTTCGAGCGCCGGGAAGCCAGCAGCTTCACTGAGATATGTCTCAGCGGCAACTTTTTGCGCAGCATTGAGCGTAGTCTTGCTACGCTCCGATGCTTTAGCGATAGCTGCGCGAGCCAGCGTCGTATATGAATCACCAGCTGCCGCTGTCAGCGAGCTGTCGGCAGTATCAGCGGTTTCAGTTTTCGATGGCGCAGGTGATGATTGTTGAGCATCTTTTGATTGCGTCTTCGTATCATCAGACTTCGTACTTTTTGCCTCAGCTGAGTCGGTATCGGTAGTCTCGGTTTGTGCAGGCAAGGCAGCCGCGACTGCGCTATCGGCAATCGTGACGTTTTGGCCAATCTCGAGATATGGCGCACCAGCATCGTTCGCTAGAGCTACCTCGGCATCCAATCGCTCTGCATCGGTCAGCTGGAGGTTGTGCGCATCAGCATATTCATCAACTGCCTGGCGTGCAAATCCCGTATACGAATCGCCCGCAGCAGCGGTGAATGTGTGCTCGCCCGCGGATGCAGTTTTCTCAGGAGATTTCTCCGGAGTCGTCGTGCTCTTGGCGATTTCCGGCGTCGTAGCCGTTTCTTTTTGCTGAACGCTCGACGTATCAGTCGGGACAGCTGATTTTTGCTCCGCCGTACTCGTTTTTGCCCGATCGTTGGACCCGCTCGACAGATCGACGTGGCGCAACAATGTCACAACCGAAAGCACAGCGAGTACACCTGCGAGAATCAGGGCGATTTTGCCTTCGAGTGACAGTTTGCGTTTGTGTGTCGTATCTACCATATGGGTTTTCCTCGCTTTATAGTACCAGCCGCGCTTCACGAGGCGCAAGCATTACCGCAAAACAAAATCAGCGCGTAACTACCGTATAATAATATTTACAAAAACTAAATTGTATGCTACAATAGTCAGAGTTAATAAAATACGTATCCGAAACGGGAGCTATGGAAGAAATCAACCTTTACGACCTACTGCGCTTTTACGCAAAAAAATGGCTAATCATCGTATCGTTCGCGATCGCTGGTGCAATCATTGGCCTCATCTATACCTATTACATTCAGCAGCCAACCTACAAGAGCTCGGCCACAATCTTGCTCGTCGGCACCAATCGCACCGCCGCCAACCAAGAATCGGTTGTCCTCAATAACTACGTCCAGCTCTTTACCTCGCACCGCGTGCTCGATCCAGTCATCGAGAAAGCCGACTATGACAAAGGTTACGACACGCTCGTCGCCGACACCACCGCCGAAAATGCCAAAAACACTGACATCATCGACCTCTCGATCAGCACGTCAAAAGCCAAAACCAGCAAAGCGCTCCTCGATAATGCCATCCAAGAATTCGGCCAACAAGCAAAAGAGCTTTATGGCGACAATTCTGTTAGAATTAGTGTAGTTGACGCAGCCAGTCTTCCAGGCGCCGCGTCCAATATCAAGCCAGTCCAGCAGATTGGCATCGCGACGATCGCTGCGGCCGTCCTCGCAATCATCGGCCTGTTTTTTGCCTATGACTACCGCCATAGCAATCTGAAAAAAGAAGTTGTCGCAGCCGAGGCAGAAAAACCAGCCAAAAAACCAAAAGCACCCAAACAAAAATCCAAGCGTCCAGTCGGCAAAGCACTCGCTAACATGCTCCTCGGCGACGATACCAAAAAATAATCCACTAATCCGCCCTCTGGGCCTGAGAAAGATCATGTACGCCCATTACGGCAAACGCCTCCTCGATATTATCGGTGCAGTAGTACTTCTCGTGATTGCAGCAGTACCTATGCTCATTGTCGCAGTCATTATCAAGCTCGATTCTCACGGACCGGCACTCTTTCGCCACCAACGCTACGGCAAAGACAAGCAGCCCTTCACGATTTATAAATTTCGCTCAATGGCAATCGACGCGCCGAGCGATCGTGCAACCCAGGATTTTCACGATAGCCACACGTATATCACAAAAGTTGGCCGCATCATGCGCAAGCTCTCGATTGACGAATTACCGCAGCTCATCAACGTGTTGAGGGGTGATATGAGCCTAATCGGCCCACGTCCAGTCGTTCTCTCAGAGAAGCGCCTCATCAAACTACGCGACAATTACGGTGCAAACAGCGTCAAACCAGGCATCACCGGCTGGGCGCAGGCAAATGGCCGCGATGAGATGGATGATGTCACGAAATCAGACTTCGACGGCTACTACGCCAACCACCTCGGCCTCGTCATGGACGCAAAAGTCATCCTCAAAACGCTCTATGTCATTGTCACTGGAGCAGGTCAAGCTGAAGGACACGAGCAAACACGAACTTCTACCGAGAATAACAAGAGGGAAGCGGCGTAGATAAATCCACTTATGAGTAAGCCAAAAATCCTCTTCACCTCCCATACGGCAAACTTCCAAAAGTTTAACCGTCCGTTTATGCGTATGCTCAGCGAGCAGGGCT
>CAZYRC010000061.1:0-3176 GCA_964649505.1 uncultured Candidatus Saccharibacteria bacterium
GCGCAGTGCGAGCGAATAAAGCACTCGGGACTGGCTGCTCTTTGCCCTGTAGGCGCGCATTACTTTACCTCTACTTTCTCTGGCTTTTGAGCGGTGTGATCGTGCTCAGCACCTGGGAAGATGCGGAGGCGTGCCATGCGCTCTGGGCTGAGTTTGTTTTTTGGAAGCATGCCTTTGACGGCTTCTTCGATGATGCTCTCTGGGCTTTTTTCACGAAGCGCTTTGAGCTGAGCTTCCTTGAGCCCGCCTGGGAAACCGCTGTGACGGTAGTACATTTTGTCGGTTTCTTTGGCGCCAGTGACGACGAGCTCTTTTGCGTTGATCACAACGACATAATCACCGCCGTCCACGTGTGGCGTGTAGGTCGGTTTGTATTTGCCGATGAGATATTTTGCGATAGCCGTAGAAATACGACCGAGCGTTGCGTCTTTAGCGTCAATCAGGACCCAGCGTCGCGTGACGTCAGCTGGTTTTTGGGAAAAAGTTTTGAATTCGCTCATTACTTCTTCTCTCCTTTCTCAACTGGTTTTGCAGCAGGTTTTTTGCTGTCTGCTGGGGTGTCTTTGATTTCATCGACAAACTCGATAATCGCCATCTGGGCGCCGTCGCCAACGCGCAAACGTGTGCGTTCAACGCGGACATGACCACTGGTGCGGCCGCTGAGTTGTGGGGCGATGTGATCGACGAGTTTTGCGGCTGCGAGCTGTGTCGAGAGACCAGCGATGACAGCGCGACGGTTCGCGAGGTCGCCTTTTTTGGCTTTGGTGATGAGTTTTTCGATGTACCGTACGAGCTCTTTGGCCTTTGGAAGGGTCGTTTCAATCCGTTCTTCCATGACAAGGCTGGTCGCGAGACCTTTGAGCAACGCACGGCGTTGGTCGCGCTCGCGACCGAACTTTCGTCCTTTATAACCGTGTCTATGCATGGGTTAGAGCTCCAATTCTGCTAATTTATCTTTGACTTCGTCAAGCGCTTTGCTGCCGAAACCTTTGAGTTCGCGGAGGTCTTGCTCTGAGAGCGTGACCAGGTCGTGAACGGTGCGGATTTCGTTGTTGATCAAAGCATTTGCCGTGCGAGCGCTCAAACCGAGGTCTTCGATCGAGGTGTTGAGTTCGCTGGCGTCTTCGTCTTGTTCGGTGCCAAGCGCAGGTGCAGACTCGACAGTCGTGCTGCCAGCGAGGGCGCTGTATTGGTTGACGAGGATTGCGGCTGCTTCTTCGAATGCGTCACGTGGGCTGAGCGAGCCGTCTGTTTCGACGGTCAATTCGAGCTTGTCGAGATTGGTTTCTTGGCCGACACGAGTTGGGTCGACTTTGAAACGAACGCGCGTGACTGGGCTAAACATCGCGTCAACGGCGATCATGTCGCTGTGGATGCGGTTTTTGCTTGATTCGTCGAGGTCTTGGTAGCCGCGACCTGCTTCGACGACGAGGTCGATCGAGACAGATTTTTTCGGATCGTCGATGGTGCAGATGACCTGATCTGGGTTCATGACTTCGACGTCAGCGGTAAGTTTGATGTCACCCGCTGTGACGACGCCTGCGCCCTTTTTCTCGAGGTGAAGCTCGATTGGCTCGTCACCTTCAACGCGGAAGTTGACGCCTTTGAGGTTCAGCGTGATATCGACGACGTCTTCCTGGATGCCAGGAACGGTCGTGAATTCGTGGGTTGCACCTTCGATGCGGAACGCAACAACTGCACCACCGCGAACGCTCGAAAGCAGAACGCGACGCAGGCTGTTGCCGAGCGTGTTGCCGTAGCCAGCGTGAAGCGGCTCGATGACAAATGACGCGCTGTTGGCATCGTTGTCAATGATCTTAGCGAGAGCTGGATTGTGAATTACTTTAGACATGTGTGATCTCCTTACCCTTTTAGCGTGAGTAGTACTCAACAATTAGCTGCTCATTGATATCTGCTTCGGCTTCTTCGCGCTTTGGCAGACCGGTGATTTCGATGGTCAATTTTTTTACGTCGCTTTTGAGCCAGCTGAGCGGACCCTGAGCGGTGTTGCCGTAAATATCATTGATCACAGAGAAATAACCTGATTTGGTGCTTTTTGGGCGAACCGTGAGGACGTCCCCCGCTTTGAGGCGGATCGATGGGATGTCGACGCGGCGACCGTTGAGCATGAAATGGCCGTGGCTGACGAGCTGGCGTGCTCCGCGGCGGCTGGTTGCAAACCCGGCGCGGTAGACCGCGTTGTCGAGGCGAAGCTCGAGGAACTGCAAGAGGTTTTCACCACTCAGTCCTGGTTTGCGTGTTGCTTCGTTCATGAGCTTTGCGAACTGGCGTTCGAGCAGGCCGTACATGCGGCGAACTTTTTGCTTTTCACGAAGCTGCTGGGCGTACATACTTTGTTTGCCCTGGCGTCCACCTGCGTGCTCGCCTGGGATGCCACTTTTGCGCGCCATGATTTTGTGGGCTTTTGGATGAAGCGCCACGCCTTCACGACGAGATTGCTTTACGATAGGCGAAGTATCTCGTGCCATTATGCTCTCCTTGCCTTTCGTGGGCGCACACCGCCGTGTGGAACACCGGTGACGTCCTTGATACTGTTGATGGTCATGTCAAACCCGCTCAATGCGCGGATCGCAGCGTCGCGGCCGAGGCCGACGCCTTTGACAAATACGTCCACCGCAGAGAGGCCGTAGCCTGATTTTGCGGCTTCAGCAGCTTTTTCAGCGGCGATTTGTGCGGCATACGCGGTGCCTTTTTTGCTTCCGCGGAATCCACACGCACCAGCTGAGCTTGCGCTGAGAACGTTACCTTTATTGTCGGCAAACGTAACGATCGTGTTGTTAAACGTTGCCTGAATGTGCAGTTGACCAGTCGGGACTGATCGGCGCTGCTTCTTCTTGGTAGATTTGGTTGCTTCTGCCATACCTGTCCTTTCTCCTAAGTCTTACTTGCTGCTTTTGGTTGTGCTCCACCCACGGCGATTGCCTTACCCTTGCGAGTTCGCGCATTCGTTCGGGTACGCTGTCCGCGTGTTGGAAGCCCTGCCTTGTGGCGTAGACCACGATAGGCGTTGATATCCTTGAGACGTTTGATGTTGCCGGTGACCACGCGTTGCAAATCACCTTCGGTGACGTATTGTGAATCAATCACGTCGCGAAGTTTTTGCTCTTCAGCCTCGGCGAGATCTTTCACGCGAGTGGTCGGCTCCATCTTTGCCG
>CAZYRC010000062.1:0-2979 GCA_964649505.1 uncultured Candidatus Saccharibacteria bacterium
ACAACGCTGGTCTTCTCCTTCGCGGTATCGAGCGCGAGCAAATTGAGCGTGGTCAAGTCGTGGTCAAACCAGGTACCCTGACGCCACACACCGAATTTGACGCTGAGGTCTACATCCTGAAGAAAGAAGAAGGCGGACGCCACACTCCATTCTCAAAGGGTTACAAACCACAGTTCTACTTCCGCACCACGGACGTCACTGGTGAGGTTGAACTCCCAGCTGACAAAGAAATGGTGATGCCAGGCGACCAGGTGACCTTCAAAGTCAAACTGCTTGCTCCAATCGCTATGGACAAAGGTCAAGACTTCGCTATCCGCGAAGGTGGCCGTACGGTCGGTGCTGGTGTTGTGACCAACATCATCAAATAATTACACCTCGTAATTGCAGGAATACCCCGAACTCTCGGGGTATTTTTGTGCTAAGATAGAGGAATGAAAGGGCAGGGGGTGCACTCAGTCTACACCAGAATCGTCGCGTTTGTGACGGGCTTTGTATTGATGGCGTTTGAAATGGCAGCGAGCCGCATCCTCGCACCGGCGATCGGCAGCTCGACGTACGTGTGGACGAGCGTGATTGGCGTGATCATCGCAGCGCTCAGTCTCGGATATTGGGCGGGCGGCTGGCTTGCCGACCAGCGCAAACGTGTCGTAGACGTGGCGTATCTACTACTGATCGCTGGTGGGGCGGTAGCAATCACGACGGCGTTGTATCCGGGGTTTTTGACGTGGCTCGGCGATCTGTCGCTCGACGATCGCCTGCGCGGGATACTTGCATCGTTTGTGCTATTTGCACCGTCGAGTTTTGTGCTCGGCATGATCAGCCCATATCTGGCGAAACTCTCTGTCACAGCACTCTCCAGTACTGGCTCAAAGATCGCGTCGCTCAGCGCGCTCAATTCACTCGGTGGCATCACCGGGACGTTCGTGACGGGATTTTGGCTCTTTGCGATACTTGGGACACGCGGGATTTTCATGGCGCTCAGCCTCGTGCTGGTTGTCTTATCGCTGACATTTGCTGTGCGCTGGCGTATGCCGGCGCGGGTGACACTGGGCGTGCTTTTTGCGCTGATTGTCTGTGTACCGCTGCCGCCGTCATCGACATTTGCGATCGACACCCCGACGGCGCACTACACCGTGAAAACAAATCAACTCAATGATGGTGCGCAACTTCGCACGATTGGCATCGGACCGCGTGGCGAGCAATCGGGGGTGATACTTGGCAAACCCGATCAGCTGGTATTTTGGTATACACGTGAGCTCGCACGCCAGGTCGATTTGCTACCACAGAAATCCCGTATCCTCATCCTCGGTGGTGGTGCGTACACGTTGCCACAATATCTCGCAGACAAATACCCAGAGAGTAATATTGATGTCGTCGAGATTGACCCACAGCTCGCGCAGATTGCACGGCAGTATTTTGACTACACACCGCAACCCTCCATCACGGAAATCGCCCAGGATGCTCGCATTTACCTCTCGCAGACGACAGCGCGCTACGATATCGTCATCGTCGATGTCTACGGCGATATCAATGTTCCGGTGACGCTGATGACACGTGAATATGGCACGCTCGTGGGTCGTGTCACCAAGCCGACTGGGACAGTGCTCGCAAATGTCGTCGCCGGACAAACAGGCGCCTGCCGCGAGTTGCTCGCCGTGAGTAGTGCGACATATCAGGATGAATTCCCATATCGCTATGCGAAAGTCGATGAAAGTGCAGCGACAAATGACGATGCAAATGTCATTTTGCTGATGGCGCGTTCGCCGCGCACGGTGCCAGGATATACAAAAAACACCGATTCGCGACCGGTGTTAGAGGATGATTTCGCGCCGCTTGAGCCGATCCAGCAGGCATGTACGAATCAAGCCCAGGCAGCTACACGCTAGGCTAGGCGACTTTTTCGCGGCTCGGGTCGATATTCATGTAGTCGAGCACCTTGCGGCCGAGTTTTCCGAGAAACGTCGTCGGCTCTGGCGGTATATATTCACCAAATGTCGCCGCGCGTCGCTCATCGATCTCCTCGAAGCCTTCCTCACCATCGTCCCACGCAACATCGAGGAAAAAGACCGTGTCGAGGGCAGGCGTCGAAGGATCGCCGTTGATTTCATTGTCATTGTAGTGCTCGACGAGACGAATGTGTAGCGGATATTTTGCGAACATTTCGGACGTGACGCGCAAGATCTCCTCGGCTTCGGCACGGCGAAGTTCTCTCCAGCTGTCATTGTGATAGTCACCAGTATAGCTCGGCGGCAGCAGCTGATGCGTCGACGTTTCGCTCGGGTTGCCGAGCACGGCATCATAGATCTCGTGCGAACGCTGCTCGACATGCGCGATACCACCCTGGAGTTCCGCGTAGAGACGCTCGCTGACAGAGGTGGGGTCGAGTCGAGCAAATGATTCTTTGAGTTGCGCCAAATGCAAACTCTCGGGATGCGGATTGCCCTCGATTGTCCATTCTTGCAGTTCTGTACGCTTCATTGCTTCTATTATAGCATACTTTTTATGGTTAGTCTAGTGGGGGTTTCTTTTTTTGGCCAAATGTCGTATACTATCGGATGTATCACAATTAATCACACCAGAGAACTCGGTCGTGCGTACGCATTTTGCTTCGTCGCGACAGAGGTTACTGGAGTAAGGAATCAACCCATGGCAGACGCCAAAAAAGAAGAAGGACTGAAGATCCGTATTCGCCTCAAGGCCTACGATCACAAAGTCATCGACCAATCAGCAAAACAAATCGTCGACACTGCGATCCGCACGGGCGCAACCGTCGCAGGTCCAGTGCCGCTGCCGACACGCCGCAGCACATACACCGTCGTGAAAAGCCCACACGTCTACAAAATGGGTGGTGAAGCGTTCGAAATGCGCGTACACAAACGCCTCATCGACATCACCGATGCAACGCCAAAGACGATCGATAGCTTACAAAATCTCAGCTTGCCATCCGGCGTCGACGCCGAAATCCGGATGTAATTGCAT
>CAZYRC010000063.1:0-2942 GCA_964649505.1 uncultured Candidatus Saccharibacteria bacterium
CGCCGCCGTCCGCCGCTAATCAACTTCGCTCGCCTGGAGGTGCGGGACGCGTTTGTAAAGCTGAATTGCCCGGCGACGCAGTGGCCGACCGATGAGGTTGCCGAAACTCGCGCCCGCTGCCAACGCAAATCCGAGCATGATCGCGACTGTAAAAACTGAAAGCGCCGGCATGAAAAGTGGGTCGCCAGGTGGGTGATCAATCATGCCCATCATGCCATTATACAGAGAAAGCCCCGGCACGAGCGGCACGATGCCGGCCCAGATGATCGAGAGTGACGGAATACGAAACATGCGCGAAACCAGTGTCGCAGCGAGGCCGATTACTGCCGCAGCAAACGCCGTTGAAATCACGAGGCCAAGCCCAATTTCGACGCCGACGCGCGATACAAACCATCCGAACATACCGACAAAACCAGAGATAATGATGCCTTTGACCGGCGAATACGAGCGTGCCGCAAATGCTGCTGCGATGATCAACGCACCGGCGTACTGAATATTGTTGCTGGCGAGCGTCAGCCGATCCGGCGTCGTCGGGAAGCTTACGCCGAGTTTTGTCGCCACGTAGAGCCCACCCATCACGCCGACGACGATGCCGGCAGTCGCCATTGCGACTTTGAGCATTCGCGCGGTCGCGGTCAAATAATATTCGTCGATCGCATCTTGAAATGCGCCAACGATCATCATGCCAGCCACAAGCAAGGTGATTCCGCCGATGACGATCAACGTCGGGTTGACATTGAGCCCGAGTGCGCCATTGATGTGCTCCGAAAAAGCGGCAAAAACCGTGATCACAAATGCAGCAAATGCTTGGACATAAAATGTCGTGATACCGAGATTCCACAGCCACAAAATCAGCATCGTCACGAGCGACGCCAGCACAAACGAAACCAACGCGATCAGTGGCGCACCGCTGTAGAGAACAACGACGCCGGCGCTGAGCACACCTCCTGTCATCGCCGTCAGCCACATCGGCGGCGTTTTTATGCGAGCTAGCATTTCGTCCATACGCGCCTCGGCGTCTTCAAGAGAGAGCTGGTGGTCGCGGATTTGCAATGCGAGATGCTGTAGCTCCTGAACAAGGCGAAAATCCGTGTCCTTTGGCACGATCGTGCGCACCATCGTCAACGGCTCGCTGTCGACGCCGCGATCCTGTGAAATCGTGATCATCGTGTAGCTGATATCCGAGTGCACCGGCCGCGCGCAGTACGTCTCAGTGATGCCGAGCGCCATGTGCACGACGTCGCCAGCCGGCACGCCCATCGAGAGCAATTGCTCGCAAAATGTCATGGTGAGGCGCAGCGCGCGCATGTTTGGCGTGAGATTGACGCCGAATTTTTCGATCTGGACTTCTTCGTCCGGCGTATAGCGACCGACCAATTTCCCGAGCGCGCCCACGATACGATCTTTGAGAAAAAGTTGCATATTCTTATACTAACAGATACTGTATAATCATTCTATGAACAACCGCCACATCACCTGGCCGCGATCGAGCTTCCAGATGACGCTACTGCTCGTCGGGATTGCGGTCGTCGGGATCGGGACGAGCATGCTGCTCACCGATGATCCGCGCTGGCTGCAGTGGCATCTGAGCCGGCTCGGCGAGGGCGGACATATCAGTTCGGGTATTTTCAATTTGACGCTCTGTCTCGTAGCGCTGCTTTTTGTGGTGATCGGCGAGCGATTATATGCAAAAATCGGCACGCAGGCTTGGCTCCTGCGGCTGCTATTTTTTGTGGTGGCAGTCGGCTGGGTGGGGCTTGCGAGCTTTCCGTACGACCGATTTCCGATGATTCACAATAGTTTTGGCTACGGCGGCATGAGCGTGCTTGCACTCATCATGATCGCACTGCCACGCATCTGCCCGGGATTTTCGACGAAAGTATATCTCTACGGCGTCAGTGTCGCGATCATTACGCTGCTGCTGATGGTTGGGTATCATTTGTCGCAACAGATCACGCTGCTTGTGGTGGAGCTGGTCGGAGAGGCGTTCCTCGCAGGCTGGCTCCTCCTACTGACGTATGATGCGCGACGATTCGCGAGAGATTCACCCAAGTAAAAAGCCCCGTCACGTGGGGCAGACGCCGGCGGGTGCCGGATAGTGTGTGGTGGGCGCCGAGTAGGGGGCTACTTCTGCTTCTTGAGCATCTTCGCCCACCTTCCGAACTCGGCCTTGGCCTTCGGGCCGACGAGCAGCTCGATCTCTCGATCGCGCTTCAGGAAGGTGTCCTCCCCGACAGACACCCTGAGGATGTCCTTGACGAGTTCGGCTACGGGTCGAAAGAAATTCTTCCGCACGAGCGACCAGTACTCTTCGTCGGTGAGTTCAGTGAGCACGAGGAGTGTCTTCGGCTCGCTGGGCACCGAGTTCCACGGCAGCGCTGTAGCGTGGGCGTCGCGCGCGGCGAGATCCATCGTCTGGGCGTAGCTGTTTCCGACTTCGGCAAACTCCTGTACCTTCATCTTTTTTCCTCTCGATAGACGGTACCTTTTCCTATTATATATCATTTCCACCAGAAAGTCAATATATCGACGCCAGATTCTCTCTAGTCTGACCTCTTGATTTGGGGGTTTACATTGATAGGCTTTTCCTCTATAATCAAACCCATACGCGCGACGCGTTTTGGTCTGGTGTAACTAGTCCGTAGCTCGCGTCGTCGATAAACATAATGTAAAGGAGTACATCCATATGGCAGACTTTGATCGCTCAAAGCCTCACATCAACGTCGGTACCATGGGTCACGTCGACCACGGTAAAACGACATTGACCGCTGCAATCACTCATGTGCTTGCAAAGCGTCTCCCAAGCGACGTCAACAAACCTCGCAACTACGAGGACATTGACAACGCTCCAGAAGAAAAAGCTCGCGGTATTACCATCGCAAGCTCACACCAAGAATACGAATCAGCAAAGCGCCACTACGCTCACGTTCACATGCCAGGCC
>CAZYRC010000064.1:0-2874 GCA_964649505.1 uncultured Candidatus Saccharibacteria bacterium
TTTGCAGCTAGCAGCTGCGCGAGGTTTTGCAACCCGCGGCTAGCCGCCTCTGTCCCGAAAATTTCGATTGCCTGATCGCGAAACGCTTCGGGCGAGATTTTGTTTTTGCGGTCAAACAATCGGATCATCAACTGTGCCTGGATCGCGTCCAGACCGAGGTACTGCGCCATCATGAAATTGATGATACGGCGGTTGTTTACCCGGATCGTATACATCTCGTCGGTCGCGCCAAACGCTTTCATGATTTCAGCGCCCATCGTGATGATTTCTGCCTCTGCCACCGCGCCGTCACAGCCGAAAATGTCACAGTTCAACTGCCAGAATTCGCGTTCGCGACCCCTCTGCGGGCGCTCATAGCGCATGAACTGCGCGATACTGTACCAGCGCGCTGGCATCGGAATTTCCTGCTGACGAGCGGCAATCATGCGGCTCACGCTCGGCGTCATCTCGGGGCGAATTGCCACGCGTCGTTCACCGCGGTCAACAAACGCGTACGTTTGCTCGCTGACCAGCTCCTGACCGCTTTTTGCCTCATAAATTTCCACTGGCTCGAGCAGTGGCGCGTCATAAGCTTCATACCCAAAACTCTTGACGACGCGCCGCCAGGTTCGGAAAATATAACTGCGCAAACGCATCTCGGTCGGGTACCAGTCGCGCGCACCCTTGTAACTTTCATTGCTTAAGCTTGACATATCTGTTGACATTATAGCATAACACCTTGATTTCAGCCAAGGTTAGCGCAGACGCCGCTGCGCCAGCCACGCGTACATCGCGATTCCCGCCGCCACACCGACGTTGAGGCTGCGCGTACTGCCGAACTGTTCGATCGCGACAGCCAATTCAGCTCGCGCCGCCAGTTCCGCCGAAATTCCTGCCCCCTCCGAGCCAAATACCATCACGCAGTCATCACGGAATTGAGTTTTTGACAGCACCCTCGCCCCTGGTAAATTGTCGATTGCAACTAACTGTTTGTCGCCGATTTCGTGCAAAAAATCTTCGATCGTCGCGTGATAATGAACGTGCAAATATTTGTCCGTCATCATCGCGCCGCGTTTGTTCCACTGTTTGCGCCCGATGACGTGGACGTGGCGCACGCCAAACGCGTTGGCGGTGCGGACGATCGTTCCCATGTTGAAATCCCGCTCGAGATTTTCGATCGCGATTTCAAGACGCGAGCCTTTCAAGTCCAGTTCAGCCGAGATTTCCTCGATCGAACGACCTTTGAACTGATCCATGACATTTCGTGTGTCTGTTTCCATACCTTATTAGTATGCCACAAATAAAAAAATCCCCGAAAGGAGATGTTACCCCAGGGAGACGTCGGAGTCTAGTCTCAACGTCTCCCCGGGGATTTAATCTGACTTTTCGCATCGCCATCTGGCAAAATATCTCACACCTCATGAATCAGTGCAAGCTATTTGTCGGATGACGCACAAGTCACAGAAGCATCAACTGGTCTTGATCAGACCGCGCTCGGCGCGGATCTGAGCGTAAGCCCAGTCGAGGGCCTCGCGGGTCTTGCGATAGCCCAAGCTGACAGCGCCGTAGCGTCGCGCCTCCTCCGCTGCCAGGGTCAGCTTGGCCGCTTCGAAAGCAGCCTTGGTGCGACCCATGCCGCGATCGGGGACGACCGAGACGTACGCATCGAGCGTTCTGACGACGACACTCAGGGCGACGTCGGTGAGACCGACGAGGCAGGGCGCCTTGGGGGCCTTCAGAGCGGCGTCGAGCGGAGTGATGATGGAGCGCTGGCGCTCCCGACTTGCGAGAGCGGCATCGCGGCGGATGCGACGCTCCTCCTCGACGTACTCGAAATACGTGCCCTTGAGGCTGGTGCGCGCACCCTTGCCGGTGCGCGCGTTCGCCTTCTGGGCCGCCTTCTTCGCGCGCCGAGTCGCGTTGTGCTCCTCGGCGGAGATGGAGATCGACTCGCCCTTAGACATGGCAGTCCTTTCTGTAAGTCAGATTTGGAATATGCTGATTCGTATATGATTATACGAATCGTGTGATCATTATAGCATATCAGTGCGAAATTGTCAATATGAACGAACAAAAAAGCTCGTGATTTCTCTGGTGTAGAAAAATACTATGTCGCCTTCCGCAACTCAGTATCTGGTGACGTCTCTACCGAGGTAATCGACCTCAGCATGACCGTCGAGAAAACAGATTCGACTCAGCGACGCGTCAGGAATCTGGGTTTCATCGATCCACTGCTGTGAACGGTTTTCAATGTGCGCGACTAGCGCTTTCATGGCGATTTTGTCGACAAACACGAGTGCAGCAGCGGGTGCGTGCATGTATTTTGACTCGTACACACCCCTTTGCTCCGCCTCTTTGTCGATACGAATCGCCGCATCGTAGATCTTCTGACCGTCATCACTCAGCAGTTCTTGCATCAAACGAATCCGTCCGCGAAATTGCATCGCCTCGAGCGCGAGCGACGCCGTTTCCATCGTCTGGTGCGCCGTAGAAACTGCGACGATCGACGGATATAACTTCATCCTAGAGAGATAGCGACCAACTTTGCGAGCCTGTTCTACGCCCACATCAGTGAGCTCACTTACGTCAGGCGATCCGCCAATGTGATCCAGATGAGGTCGCGGCGTCGACTCGCCGTGTTTCAAAAAATGCAGTAGTGCCATATCATCAACCATTGTACCGTACTGGTTATGTATCTGGTCAATTGAAATTTCGAGCCGCGGTTGATATGATGGGTTGGTGCATAGATATGGCGGCTGCGTGAAACGCGAATATGTGTAGACGCGCTCGCGCTGAGCCCAAGAATGGCTATAAACTTCGACAGAACATTACCTTATACTATGCGGATATGGCGGAATTGGTAGACGCGCTAGCTTCAGGTGCTTGTGTACGCAA
>CAZYRC010000065.1:0-279 GCA_964649505.1 uncultured Candidatus Saccharibacteria bacterium
GATGAGCTTGTCGTCTGCTTCGACATCTTGTGCGACTTTATAGACTGCCATATATTTAGTTTACCACCCTACGGACTTGATGGAGGTGCCGTGTAATAATCCTCGAGATGTTCGAGCTTGCCACCCTTGATACTTATAGTGCCTGCATTTGCAGCGTTAATAATATTGAGTGCGTCAGACTTGCTGAGTGCGCCAGATGCCGTAGCGGCCTTGAGCGCAGCGGTTGTCTGACTGGCCACACCAGCGTAGTCGGGGCCGCCGAGCTTCGATTTGTTGATG
>CAZYRC010000065.1:289-2618 GCA_964649505.1 uncultured Candidatus Saccharibacteria bacterium
TTGAGATCAGAATGCTGAGAGTTGATATAGGTGCGCATTGAACTTTTGAGAGCATCGTTACTTTCGATAGTAGTCATGTTTTTCGACATACTGTCCTGGATCTGCTCGACGCCGTGGTCACCAGACTCCTTGAGGGCCTTGATTGCGGCGCGTGCACGTGTTGAGTCACCACTTGCAATCGCTTGATCGAGGTTTGCACGTAGTTGGTCGGTGACGTCCTTTCCGCTTGCAACGGCCGCTTCGGACATCATCGTGGCCTCGCTATTGATATCTTTAAGCTCTTCGTCGCGCACTTCTGCTGAGGCGCGACGCTGGAGGTTTTCCCTGACATCCTTGCCCGATATACCTCGAGCAATCCAGCCCCTAGGACCGTTGCTACCGAGATCTTGAGCGAACCTCAACCTACTACGCGACTCTCGGGCTGACTTGCGTGCTACGCGACCCTGAGCAAACGAAGTACGGTTGTATGCAGTTCTTGCACGCTGCTCGCCACGGCTTTTGAGGCCTTTGCTCGCAGCTTTAGCCCTGCCACTCGCGATGCCTCCGAGTTTTGCGCCGAGTGCTCCAGTTGCGGCGAGTGCATTTTTGAGCAGTGTCGGAACGATGAATAGGGGCAACGCCATCATCGCAAGCGCCGAGATTTGTAGGGAGAGAGCTGCCTGATCCATCTTACCCTGCTGGGAGTTTGTGTTGTTTTGCCCCGTCTGACCCGTTTGCCCAGTCTGCCCCGTCTGACCACTCTGTGTCGTCCCACTTTGCGTTTGAGATGACGTCGTCGAAGCTGTTGTTTTTGCGGTGCTATTGAGAATTCTTGACGCTAGACTAGATCCTCCATAGACCAGCCCGATGATCGGAAAGAGCATCAAAAGCGTTGAAAACATCTTCCACCATTTTTTGAAAAGCCCTTCGGTGTTTGGCAAAAGATATGCGACAAATGCGAGCGGCGAAACGACAACGAGAATCACGAGTGCTGCTTCGCGTCCGATCAAAATAAGCACAGTCATCGCGACAGCGAGGAACCCCGCGACCAGGACACCAAGCCCTAGACCAATTGCAATCATCAGGAGTGCTGCTGCTACTGCTGTGCCCGCAAGAATCGGAATAATGGTATCTTCCCACACGGGGAGTAGTGTTTCTCCTCCGTTGACACTCGTGACATGGATACCTTCAAAGATCGAGCGGAGTCCATAGCCAAGAAGGTTGCTGATATCGACCGCGAGCTGACACAGCACATACGAAACGTTGACGAGAATCGCCGCCACAATCAGGCGCGGAAGCATCTTTTTGATACCGTAATTGCTCAGCCCAACGCTCGTCACCTGAGAATAAATAATGATGATAAATACAATCACAAATGCAACATTGGCAACGTTGCGAAATTGCACCCAGGCAGTATATGTCCCGCTATTTGTTTCAAAAAGCTTCGAATGGACAGAGAGAAAGTTGCTTTTAAGAAAAGAGAACATACCATCGTTCATCTTTGCAAGCAGTGTCGTCACCGGGCACACTATCCATCCCACTGGACCAATTTGTGGGCTACAGTCTGTTTGATCACTACTCGTAGCCGTATCGTCAGGTGCGTTTTCGTCGAGGAGTTTTTTTAGATCCGCTGCCTTGAACTTAGAGTCTTTTCCCTCCATACACTTGGAAAGCGCATCGTTCTTTATTGCTGTACCTACCTTTGAACATAGATCAAAAATCTGTTTGATTTTGTCGGTACACTCTTGTTTCGGCATTCCCGAACTTGCCGTATCGCAGTATTTCAATACCGCAGCCCACTGTAGGTCGCGAGTGTTCTGAGCTCCACCCTGACTTCCATCAGGAGTATTACTCGTTTTTTCGTAGTAGCGCCACACACAATCTCCGTTGCGTTCAACCCACCCGGCTTGTTGGCCATTTGCGCCCCCATTACCGTACTGACTATTGACGAAAGACGAAGACATCGACTGCACGTCAGGAAGATCATTGCTGCACGGTGCTTTCCCGGCTGGTGAATTCATCGGAACGACCGCTGCTGACGTCGCAATTCCGCCGGTGACGATAGAATGCGTCCCCACCTGGCCATTGACGAATGCCTCTTTGCGACACTCCGACCCGACCGCTACTTCACCACTTGCGCAGGCAGCGAGCGCAGTATCAGTACGAATCGGCGAAATCGCAAATATCGCCGCGCCAAGCATCGCGACAACTATTGGCAATCCAAATCTCAACATTCGTTTTTTCATAAGCGTTATAGATAAATTATATCCCATAGTCCCTACCGAAACCACTGATTTTTACTTGACTTCATCTGGATGCGGCCTTGTTCGACAGCATAGCGGATACGAGC
>CAZYRC010000066.1:0-2427 GCA_964649505.1 uncultured Candidatus Saccharibacteria bacterium
CAGCGGTGGCGGGAAACCAACAAACGCTTCCTCCAGGTTGTTGCCGGTGGCGGGTTGATCATTTTGGGATTCTTTATATTTGTCTACGAAGTACTCGGAACGGTTGGCGGAGGTGGCGGTCTATGACTCAGCATTCCGTTATGGTGGTAAAACGGAGGGGCCAACGCGAATCAGAACGGTTCTCAGAGGACAAGCTCAAAAAAAGTATCATCGCTGCCTGCCTATCGGTACGCGGGCATGAAGGAAGCGCCGAGCTTACCGCGGCATCGATAGTTCAGACGGTTAGCCAATGGCTTGAGAATAAATCCGAGGTTACGACTGCCGATATCAAACAGATTACCTATGACAACCTTCATATCCATCACCCTGATGCCGCCTATTACTATCAGCAACATAAACATATCTTATAAGGAGCACCTCCATGGCACGCAAACATTCATTTGACTATGACCTCATCGTTATCGGAAGCGGGGCCGGCGGAAGTGCCGCAGCGACGATCGCTGCAAAAGCAGGGTCGAAAGTAGCTATTATTGAATCAGACACCTTTGGTGGGGACTCGCCAAACTTTAGTGACATCCCCACAAAGGCCCTCCTTCATGCTGCGCAACTTTATGACGAAGCGAAGCAAGGGGGTCGATTTGGACTACGTACAAACACGCTTGGTTACAATTACCCGAGTCTCCGTGCCTGGAAAGATCTAGCGGTCAAACGCACTGGAGCGGGTGGCAATAAACGCTTCTATGAGGCGCATGCCATAACGGCCATCCACGGACGAGCACATTTCCTCTCCCCCCATGAGATCACGGTCAACCGGCGGCACTTATCGGCAGCACAATTTATCATTGCGACCGGTGCCTCGTGGACTGTTCCTTCAGTCCAGGGCATAGAAAAAATCGCTTACCTGACGCCCCGAACTATCCTCGAGAATATTCGGCCCCCAAAGAGTCTTTTTATCATCGGGGGTGGCCAAACTGGTGTCGAACTTGCACAGCTCATGGCTATTTTTGGTACAAAGGTATACATCGGAGAAATCGCAAGTCGACTGTTGCCAAAACTTGACCAAGAAGTCGGCGAACTGATGGAGCAACTTCTACATGAACAAAAAGGTGTCACAACCCTCACTCAGTCGCGAGTCGTCGCAGTCCAAAAAGACGGTCTCGGCAAACGCATTACTTATTCGCGCGGTGGTGTCGAGAAACACGTCCACGTCGATGACGTACTGATCGCAACGGGACGCACTCCAGAGGTTGATCTGGGACTTGAGAACGCAACCGTCGCCTATTCAAAGAAAGGTATCGCGGTCAACGAATTCCTCCAAACAAGTGTGAAACATATCTACGCTGCGGGTGATGTACTCGGCAACGAAGATGCGACGACCTACACCGCCCTGCTCGAGAGTAGGACAATCGCACACAATCTCTACGCAAAAACCCAAATCCGACCTGATTATGATGCGGCGCCTCAGCTCATCTTTACCCATCCTGGTATTGCCCAAGTAGGGCTCAGCGAAGATGATTGCGCTCGCCGTGCGCTTGACGTAGCTACGGCATCGGCCCCGCTTTCAATTATCGCCAGAAGCAATACGAGCGATTTCTACGATGGGTTTGTCAAACTCATCACCGACAAAAAAGGCGTCTTGCTGGGCGCAACCGTCGTTGCCCCCCATGCAAGCGAGATTATTCATGAGCTTACACTTGCGATCAAGCATCGACTCACGGCGAGTCAAATCGCTGAAACTCCCCATGGATTCCTCAGCTGGAGCGAGGCAGTACGTGTCGCCGCAAGTAAACTAGCCTCGTAGCTCAGATACCGGTAAGTTTGTTCACTTCTTGAAGGATATTCCATTTTTATATTATTATGTTATAATATAGCTATTCTGCATTTTAGCCTTTTGCGTGAGGGTGCAGAAATGCACCTTCAGAGAGGACACTACCATGTCCACCACTTTCACTACCAAAACAGCCACCACCACGGTGGTCCCCGCCGGTCGCAAGGTAGGCAACCATGTCATGCGATCCGTGGGATGGTTACTCGTGGTCATGATCGTCTTCGCCGAAGCGGCGGAGACTCTCATCCCGATATCCAAGAGCGAGTTCAAGCCCCAGGAGCACTTCGCGTACTTCACGACGTGGACGAGCTGCCTCATCGCGTTCTGCACGATGTGGATTCTGTATCGGCCCAAGCAGGCGCGTCTGCAGTTCTGGCTGCTCGGCAATCTCGCCGTGTCCGCCAGCATCGTCAGCCTCGTCTACTGGGAGCTCGTCAACACACCGGGCTACTGGTATGTGTCGAGCGAACTGATTCTGCACACCCTGGCTCCGATCACTACGGTCATCTTCTTCGGGCTCTTCTCGTGGCAACACGGGATGCGCACCCAGGGATGGCTGCCCGTGACGTGGATCTCGGTGCCGCTCGCCTATGCGATCT
>CAZYRC010000067.1:0-2186 GCA_964649505.1 uncultured Candidatus Saccharibacteria bacterium
GAAATACGGTCCAAACCTAGGTTTGGACCGTATTTCTTGGCGGAGAGACAGGGATTCGAACCCTGGGTACCTTGCGGCACACACGCGTTCCAGGCGTGCCAATTCAACCACTCTTGCACCTCTCCGTGTCTTTTTATTTTAGCGCATAACGCACGGTTTTGTCAGTGGCATGATTGACAAAATCTACTTTGCATGATACAATATAGGAATGGGGGACCGTCCCCTCGTTCTTTTGATTGGAGAAAAATGAAGAAACTTTTCAGCTCACTCGCGTGGGCACTCGTGATCGTGGTCCTGCTTTTTTGGCTGGACCACCAGTGGCTGCCTTTTCTCGGGAAACTCGTCCCGGACAACATGCAGCCTGGCGTACACGACGGTATGGCCTTCGGCCTTTCCGTCGTCGACCGACCGTTGACTTTCATCGTTTCGATGACGATGGTCTTCCTCGCGCTCTACCTGTACCGGGTAAGCGAGGGAGCGTCGCTCGCACGCCGACCGCTCGCACTCACCACCGTGCATCTCGCGACGGTGATCGGCGCGATCGTCGCAGTGTTTCCGACGCTGCTGTTCGGTTGGTACGCTGGCTTGCTAGTGTTCGTCTGCTGCGTCGTCATCATTGTCGTCGCAACGTCACTGTTGGCGGGGAGCATCGCGCTCCTCACCTACTCGTTCGACCGGATGGAGCGATGATGACAAGGTTCGAACGCTCGCTGATCATCGGCTTTGGCGTCAGCCTCGTCTGGTGTCAGCTGCTCGCACCGTGGCTACTCAGCACGTCGAAGGTGTCGAGCAACCAGAAGTTCTACCAGGGGCTCGCCGAGATGCTCGGTGAGCGCTACATTCCCTTCACGGGGAATTCTGGGATGAACTTCCTGGTCTGTGTTGTGTTCGCGACGCTGGCGCTGTGTTTTTGGGATTTTGGTCTCAAAGAAAACAGCGCGCTGGACGCAGGCATCCGCCTCACGGCATGCGTCGCTGGCGCAGCCGGCGTGGGCATCACTGGCCTATTCGGCTACTATGGCGGCATCGTGTATGCCGTCCTCGGCGGCGTCGTGGCATTCGTGCTGGGCGCGCTCGTCGAAAAACTCGTCTTCTCCACCCTGAGGTACGCCACCGAGCGCACCTCCTAATCCACCCCCTGGTGCTGATTTCTGGCATCAGGGGGTTTTCCCTACCAAAAAGTTGTGATTTTCACCAAATAAAGCCCGCGAAACTGCTTGCAATCACCTCTGACTGAAACTATACTAGGTAACAGATGCCAAAATCCGCAAATAAACCACCGGTTATTCGTTTGACCAATCTCACAAAACGCTATGGGATTGGCGATGCGACCCAAAACGCCCTCGACGCTGTGACGCTGAAGATCGAAAAGGGCGAGTTTATTGCGATCATGGGACCGTCTGGCTGCGGCAAAACGACCCTGCTCAATATCATCGGGCTCCTCGACCGCGCAGATGACGGCACGTTCGAGCTCGACGGCAAATCGATCGAGCGCGTCTCGGGCAAACAGCGCGCCCGCATCCGCTCACAACAGATAGGAATCGTCTTTCAGAGCTTCAACCTCATCAACCGCCTGACCGTTCTCGAAAACGTCGCGCTGCCTCTGACCTACAAGGGCATTCGCCGCACCAAACGCCTCGAGCGCGCCAGTGAAGCCCTCCGTCAATTCCACCTCCAAGAGCGCGAATATTACATGCCCTGGCAGCTCTCCGGCGGCCAGATGCAGCGCGTCGCCATCGCCCGCGCCCTTGTGAATGAGCCGAGCATCATCCTCGCTGACGAGCCAACCGGCAACCTCGACAGCCGCAGCAGCCACGTCATCATGGAAGAACTCTCCGAGCTCCACAAAAAAGGCAACACCATCATCATGGTCACTCACAACCCGAACCTCCCGAGCTACGCCAGCCGCGTCATCAATATGCTCGATGGCAAAATCGCAAGCGACACCAAAATCCGCGTCGACACCAAAAGCGCGAATCGCTCAGTCAAAATCCCGCTCAACCGCAAATTGATGCAGGAAAAAGCCGAAAAAACGAAGGCGAAAGAAAAAAGCCCGGCCGCGAAGCGTACCTCTGTAAAAGCGACGAAAAAACCTGCCAAAAAGACTTCGTCAGCCCGCGCGAAAAAGGAGAAAAAATCATGAACGTCATGTTCGTTGAGCATTTCACAAACGCTTACCACACGCT
>CAZYRC010000068.1:0-2149 GCA_964649505.1 uncultured Candidatus Saccharibacteria bacterium
TTAACGTCTCCCAGTGAAAATTGCGCGGAATTTGCGCAGGCCGGTTTGTTCGGGCGGGATATCGTGGAGGATGATGCTGTCGATATAGTCGTCACTGACCGTGCGCGAGGATTGGATTTTTTTGCGCTCGCGTAGGGCGTGAGGCAGGAGTGCGAGGCTTCGGAAGAATCCATCGAGCGCTGGTCCGCCGCGACCTTTTGCGATGGCGTGGCCGAGAATGAGCGTATAGCTGATGAAAAACCGCGGCAAAATCACCGGCATCAGCCCGCGCGGGACGTTTTTCCAAAAAAGCAGCGGGAGGTTTTTGAACGTTTGTTTCACGGCGAGGCCAGGGACCTTATTCGTGCTGGCGCTGATTTTGTGATAGGCGATAGCGCGCGGCGTGTAGCGGATCTTGAACCCACGTAGCTGCGCCCGAAAACACAGGTCGACATCTTCAAAATACATGAAAAACGCTTCGTCAAAAAGTCCAACCGTCCGAAAAAGCTCCGCCCGGGCGATGAAGCCGCCACCAGTGACACCAAACACCGCTTCGCTCTCTGTCGGCGCCGTCTCGACCGACTGCCCACGCCCACGCGGACCCGGGATTCCCCAGGTCGTATAAAAATCCCCGGTGCTATCGAGCGTCTTTTTGTCATTTCGCTGCAATTGCCCGCCGGCGATTCCCGCATCTTTGTGGCGCTCTAGCTCGTCGATCAGCGCGCGCGTCCAATTTTCGTCAGCAGTCGCATCGGGATTGAGTGTCCCGATATACTCATACCCGCGCTCGAGCGCAGCGGTAATTCCTTGATTGATTCCACCGGCAAACCCGGTGTTCGTCTCGCTTTTGATTAGCTGGATATGAGTTTTTTTGTGCTGTGCGATATACGTCTCAAATCGCTCGACAGAATCATCACTCGAAGCATTGTCGACGAGGATGATATCAGGGATATCCGCATGCTGTGCGCAGAGCGAATCGATGCAGGCGATACTATCATCCGCCCCATTCCAATTCAAAACAATCATCGCAAGTCTGTTATTTGTCACCTCTCTATCATATAATGGAAGGTAGAGTTATGAAACTATCAAACATTTTTAGTAGAAAAAACCGTATTTTGCTTCGTGAACTTGTCGTGACGGATTTCAAGCTGCGGTATCAGGGATCGGCGTTGGGGTATGCGTGGAGCGTGTTGAAACCTCTGTTCCTTTTTGTCATTTTGTATGTTGTCTTCGAGAAGTTTTTGCGCCTCGGGCGAGATATTGAGCATTTTCCGGTATATCTGTTGCTTGGAGTTGTGCTGTGGGGCTTTTTCACAGAAGCGACGACCCAGGGACTTCAATCGATCGTTTCCCGCGGAGACCTCATACGCAAGATTAATTTCCCAAAATACGTCATTGTGATCTCGGGAACGATCTCGGCGCTGATCAACGTACTGATAAATATGGTCGTCGTTGTTATCTTTAGTCTTGTAAATGGAGTTGAATTCCGCCCAGAGGCATTTTTGATAATTCCACTGCTTCTCGAACTATACGTATTTGCTCTTGCCGTCGCTTTTTTCTTGGCCGCAGTGAACGCAAAGTTTCGCGACGTCGGCTATCTTTGGGAAATCTTTCTTCAGGCAGCATTTTATGCGACCCCGATCATCTATCCACTGCAGATGGTGATGAAGGAGGCGGGCTGGGCTGCAAAATGGATTATGCTGAACCCTGTCGCACAGTCGATCCAGGATATCCGCGAGGTCCTCATCACGCAGCAGACGGTTCAGCTCTACGACCTTGTCCATGGGTGGAAAGTATTGATTCCGTTTATACTGATCGTCATCGTTGCACTGCTTGCCGTCTTTTACTTCAAACGTAACCAGAAATTTTTTGCGGAGCAGATCTAGATGGCTGAAAAAAATATTGCAGTTAAGGTACAAAATCTTACAAAATCCTTTAGAATTCCGCTCGAAGCAAGCACTGGGCTGAAGCAAAAGCTGATTAACACCCTAAAGGGCCGCAAAGGCTACCGTACATTTACGCCCCTCAACGACATCTCATTTGAGATCGAGGAAGGTGATTTTTTTGGAATAGTCGGGCGCAATGGATCAGGCAAAAGTACGCTACTCAAGACTATTGCGGGGATTTACTCGCCAAACAAAGGTGGGGTGTTTGTAAATGGCACGCTCGT
>CAZYRC010000069.1:0-1987 GCA_964649505.1 uncultured Candidatus Saccharibacteria bacterium
ATTTTTTATACCGCGTGAGTAGTGATGCCTTGAAAAAAACGCTCTTTCCGCTCGGCGAGTTCACAAAACCTGAAGTACGTGCAATGGCCGAAGAGCGCGGGCTCTGGACGGCGACTAAAAAAGAATCGATGGGCGTGTGTTTCGTCGGTAGTGTCGGGATGCGCGAATTTCTCAGCGAATACGTTACGACGCACCCGGGTGACATTGTCGAACGCGATAGCGGCTCGGTGCTAGGGCGACATGATGGCGCGATTTTTTATACGCTCGGGCAGCGGCACGGGCTCGAGCTTGGTGGTGGGCTTCCGTATTATGTTGTCGGCAAAGACATGGACAAAAACGAAGTGTATGTCTCGCGTAACATTCAGGACGACGCGCTCGTGCGCGATCGCGTCATGCTCTCGCATTTGCACTGGATCGACCGCGTGCCACCAGCAGGCGCGTCACTCCTCGCACGCGTACGGCATCGCGGCATACTGATCGGTGCACACTTCGACGGCGACGAGCTCGTGCTCGACACGCCGGAGCGCGCAATCACCCCGGGACAATCAGTCGTTCTCTATGATGGGGATGTGTGTCTCGGCGGCGGTATCGTTGCCTAAATCATCATCACCGAATTGGTTATACCACTGCTGGTACGCCTCGATATTTTCAGGGCTCAGCGCATTAGCGAAATGCTTGGTTGCAAACGCACCGAGATGTCTTTTTTGTTTGTTGAGTGTTTGACGTAACTCACCGCTATGAAATAGTTTATGCAACAGGGGTCGTTCGCGTAATTCTTGGGTGAGTTGTTCAACATTGGTCTGCGTCGTGAGAAAATCCTCGACAATTTCTTTGTCGCGAGGGTTGAGTGGGCACGGTGTAAATTCGTGTGACATAGTGAGGATGATTATAGGGCAAAATCGCGGTTTGTCAATACCGACCACGCGACGCAAACTATGGTATAATTTACAGATATGAACACCGAACAAATTCGCAAAGCTTATTTAGATTTTTATGCTGAGCGTGGACACGAGATTATTCCACGTGCGCCGCTGGTACTGAGTGGCGACCCGACAACACTTTTTACCGGCTCGGGCATGCAGCCGATGATTCCATACCTACTCGGTGAGCCACACCCGAAAGGCGTTCGCATCGCCGATTCTCAGACCTGTCTGCGCGCGCAGGACATCGACGATATCGGTGATAATCGCCACACGACATTTTTTGAGATGCTAGGCAACTGGAGCCTCGGCGATTATTTCAAATCCGAGCAAGTGCCGTGGATGTTTACGTTTTTGACAGAGGTCGTGGGGCTCGACGCAAGCCGGCTCTACGTCACGTGCTATCAGGGAAATGACGAATTTGGCATCCCGAAAGACACCGAAGCCGCCGCACTCTGGAGCGATTTGTTCGCGAGCAAAGGTTTGAGCAACGGCCAGGCAGACATCGGTAGTGAGGCTGACGGCTACGCCCGCGGTATCTGCGAGGGCGAGCGTATTTTCTTCTACGACGGCAGCAAAAACTGGTGGAGTCGCAACGGCAGCGAAGCGACCACACCAGTCGGCGACCCATGTGGTCCAGATAGCGAAATGTTTTACGAATTTGACATCCCGCACAACCCAGAATTTGGCGAGCACTGCCACCCAAACTGCGACTGTGGACGCTTTATGGAAGTTGGCAACAACGTCTTCATGGCGTACAAAAAAGTCGCGGAGGGCAAGTTCGAACCACTCGCCAAACCAAATATCGACCACGGCTCAGGCCTCGAGCGCATCGCTGCGGCAGCCAACGGCGACCCAGATGTGTTCAAAATCAGCCTGATGTGGCCGATCATCGAAAAACTCCAAGACCTCAGCGGCAAAAGCTACGACAATCACACCGAAAGCATGCGTGTCATCGCTGATCACCTGCGTGCAGCGACATTCCTCGCGGTCGACGGCTGCGTGCCGAGTAACAAAGAGCAAGGCTACGTCATGCGCCGCCTGCTGCGCCGTGCGATTCGGTATAG
>CAZYRC010000070.1:0-1867 GCA_964649505.1 uncultured Candidatus Saccharibacteria bacterium
GATCTATACCAAATTGATACGGCTTGGTAGTGCCCCATTTGCCATCTCTGATATTGAGTTTTTTGCCATCTTTGTCGAGTGCGACAAGACCGCTATTGTCAGCGAGTCGTTGGAGCATGCGGTTGCTCATGCGATTGTATTTACAGCTAATTTTCACGACACCTGTACAGGCGCCGGTCGTTGCTGTGCCAGTGATTTTTGAGCGAAGAATCTTGTCGGTACGAACGTCGAGTGAGGTGCCATAGAGGTTGAAGCGGTCAACGATCACTTCTTTGAGGTGATTGAGTAGCATTGCTGGCGAGAGCAAAACCGCCCCGCCGATACCAATCGCCGCGAGAATACCGACAACAGATCCGGCCGGGCCAAAACGACGCAGGCCTTTGAGAAGTCCACTAAATCGACCGCCTTTTGCGCTGCCGATTCCAGGACCCGATGTATTATTGCTGACGTTATTTTTCCACCCCGCATCACCCCCCGGCGTTGACTCGCGTTCACCAAGTTCACCCGAAGCGTTGCCGCTGTTACCATCGGCCGCTTCTTTGTTCGCGTTCAGACCAGAATCGTATTCATTTTCGAGGTCGCGTATGGTTTTCGGGTCGTAATTATTACCGATCGCGTTGTTGAATTCATCATCCCAATTTCGATCAATCCGGCTGTCTCCGTCGGCTTCAGGAAGGGTTGGGGCTTTCTGTGGCATATCTTTAGTATAATCCTTTTAAGCTAATACTGAGTAGGGGGTGCTTGTTGCGGCGGGGCTTGCTGTTGGAGGAGTGTCTGCTGAGGATTTGTCGTGACGAGGCCTGTCTCGGTTTCGCTGGCGACGATCTGGATGTGCACGTGATTCTGTCCGGCATAACCCTGCCCCTGCCCTACCGGGAAGTTCGAGAGGCGCTTGCGCTCTTCTTCGGTGAGTTTGAAAACGTCCGAGAGCACGTCGACGGCACTCGTTGATTGTTTCAGAAGTAGCTGCATACTTGAGTTTGCGACGATCGCGCGCCCCATTTTGCTGCCCATAAAGTCCTCGACGTCCTGGGTGATAGTCGTGAGGCCGAGGTAATATTTGCGGGCGCGTTTTGCGAGGGAAAAGAGGAAATTTGCCGAATCGTCATATTTCATCAGCTGCCATGCCTCGTCCACGATAAGCATGCGTTTGTGCGGCAGCGTACGCGTGATATTCCAGATGTGAGAAAGCACGATATACATCGCGACCGGGCGAAGTTCATCCTCGAGGTCACGAATATTAAACACCACCATCGTGTTGTTGATGTCGATATTGCTCTGCTGTGAAAAAATTCCCGCGAACGTTCCGGTCGTGTATTTGCGCAGGCGCTGCGCGAGCTGCGGGCCAGTTCCGCCCATGTGGAGGAGTGTGTCATAGAGGTCGCTCATCGTTGGCGGCGTCGAATTGTGTGTTAGCGGATCGCTCGTGATACCGGCGCGAGCGTAGGTATCGATCAAGCCTTGGTCGAGGTCAGCCTCCTCGGACGGCGAAAGCCCAACAGCAAGCTGGCTGCCAACGCCTGTTCCGCCGAGCATTAGGCGTAGAAGTCCATGCAGTGTGACGAGATTGGCGCGCAGTGCGTCGTCGGCCTCGTCGCTGTCGATCACTCGTGGCAGGTCAAATGGGTTGATGCGCGTATCACTCGAGAGGCTGAGGCGAATATAACTTCCGCCCACCGCGTCGCAGAGTCGCTGGTATTCGTTTTCTGGGTCGATAATGAGGATGTCTGACCCCATCATCATACTGCGGATTGCTTCGAGTTTGACCGTGAATGATTTTCCGGCACCAGACTTCGCAAAAACGACCATATTGGCGTTTTCTAGAGTGAATCGGTCGAAAATCACGAGGCCATTATTGTGCATATTG
>CAZYRC010000071.1:0-1856 GCA_964649505.1 uncultured Candidatus Saccharibacteria bacterium
CGAGCTGGTGGCAGCGACGCACCAAACGGCCATTCCCGAATGACGCGCCGCGCTTGACCACTATACCACGCTCCCCCAGAGGAAGCAAGGTTACTTGTGAAATCCTTCGTGAGTAGGACAGACTCGCCCGGTGTTACAGCAGGCCTTGCAGGTCAGATTACCTGCTATACCCGCTTTCGCGGTTCCACCTTTACATATAGTGCAAGGCTGGAGCTCAGCTGCGCATTTTCGGCATCTCTGCACACGATCACCTCCTCTCGATGGTATCGAGTGATCGTAAGATTACTATAGATTATTTATGAGTAATTGTCAATCAAGAATTGTTCAAATGCAAGGATGCCTTTGTAATTTGGCTCGAATTGACTTACGTCTGGAAAATCGAGTGTCGTGATGCAGCGCCACACGGCGCCAATAAGTTTCGAAAATGTCGCGAGTTCGTCAGCCGTAAATGTCTCATCAAGCGCGTGCAATTCCCCATCACGGTCGGGTTCAACAAATTGCAAAATCCCGCGTTCGAATTGGTACCCGGCGTAATCGCGCGAATGCGTCACGAGCAATTCATAAAACATTAGCTGCTGGCGGTAGCGATGGAGTTTGATTTTTTCAGTATCGCTTGCGCCCTTCCAATCACGGCTTGGCTTGCCCGTTTTGTAGTCGGTGACGGTGATTGTTTTTGCACGAGCATCGATATCGGCGAGGTCGAGCGAGCCGGTGAGATGCGCGTCACCGAGCACTGCGTTTTGACCTGCGAAATTCAGCTCGGTTTTTTGGTGAGGAGTAAATGTGTCGTACTGAGCACGCAAAAATTTCGATAGACTATCAGTACCGCGCTGGAGAAACAGTTCGTGCTCCTCGGGCGTGAGATGCGCCGACTCGAGCAAATGTGCGAAATCGCCGAGCACATCCTCGACCGGCCGGCGCTCGCCTGTTGCGACGAGGTGGTCGTGGGCGCGCTGCAACGTCTCATGAATCGCAGTGCCGTAGCTCGCGTGTGCGGATTTTTCCTGCGGAAAGCGCAAGAGATTTTTCATCAAAAATGCTGCCGGACCGCCATGGGTTAAGTCGATGAAATTGTTGAGATGTGTGCTCGAAAGTTTGTAGCGCTGAAGTGTCGGCGCGAGTAGATCGCGCATCGAACGTGTCGGCGACTGTGTGAGGCGATCGTGCCACGCGAGCGCCGCTTGCTGTGTGCGGCTGACGATATCATGTTTGGTCGTGTCGTGTGTCGTCGCAAGTGTTGTGCCTGACAAAAATCCCGCTGGCAGTGTCGCCTTGCCTGCTTCGTCTTCTTCGGCGTAGGTCAGGTAGAGGGATTTTTTTGCACGCGTCATTGCGACAAAATACAAGCGTAGCCGCTCGTCGTACGTATTTGCATTTGGCGAAATTGTGAGATTTTCCGGGAACGAAATGTTTGGTATGCGATGTCGTGCGCGCTCACCCCAACGTTTGTCGACCGAATCGATGATGTAGACGGTATCAAATTCGAGTCCTTTTGCTTTGTGTGTGGTCATGAGATTGATTGCGCCGTCAATCGCATCGGCGCCGGTACGCACCGAAACAATTGTCGATCTGAGCTGGCGATGTACGGCGAGAAATGCGACAAAATCCGTGAGATGTGTCTGTGTCGACACAAGATAATCTCGAAGCCGCGTACGAATGGTGCGTAATGCTTCGAGTGTTGTCAGATATTTGTCGGGAGTGTCTCGCAAGATTTTTTCATTGAAATAATATTCATAAAACGGCGATCGAAATTCGTCCTCGTTGTCTTGTTCGGGGTTGCCGACAAGGCGGTCGACTAAGCTTTCGAGCGAATCGTGTGGCACGCGACGCGCACAATCGAGTAGCCAGAGTGCGAG
>CAZYRC010000072.1:0-1832 GCA_964649505.1 uncultured Candidatus Saccharibacteria bacterium
AAAGGCGCCAGCGACGACCGAAACATACCAATCTCCTGTCGAGACGCTCACCCCTGAAGTTTTGCGTAATATGACGCCAGAGCAGCGCGAAAATGCGTTCAAAATCGAAGGCAACACGCCAGAGGAAATCGCCGCTTCGAATTATGGCAAACTCGCCGCACTGTTTAACTCTGTGAATACAACCGGCAAAGCAGACAAACTCCCTGCCTAGACACCGAGCGATAAATTAGAAGCCCAATAAAAATGGCAATGGCGTAAACTTGTCGGTCACTCTCGTGATGCGAAACAGCGGCGAAACGGACGGTCTCGGTGCAAAAGCAAAGGCTGCTGTCGAGGCGACGAGCAGGCCGATCTTTGCGGATGCTGATTTGATTGATACGAAGTATCTAGCGGGACAGGGCTTGCTACTCGATGGTAAGAAATACGTAATCCTAGAGGGACTGACCACATAATCCCTAACTCACCACCTAAAACAGCGCTCACACGGGCGCTGTTTTAGTAGTCGTAGGTAGAACTGTACGAGCTGTAGCTGCTGCTGCCACCTGTTGTCGTCGAACTGCACGAGCTGCTATAAGAGTAGCAGTAGGTGTTTGTCGTACTGCCGTCGGAATTGTTTGTTGTGCAATTGTTGCTGTACGAATAGCAGTAAGTGTTTGAATAGCTGCCATCGGAATGGGTGGTGGAACAGCTGTTGGAATAATTGTAGCAGTAGGTATTGGCGTAGTTGCCCTGGCTGTCTGAGTAGCTGCAGCTGTTGCTCGAATTGTAGCAGTAGATATTGCCGTAATTGCCGGTCGACGTGCTGACGGAGCAGGAGTTTGAGGACTGATAGCAATACACGTTCCACGTCTCACCGCCGCGGGTGATCGTGCCGGATTTGAGGCCGCTGCCGCTGTCGTTGAGGTCGGAGCCGATGAGGGACTGGTAGTCGTCGTATTTGAATGAATAGGTGTTTGTGGATTTGTCATAGAGCGCGCCGTTGTAGGATGAAAATGTGTCTTCGACGGTTTTTTCGGGTCGTCGGGCGGGGGTGGATTCTGATGATTTTTGCGCGGTGACAGGGGTTTGCGGCTGGGCCTGCGAGCGCGATGCGAGGCCGCCGACGAGGGCGATGAGTGGGAAAACGACGAGCAGAACGAGGGCTACAATTGCAAACGTGCGCGCGCCGGAGCGCTTTTTCGGCGATTTTTGGGGCGAGGTATGACGGCGACGAGAGCGGATGGATAGCATAGATGTTTTCAGCTTAACATAGGGCGCGAGGCAGCGATACCCCTTTTGCTTGCGGGCGGGTGCTGGGTGAATCGCGCGAACAAGAGTAGTATAAGCATATGAAGATGAGTGACAAGAGGCCTGATGAGCGGCCGCGGGAGAAATTGGCAAAATACGGGCCGGGGAAGCTCAGTGATTATGAACTATTGATGGCGATCATCGGTAGTGGTGATGGGCATACGGGTGTCGACAAAATTGCGCGCGACGTGCGCAAATTGATTGCAGCAAAAGGCAGCGATCTCACCCTCGAAGACCTCATGACGGTGCGGGGTATGGGGCTTGCCAAATCCGTCAAATTCATCGCCGCGTTCGAACTCTGGCGCAGGCAATTTGAAGTCACCGAACGCCCTATCATCGACTCGCCCGAAGCGGCCGTTGCGCAACTCGCCGACATCCGCACCAAGCAGCAAGAATACTTCGTCTGCCTGACCCTCGATGGCGCCAACCGCCTGATTGCCAAGCGTATAATCACCATCGGCACCCTCACCGCCAGTTTAGTACATCCACGAGAGGTATTTGCCGAAGCTATCACTGACCGCGCTGCATCCATCATCGTGGCGCAT
>CAZYRC010000073.1:0-1814 GCA_964649505.1 uncultured Candidatus Saccharibacteria bacterium
GCGGTTTTGGCGGCGGCGGATTCGAGTTCGTTGGTGCCGAGGATGGCGCCGGCGTGGCCCATTTGCACGCCCGCTGGGGCGCTATGGCCGGCGATGTAGGCGTAGACGGGTTTGGTGACATGCGCCTCGATATAGTCGGCCGCGGCGATTTCATCGACGCCGCCGATTTCGCCGATCATGACGATGCGTTTGACGTCGGGATCAGCCTGAAATTGTGCTAGAACCTCTATGAAATCGCTGCCGCGCACCATATCACCGCCGATGCCGACGATGTATTTTTGACCTAGTCCTGCGCGCGTGAGCAAATCCATCGCTTCGTAGGTGAGAGTGCCGCTACGGCTGACGATTGCCGTGTCACCAGGGGTGGCGAGGCGGGCGGGGATAATGCCGAGAAGTGCATGTCCGGGTGTGAGAACGCCAGGGCAGTTTGGTCCGATGAGGGTGCTTTTACTTCCCTTCAATTGTTGTTTTATATACAACATATCATGAACGGGAATATGCTCGGTGATGCAGACGATGAGGGGGATTTTTTCACGGATTGCTTCGAGAATTGCGGCTTTTGCATGTGCTGGCGGGACAAAAATTACGCTGGCGTCGATGCCCATATCTTTTTTGATGTCGGCGATTGTTTTGTAGACTAGGACACCTTCGACGGTGGTGCCTGCTTTGTTTGGCGAAGTACCTGCGACGATATTTGTGCCATACTCGCGCATCATGCGCGTGTGGAAAGCGCCTTGGTGACCAGTGATGCCTTGGACGATGACGTTGGTGGCATTGTAGGGGCTAGGCACGACGCGCCTCCTCGATGCAATGGGTGAGGTCGGGCAGGAGCGTGAGGCTGTCGCGGGAGAGAATTTCGGCGGCTTGCTCGCTGTTTGTGCCGCTGAGGCGGATGATGAGGCGGGGCAGATTGGGGACGCTGTGGCGCGCTTCGATGATCGCTGTCGCGACGGTGTCGCAGCGGACGATGCCACCAAAAATATTGATGATGATGGCGCGCACCTCTGGGAATTTTGTGATTTTGTGAAAACTTTCGGTGATGCTTTCGACCGTGGCGGTGCCGCCGATGTCGAGGAAATTTGCCGGCGCGAGCCCAGCGTCCGTCACCGCGTCGACCGTCGCCATCGCGAGGCCGGCGCCATTGGCGATCGTTGCGATTGTGCCGTTCTCGTCGAGGCTGACGAAGTTGGCATTTGCTGGTTTTTCTTCGAAGTCCCAGTCGGGATGGCGAAACGCAGCGTCATCGTCGAGGGTGATTTTGGCGTCGCCCGCGATCAGTTCGCCTTGTTTTGTGAGGACAAGCGGATTGATTTCGAGGAGGGACATGTCTTCACGCGTGAATGCCGTGAAAAGTTTCTCCACGAGGTCAGCGAGGGCGAATGATTGTTCCTCGAGGCCAAAAAGTTCGGCGAGCGCTTCGCCCACCGCGTCGGCATTACCTCCGGTCAGGCTGCGTGAAAAGAATTCGTCTTGTGATTCTACCTCGACGCCGCCCTCGGGGTGGGCGATGAGGTCGATCGAGGCCGTGGCGCGGTTGATGACGAGCGAGAGGTAGAGTTCGCGGTCGATGTCGATGGCCTGTTCGACGAGAAGGTTGCGCGGCAAAAACCCATTGATTTTGAGTGTCGAGATCGTTTTGATCGCGTCAGTGAGCGCCGGCTCGTCTTTCACGAGTGTCACGCCACCGAGCTTGCCGCGACCCCCGGTCGGGACCTGTGATTTCACCACCGCCGGCAGCGGAAATGGCAGCGTCGGTGCAGCCTCGCCACTCGCGACGACAACGCCCGCCGGCGTGGCAATCCCCGCCCGCCGCA
>CAZYRC010000074.1:0-1807 GCA_964649505.1 uncultured Candidatus Saccharibacteria bacterium
TGACAATCGCAATCAGCGCGAGGATGAAATTGCGAATCCGCGAAAGCCAGCCAAATGCGGCATAGCCAAGCGCAAAGAGCGCGCCCGTGATCGGAACCGCGACATACCATGCAAAGGCATTGTTTGCGAGCACGCCCTGGACGCTCCACAATGTCAGCGCTGCGGCGAGAACGATCAAAAGCGGACGATAGACCCGTTGACGTGCAAGTGCGGCAACGCCACCGATCGAGCCGATGACTAGCGCGATGATCATCGCATAATTCGGCGCTTGTTCACAGCCCGTCGTCGACTGTGCGCGGCACAAAACTGGTGTAAAAACGAGTGAATTGAATAGATAAAACAGCCCGGCAATCACCAAACCAACACCAAGCCCTGTGACGATCGTACTGACAAATTCTCGTCGTGCCATTGGCACAATTGCGGATACGCGAGACTGAGCTACATCTGCCGAATTTTCTTGACTCATAAACACTCCAATTTATTGCTTTTGTACTATTGTACTACTTTTTTGCACGTCTGGCTAGATGGGTTTTTAGTCGTGTTTTTGCATATGTTTTGTACCAGACAGCACCGATGCACGCAACGAGAATTCCGCCCGCAATATCGAGTGGTGTATGCACCAGCGCAAGCACACGACCGACACACACCGCGACGGTGAGCAATCCCATCAGGACCGACAGTGCACGCGAGCGCGTCCCGTACCACACCGCCAGCGTCAAAAACGTCGCGAATAGCGCGTGATCCGATGGAAATCCGGGGTTGTTGAGATACGCTGCGCCCGGATCGACACCGAGCTGTTCAAACGGACGAAGCTGCTCTGGCTGCCAAATCATCCCGATAATTTTTGCGACAAAATACGACGTAACCCCCGCCATAAAAATCCGCGTGTAACGATCAAATCGATCATCTCTTGGCACGCGCCATACCAGCGCATAAAAAGCGATTACTACAATTGGAATCATCAATCCGTCGGCGAGAAGTTTTATCACAGTCTGCATACGAGCAGTATACTACTTTTTGACCGCACGACCTAGTGCTTTGACAGGGATTATCAAGGCGGCCAAATCCGCGACAGCATCGCCAAGTGAATGAATTTCGTGAGAAATTGGTTTTTGCTGTCGCGGGACCGCACGCGGCGGCAGCGGACGAGCAGGCACGGACGGCGGCGCAACATGCGCTTCTCGCACTGGATTTTTGCGCGGCGGAGTAATTGGTTTTTTCGGCGCAATCGTTTCTGGTTTCACGATAGGCTGCAATTTCGCCCAGACAGCAGACGTACTTTCATCCGCAAGCTGCGAACGATACGACCCCGCATTTCCACCGACATTCGCGACAATTTCACGCTTGGTTTGTTCGGCTTTTGGTGGACACGGCACCGCGTCATTTTCTTTGCCCGCGCACGCGCCGAGCTGCAACCCCAGACACGCGTTGCAGGCCCGCGCACCGAGCTGCGCAATCGCAGCCTGGCGCTGCGCATCGTTGCGCTCGATCGTGACGTTTAGTTTTTCACTCATTCAAAAAATGTCTCCGTATTTATCGCGCTGGTTGCGACGCCACGATCGACCAATCCGCGCCACATATCGCGCACAAAATCGACCGATCCGCAGAGCAAATACATCGCCTCACCCTCGACCGCGTGCACACATGTGTCGAGATCGATCCGACCCGCTTGCATCGTCGAAGGCGGCGTTTCGCGCGTGATATGATGATGAATTTCGACACCCGCGTGCTGCGCTTCGCGCTCAGCGAGACGATCTGCGTAGGGTACGTCACGCGTCGTGCGATTGCTGAAAAATAATTTAACGAC
>CAZYRC010000075.1:0-1723 GCA_964649505.1 uncultured Candidatus Saccharibacteria bacterium
GCATTTCCATAACTACGATTGTCCACCACAACAATTCCGTTTGTAAGATTTGGTCCCTCACCTCTTCCTGTCCATGATAATATCATAAGCCCATTCGGTTTGAGAAGACCAAAAAGTTTCGAGACTGTGGATAACTGCAAGTCGTGGTACGGCGGATCGGCAAAAATCAGGTCATAGCTCTCTGGTGCGGCGGTTTCGAGCCAATTGTTGACGGTCGTGCGAATTAATTCGGATTTTTCTTCGGCGCCGAGCGAGACGATGTTTTTTGCGACGATTTTTTGCGCAATACGGTCGCGTTCGACAAATGTCGCTGCCCGCGCGCCACGGCTGAGCGCTTCGAGTCCGAGCGCGCCGGTACCAGCAAATGCGTCGAGCACGCGCGCGCCTTCAATCTCGCTACCGATGCGGTTGAACATCGCGTTGCGGATGCGTTCGCCCATGGGTTTGGTGCGGGCATTGTCAAAACTCGGCGCGTCGAGTTTGCGCCCGCCGTAGAGCCCCGCGATCACACGAATTTGCGTCATCGCTGCGCCTCCTGATAGGCGCTGTACCACGCATAAATCACGACGCGACAAATCTCCGGGATGAGGATTTGGCGGGTCTGGCGCGCGAGGCGGGTGTTCCAGCCTTTTTTCCAGAACGTTTCGTACATGGCGAGGCCATGGACGCGCTGCATCGTCTCGAGAAAAACAGCGTCGAGACCTTTTTGATCGGCGTCTTTGAGCCAGGCTTTGTCACAGAGCGAGTCTGAAAATTTCGTCGTTTTGATGCTCGTCGCAACGCCGAATTCGAACAGGCCGTGTGTGATGAATACGCCTTTTGCGCCCCAATATTCCCAGTTTTTGCGGAGCGTTTCGCGGCGATTTTTGCCTTTGATGAAATTTTTTTCTTTGATTGAAATACGCGATTCTTTCGGCTTGCCCCAGAGCTCCTCGATCTTGTCGGCGAGCGGATAATGGTGAGCGGGCGTCAGGCCGTCGGTGATGGCATGCGCCACCCAGGCCGCCTCGAACGCGGCGCGCACGTCGTTGTGTGAACGGAGCGCCTCGACCAAATTCGCGTGATGATCGCGAATCATATCGAGCAGCGCTGTGTCGTCGGGGTTCTCGGGGTCGATATAGTGCCACGGCTCATCGACGCTTGGGCTTTTACGTTTAATACCGTCAGGGCCGTTGTTGCCCTCAAAATGCAAAATCTTGCGAATGCGCGGGAAATCGCGCCCCATCCCTGGCATCGACGCAAGATTTACCCGCGCCACGCGGTCGATCCGCTGGTGGACGCCCATGATATTGCCCGATTTTGTTCGGATTGTTGTCCCAGAGTACATATAGTTTTATTATACCAACTTAATTGAGGGTTGTCAGGCGCTGATAGTAGTAGATGCGGGCGGCGAGCGCTGGATAGTTGGCGAGGTCATGGGCGCCGGCGATGAACTGTTTTGCGGCACGCTGGGCGCGGGCGATGAGTTGGGTGTCAGCGAGTGTGGCGATCTGGAGATTGAGCACGCCGTGCTGCATCCGTCCGTAGATTTCGCCCGGACCACGTAGGCGCATGTCGGCTTCGGCAAGGTAAAATCCGTCGTCGGATTTTTCGACCTCGCGCAGACGTTCGGTGGGTTTTTTGGTTGTGCTCATCAAGAGAAAGCAATAGCTCTGGTGCTCGCTGCGCCCGACGCGACCTCTGAGCTGGTGGAGCTGAGCGAGGCCAAATCGATCGGCGTCTT
>CAZYRC010000076.1:0-1686 GCA_964649505.1 uncultured Candidatus Saccharibacteria bacterium
ATAAAGCACGGACGATGTACGCCTTTGATCAGTTGGGGCTGCACCGCCTGACTGCAGGGGTTATCCGCGCAAACGGTGGGAGTAGCAAAGCACTGGAACGTACGGGCTACTCGTTTGATTACACCGAGCGCAACGCGCGGTTCGTGAATGGCAAGCTCGCGCATCTCGATCAATTCGAGTGTCTGAACCCCGCCGAATGGGCGTGGCGACAGTGGTGGGGCGATGATCGTCCACCGGTAAAAAGTCTCGAAGCGCGCAAGCGCACCGAAGCGGCGCTCGCCTGGGCACGCAAACACGTCGAATTGGCTTAGTGGGCGTTGCTGAGCTCGGCCTTCATCGGTGGGTCGTCGTCCTGTGCGACCTCCCAGATCTCGTCGAGCCAGCGGTAGTGTTCGTTGCCAGCACGTGCATCGTCCATTCCCATACCGACGATCCATTTGTCACCGACGTCGAATCCGTAGTAGTCCGGTTCGATATCGTACACTCGGCTGACCGCTTTTTTCGCGAGGACGGCGAGTTCGATGCTGCCGGGGTTGAGTTTGTCGAGGTGTTTTGTGACAAAATCCGCCGTGATACCCTGGTCGAGTACATCGTCGAGAATCACAACTGGGCGGCCAAAAACAGAGGTCGTTTGCGCGAGATCTGTGACGATACGCGGCTCGCCGGCATGTCGTCCGCTCCCATACGTGCTGACCATCATCACATCGAGCTCGGGGTGAAAATCTGGTGCCTGACGCTCGATCTCAAACATCAGTTTGCTCGCAAACGGCATGGCACCACGAAGCAGCCCGACGAAGAGGGGTCGTTCGAGCTCGCTTTCGCCAGGATAACGGGCGGTGATTTCGCTTGCCAATTGGCCGATGCGTTGATTTACTTGGGTACGGTCGAAAAGTCGTCGGTAGCGTTCACTCATACCCCTACTATAGGGGAGTGCGGGGTGCTATCTGTGAAATATATTACTTTTTGCTGAGACCTTGCGAGTAGTAATAGACCGGAAGTGTCTCTTTACCGAGATACTGCGCAATGCCTAATGTTTGGAAGAAGGCCGGTAAGACATTTTCTTTCCTAGGGTCGATGAAACCATACTTGTCGATCTCGATCAATCCATGACTTGTACTTGCGAGATCAATCGTATCAAAATCGTCGACATTTTTGATCTCATAGAAAAACTCGAGGAATTCCTTGTCGCCATCGTGGTACTGCTGGATGAATAAGAGTCGTCCTACTTCTGGCGTAACCCCGGTTTCTTCGATAATCTCGCGAATGAGCCCCTCCTCGAGCGTCTCGCCGAAGTCGATGCCGCCACCTGGAATGCACCAGTAGGGCTCCACTTCATTGTGAGGGTCTTTTTTGAGCATTTGGCAAAATAGTTTGCCATCTCGGTAGATAACGCCGCGCAGCGTGACGCGCCGGCGATGAATTGGTTCTGGTTGTGACACGGTGGTCTCCTTATTTGGTTAAAATAATGTGATTCCATGAGAGGTCAAGCTCGTCCTGACGTACATGCCATAGTGGACCGCGCGACGGTGGCGCGTTCATACTTTGTATCAGTATAGGGAGGCGATGGAGAAAAAACAAGCAAAATTATCCCCACATATTGCAAAATATACAAGAACATGCTATAATGATAAAGTTAATGATGAATACAATAGAGTATCCAGGTGGGAATTCGGATCAATTCGACGG